>JBHHVX010000049.1:0-25128 GCA_046754505.1 Phycisphaerae bacterium | reverse complement strand
CCAGCAGGGGCCGAAGAAGCAGGCGGTAAAGTAGCCTGACCCCGTTCTCTGCCCGCGGATGGACATGCCACACGCCCATTCGGTCAGGACCGAGACCGGATTCTCGGTCCAGCACGGTCCAGCCGGATCGCAAGGAGCGTGATGTCGTCGGTCTGGGCATGATTGCGTGTGAACTGCTTGATGGAGGCGCGGACCCGGGTGAGCAGGGCGTCCGGCGTCTGGTCGGCGTTGGAGCGCAGGGATTCTACGAGTCGGCCCGTTTCGTATCGCGCCTCGTCGTCGTTTTCGGCGTCGGGGATGCCATCGGTATAGAGAAACAGCGTCACCGGCCGATCGCTCAGGTCGAAGACGTCCTGCTGGTAGCGATAATCCGCTTCGACGCCCAACGGCAGGGCCGATTCCATGGACAGACACTCGACCCGGCCGCCCGGCTGCAGCCGATACGGCGGCATGTGGCCCGCGTTGACATAGGTGAAGATTCCCCTCGCCGGATCGAGGAGGCCGAACAGCGCGGTGATAAACCGGGACTCGCTGACGTTCCCGCAGATGAGTCGATTGAGCTGGTCGACCGCGCCGGGCAGATCCGTTTCCGTCTCCAGCTTTACGTGGACGGCGGCCTGCAGGTTGGCGGTGAGCAAGGAAGCAGGGATACCCTTGCCCATCACATCCGCGATGACCACCGCGATGAGTCCGTCCGGCCGCACGAAGTAGTCGTAGTAATCGCCCGACACGTTACGGCCCGGGTCGTTGAGGCCGGCGATGTGCAGTCCGTCGCGGATGAGCGGCTCGGCGGGGAAGAGATCGGTCTGTATTTTTCTGGCCCACTGGACCTGGGTTTCGACCTGACGGCGGCGCGTCATCTCGTCGAGCAACTGGACGTTGGCGAGGCCCATGGCCCCGAGTCGCCCGAGCGCGGCGAAGAAGTCGATGTCTTCGTGGGTGTAGCCGCCGGTGGTCGAGACGCGGTCGCCGTAGATGACGCCCCGCACGCGGTCGAGGTACATCATCGGCACGCACATCGCCGATTGGATGTGGTTCGAGATGATGCTTGCCGTCGGGTCTGCCATCGCGGCGGCGCTGTCGTTCAACAGGATGCGTTCGGCCCGATGGAGGGCCTGGTCCACCATGCTGCGGCTGATGTGAAACTCACCGGACGGATCGGCCCGCAGGTTGCGGAGCGCGACCCACTCCGGAGGCGACGGATCGCCCCGCCAGACGGCCACGCCCGCGCGTTCGAAACGCAGCAACTCGATACAGATGTCCAGCACCTCGTTCAGCAGGTCGTCCCGGTCGAAACGGCCGGTCAACCGCTCGTTGAGTTCGTACAACTTTTCGAGGCGCTGTTGCGGAAGCATGATGCGATGGGATGGGTCCCACGCGTTCGTCGTCACCGACCCGGTGCGGACCGGATCCTTCAGGACGACCTGCGTCTCCGCCGCGCCGGCATCGAAGGTCAGAAAGCAGTCGCCGATCCCGATCCGATCGCCGTGGCGGACACGGCTGCGTTTCACTTCCCGGTCGTTTACGGTCGTTCCGTTCTTACTCTGAAGATCGTGAATCCAGTAGCCGCCCTTGTCGTCGCGACTGAAACGGGCGTGCTGGCGTGACGTGATCGCGTCTTCCAGAACCACGTCGCAGGACGCATCTCGCCCGATCAACAGCTCGGGTCTGTTGACCCTCGCCGGAACGATCCGGCCACCGGAATAGTGGATTCGCAACTCGGGCATCTTTCGCCTCTGGGCGCTACCGGAAGGGTCTTCAACGCGTGGACGGAGGGTCCGGAACGCATCAACGACACCCTCCGACCCACGCGTCCATTGTCGCCGATGTCGGCTGCCGATGTCAATATGGCGGCGCGCGCGGGCACCGCGGCCCTTGAAATGGACCGTGGCACCCGCATTCGGAGAAGGAATGGGAGAGCGGGTTAGACCCGATCGGGTCACTTGTTCTCCGCTGCAACGGGCTTCAATTGGACAGTGATTTAAAAAAAATCGATCGGACGGGCGAAACCCTCCGAGTGCTCCGACGCTGCTCAATTGATGGGGAGCATCGGCGTCCCGCCGGTGTGCTGTCTGCGTGTAGATGCGGGCGGGATGTCCACATCACCGATCAAGTCACGTGCGTCGGAGCACCAGCGGCCGCGTCAAGGCCGGGGCAGAGGCCGGCGATTCCAGTGCCGGACGACGATCCGCCACGAGGGATGTCTGAAGGCCGGGTCGAGCCGGTCCTTGAGGGAGGCGTCGGGGTCCCGGAGCCACTTGCGCTCGCGCGTCATTTTGAAGTCACGCCGCAGGATCGCGCGGAATGTCGCCCCGTCGGCGTCATCGGAATAGCCGGTCGTCTCAATGGTGATCCACTGAGCGACGCTCGTGACGGCGGCCTCCGACGTTTGATCGGGTGCGGCATGGAGGATGTCTCGCGGCGCGCACACACCGCTGTCTCTGATGGGAACCGGCCCCGGTCGCGGGGCGTCCGCCCGCTGCCACGCTGCGGGATCGATCCGCCACGACCGATCGGCATCTGGTCCTAGAATCTCCAGCACGCGAAGGCAGGCGAGGTAGTAGCGGACGGACGGGTGCGATGCCGCGACGACGATCGCGGAATCCTCAGCAAGCGACCGCCGAACGTTGCGGGCGATGGATTCGAACGGATCCAGCCACCGCAGGCTCGACCAATTCCGCTGTGCTGCAAGGTTGAAGAGACATCCGGCCCAGCCGATGGCGAGTGCGGTCACGGCCACCCGCGCGATCCGGCCCTCGGTACGACGGCGGCCGGCACGCCAACCAGCAACGAGCACGGCCGCGGCCAGGATGCACGCCGGACCGCTGAGGGTCATGATGTATTTGTCTTTCATGCTGAGCGAAAACGCACCGGCGGCTAGACAACCGATCACGACCGTTGCCATCGGCCCTACGGTGTGGGCCTGCCGGATGCACAGGATGATCACCGCCATCGCGAACAGGATCATCGGTCCCCAGGCCCACCACGCCCCGGGCGAGGCGAGGTCGCCCGTCAGCAGGGCCAGCCCCGTCCGGGCGGCCGTGGCCATGTAGGATGCGACCGAGCGGTCCGCACCGGGAAAGTGCGTCAACTGCCAGGCAAACGGCGGCCCCCAAGGGGCGAACAGCGCGACGGTTGTCGCCAATGCGACAAGCCATCGCCGCCAGGCCCGGGCGACGCCGCGCGTGCACCAGACACCGGCGAGCCAGACCAGCCCCACCACGACGGGACCGAAATAGTTGGTGTAGCACACCGCCGCCGCCACGACGGCCCATCCGCCCATGCGCGGCCACGACATGCGTTGGGGAGGCCCGGGCGGACGTCGTGAACGACCGGCGGTGTTGCGGCCGTGCTCGAGATGCACGATGCGCCCCGTGGCATAGAGAAGCACTGCGACGGCCAGGAACATCATGGCATACCATCGGGCCGCGAACCCGAAGAAGAGATGGGCGGGGTGCAGGGCGGCCAGCAGCATCACCACGCGGCCGGTTGGTGCATCGAACCAGGCGGTACCTGCCAGCCGGATGAACACGAGGCCCGCCAGAAACAACAGCATTGACAGGCTGCGCAGCCCGAGCGGCCCCACGCCCGTCAGACGCACCCAGCCATTCTGCAGGACGTAATAGAGTGGCGGATCGGGTTCCACACCGTGCCACAGCGCCGAGACCATCTCCGCCAGAGGAAGGACGTAGCGCCGACAACTGAAGGCCTCGTCGTCGAAGACTGTGTAGTGAGTGGCCCCCCAGAGCATGAACGCCGCGACACCCATGAGCGTCCACGCGGTCCAGCGATCGAAGACCCTCCCGGTATCAGGGATCGTTTCCGACATGCCCTCGGCCGCCCGACTTGGCGCTTGACCCTTCGTGCCGGTCACCGCCCACGCGGTATGGCCGCGGTCGTCAGGGTCGACATCGTACCGCTCCGGCCCGAAGCCGTCGGCTTGCCCTCGACGAATCGTACATCCATCCCCACGCGAACCATCCCGGCCAGCCGCAGCGCATCCCAGTTGGTCAGCCGGAAGCACCCATGCGAACCGGTCTTGCCGATCATCTCGGGGTCGGGCGTGCCGTGCATGCCGTAACCCGGCAGGGTCAGTCCGATCCAGCAAAGCCCGACCGGATTGCGTGGTCCGGGCGGGATGTTGAGTCGGCGATCGACGTCGTGCACTTCGGGCCAGTGCGCCGGATCAAACAGATAGACCGGGTTTTTGACGATTGTCTTGATGTGGCATGGTCGGGTAGGCCGCTTGTCGCGATCGCGCGCGATCGAGCAATTGAACATGGCGATCGTGTTCGCGGCGGCGTCGAGGACGCGGATCCGCTTTGCCTCCAGGTCAACCTCCAGGGAGGCGGCCCTCGGGACCGCGGCGTTCGTGCCGCGCTCTTGTCGATCCGACGGACTCTCGGAAACCTCCGGCCATGTCCCTTCGACATTGGGCAGGAGCAGCGAGTCGCCCGCCTTGAGCTCCTCCACATTCATGCCGCGGTTGAGCTTCCGCAGCAGCCGTAGCGTGCAATGACCTCGTTCCGCCGCCAGGTCGGCCAGCGAACGATAACCCAGAAACCGCGCCTCGGATCGCGCCATCCAGTCCCGCGGTGTGGGCGCAACCAGGTTTGCGTCTACGCTTGTCAACGTCCGGCGAACCACGGCGGGCCGCAACCCCACTCCCATCGCGACGCGGGTCGGGCCGTCCGGTTCGCCGCTTGTTTTCAACCCGGAGAACGCCTGAAACGCTCGCAGCGCGGCGCGGGTCTTCGAGCCGATGATCCCGTCGATCACACCCGGCGAAAACCCGGTGCGGTCGAGCGCCACCTGCCAACCGACCGGGTCCGGTATCGGCGATCTACTCCGCCGAGCGGGGCCGGCATCGGCGACGTGCCCGGGGGCATGGATACGGGATGGGATTCGGTCGGTCGCGCCCAGAAGGCGCTGTGCCGCAGCCTGCCGGGTGGCCGTGACGACAAAAACGGTCGCAATCGCGAGACAGATCACTCGACTCGGCGAAGGTGACATGGACAGCTCCTTCGGCAACGAGGAACCGGGCCGGGGGATCTTCCGCCAGCCCTTCGAAGGTGTATCGGCAAATTGCCCCCCGTCCGGCGACGATCGCCCGCCGCCGGCGTTACTTCAGGCCGGAGAGCCACTGGCGGACATGGTCGTAAGCCGCTCGGTCGGCGGGGGCGAACCCCGCGACACCGAGTTGGCGACAGATGTTCGGATCGTCCTTGACTTTGTTGACGAGGAAGTCGGTGAGTTTCGCCGTGGCGTCCTGGTCCACATTCGGGCCGGCCACCACGACCCTCTCGGGAATCGTCCGCGTCTCTCCGAGCTTGACGAAAAGGTCCTTGGACGGTCCCGTGATGAAATTGCCACCCGCGTCCGGCATCGCGGCGTAGTCGATTTCGTCGATGACCCCAGCATTAACGGTGATGTCGGCCAGGATCGTTGTCGCCACGCCTTTGCCACGGTACAAGCGGCCCTCGAAGGCAAACGGCGGCGGTGTCAACAGGACAAGCTCGGACAACAGGTCCTTGACCGACACGCCCCCCTTCTCCAGGGCCGCCTGAGCGGCCAGGTCGGTCAGGAGATCGCCGTGGGCGCCGAAGGCGAACCGACGGCCCTTGCAGTCGGCGATCGACTTAATGTTGTAGTCGGCCTTGGCCACGAGGAAGGCCTTGCGGGAGGTCTTGCCGGCGGTGTTCACGGCAGAGGCGAGCAGCTTCAGACGGGTCGGATCGACGACCTGGGCGTACTCACTACACGACATGATCGCGAAGCTGATCTGCCCTTGTTCGAGCTGCTGGCCCAAGGCGATGCCGTCCGGCTGGGCGGAAAACCTCACGCGATGCTCGAACACGGCCTCAAGCCGAGGATGCAGGGCAAGATACTCGGGCGGCAGCCCGAACAGACCGGCCTTGGTCGAGCCGATCTGCACGACGCCCCGGTCGGCCGCGGCCCCGCCGGCACACCCAGACCCCGCCGCCATCGCGGCGGTCGCCACTATGCACATAAAGAAGCTACGGCTCGCTCGCAGCAACATCGTCCGACCTCCCGACTACCCCCAAGGCTATCGGCTAACCTTCAAACACACGCCCACGTCGAACACCCGGCTGCCGCCGGGGGCTATCCGCCCGTCGCCGTCGCCTCCGGCGGCTGTGCGCTGAGCGTCCCCTTGAACGGACCGCGGTAGACGGTCTTGTCGTTCCATGTGACCTCAACGGCGTCACCCGGCGTGAGCGGCTCGGAATCGGAAACCAACGCCCACGATCGGATTCCATCGCTCGATATCGACACACGACCATTGTCCTCGATGGTCGCGTGGATGTGCGCCGGGTGGTCGATTTCAGGATCGGCCTCGACCGCGAGCCACCAGAGACGCGATGTTCCTCTGGGGAGTTTGTAGTCGATCGCTCGAGGCGGGGGGTTGCGGTGCTGCTTGAGAAGCCACGGCCACAGCCCGGGTGTGGCGTAGGCGCGATCCCAACACTGGTGCCCTAAGGTGGGAAACTCGGTGTATTTGGGCTTGGCGCCGAGCTGGCGGAGGGCCTCGATGGGTTTTCGGGAGCCGGCAACCGGGACGTTCCGATCCCTGGCCCCATGGAAGGCCCAGACCGGGACATGGACGATGTTCGAGGCGTAGTCCTCGTGGCCGACGCCGCAGACCGGCACGATCGCGGCAAAGACGTCCGGGCGCAGCATCGCCAGTTCCCACGTCCCAAAGCCGCCCATGGAGAGTCCCGTCAGATAGACGCGGTCGCGATCGGTGCGATATTCTCGATGGACCTCCTCGAGCGCCAACCAGACCGCGGCGGCGTCTTCGTTGCGGAACCAGAGCGTTCGGGCCTGGGGCATCACGGTGATGAACGGAAATCGCTTGGGCCGCCCGGCGATGTATTTCGGGAGTCCGACTCGGGTCTGACGGCGCCCGTCCACGCCACACTCCCCGCTGCCGTGCAGGAACACGATCACAGGCCACTTGTGAGAGGCGTCGCGGTCATAGTCGGCGGGGACGAAGACCGTGTACTTCCGCACGGAGCCGTCCGGCAGCCGAAGTTCGCGTGAGATGAAGCCGTCGGGCAGGGGAGCGGGACCGCTGCGAGGATGGCTCGTCGGCGGTGCCCCCGAGGCCGGGTTCACGGCCCCCAGAGACGCGAGGATCATCAGGGCGACCCCGGTCGCCGTGGAGACCGCTCCGCCCGCTGCCATCGTGAAATCGTCACCCTGTCGCCTTGTCCGCACTTGTGATATCTCCCGTTGTGGCCTAGAATGACATCGGAGTTGGCACTCCAGCCCGAAAACCGCCATTCACGGAGTTAACATGCGATTCAACCCTCGCGATGTCCTGACCGCGATCGCCATCATCTCGCTGTGCGCCCCAACTGTATCCGCCCAGCGATCCGGCGGCAACTCCCGGTCACGACAGGGTCGTGTGGTCCGCGGGCGGGGCTCGCGCGAACACGGGACGGTTCGCGGCAAGATCGTCCGTATCCGGCTCTATGGAAAGCAGCGACCCAATGGCGGGAGGGATTCCGGCGACAGCGCCGGCTCCGGCTCGAAGAAGACCGGCACGATTGCTGTCCGGACAAACGAAGGTCGCCAGTATGCCGCCGTCCTGATGCGCGACACCGCGTATTCGGTCCGGAACGCCACGCTGTCTCCGGCCAGAGTGCGCTCCCTGTTGGTGACCGGCACACCGGTGGAGATGAACTGGCGGACCGCGGACGATCTGGATGGGCGAATGGCGGGCGAGATACGAATCCGAACGGTCGAGATTGAGGGGGTCATCAAGTCGGTCAATCGAAAGAAGATCGTCGTCATGGCAAGCCCGAAAGTCCGGGCCGCGATACCGGAAACGGTCACGGTTCGCGGCCGTCATCCCCGGCGGCCACAGCGTGGCAAGAACCCCAGGAAGAGACCCACGCGCCGGAGGTTGACCCTGTCGGTCGCCGGTGTCACGACGGTTACGCTCGAGGGTGAGGCGTCCAAGCTGGAGGATCTTCGCCCGACCATGGAATTCGACGCCGTCGCGATAGACGGCGGGCCGCGGACGGTTCTGGAGATTCACGCCCGCGAGGGCGGCCAGCGCGACCCCGAAGACCGTAAGCCTCGCGAGCAGCGCGAACGACGCCGCTCGTAGCAAGGCGAGCGCTCCTGCGGGAGCGATGTACGATTCCGTGTTTCGCCGGGTTTCGGTTGAAACACGTGGATGGAAGGACTCCGTAAGCGCGACGGCCGGACCGTCGTCGTTTCTGCTATCAGAGGAGATCGGACATGAGTATACTGACACATTCTCGTGCGGTGCGGTGGGCACTGGGACTGGCGGCGTGCCTCATGCTCGTCGGTGCGGAGCCAGCCGTCGCACAGATCGGCTTGGGCGGTTCGACCGGCGGTCGCGGCAAGAAACCGCCACGAAGCGGCGGAGGAATCAAGCTCGGTGCACCGGCGGATTCCGGATCTTACTTCGGCCGCATTCTGAAATTCAGCCCTGTTGAGAATGCCGGTGATGACGACCTGGTCGGGCACCTGATCTTCCGCCCGTTCCGCAAGGACCTGAAGACCCTCAGGCTACGCGTTCATCGGAAAGACAATGGGTTTTCCATCCGCATCGGAGACGGCAGCTTCGCGGAGGACCAGCTTCAAGACATTCTCTCCACGGGGTTGTACTGTACGGTGAACTGGTCCGTCGAAAAATCGGGTGAGGATGACCATGGCGACGGTCGGTCGCACAAGCGCAAGCGTTCCAGCCGGTTCAAGAAAAAAGAACTCGTGGACATGACATTCAACCCCGTTGCTGTCGAGGGCAAGATTGTCGAGATCGACGGCGACATCGTTGTTCTCCGGTGCAAGCCGAAGAGCGGTGACTGGCCGGAGGTCGCCGCGAAGATCAACCCCAACCGCCCGCCGCCGAAGGTCGCTCCCCGATCGTCCGGCAACCGCAAGAAGAAAGTTCGGCTTAAGAAGCTGAAGCTGAAGGTGCTGGAGGATGTGACGAAATTCTCGGATGCGGCCAACACGACGATCGATCTGGGCGACCTCGAAGCCGATCAGCCGATCGAGGCGAATGTGATTCAAGGCGCCAAGACAGGTTACCTCACCTCCATCAAGCTCGTCGACGCCGAGGCGGGCGACAATGAAGAGGGCAAGGGCGGTAATCGAGGCGGACGCCCCGGCGGTTGATGGCGGACGGCACCCGGTCGGAGCCCATGCGCGTCAGGGGCTGTGCAAGAACAAAGTGAATGGCAGACTCGCCAAACGGCAGGCCAGCAGGCCAGCCATGCAGTCGATCATTTTAGTCCTGCGCGATGCATCAGTGGCAACACTGAGCCGTGTGGGTGTCCCCCCCTACATGCGAGACGGGTGCAATCCTTGCGAGTCGCCTCGCCCGCGAGAAAAACGCGACAAAACGGCCGTGAAGCAGGCCGACGGGGGCCGTTCCAGGTTGGAGGGGTCGGGATGCGCGCCTGCGGCCGCAAATGCGGTGTGTGTCCCTGGCGAGTGCTGCGGTCTGCGGGAATACCTGCGGCCCTCGGCGCATTGTAAGGTACAATCCGCGGCGCGGGCGTGCCGGGCCGTCGGTGCGCCGATGGCCGAACTGAATGTGACCCTTTTTTCAAGGAGTGAACAGATGAAGAAATCCATGATGGTTCTTGCTGCCGCGTGTGCGGTGGGCATCGCGAGCGCCGCGGGTGCGGCGGAGTTGAAGGTCGGCGGCAAGGCCCCGGCCCTGCACATCGACAAGTGGCTTCAGGGCGATCCAATCGATCTGAGTGCGGCGAAGTCCGACGACATCTACGTGGTCGAGTTCTGGGCGACGTGGTGCGGGCCGTGCAAGATGAGTATTCCGCACATGTCGGAGATGCAGGACCACTTCAAGAGCTTCAAGAAGCGCAACGTGCACTTCATCGGCATCAGCGACGAGAAGTCCAAGGTTGTCCGGGCGTTTCTCAAGGACGGCTGGAGCGAGAAGATGCGATACACCGTCGCGATCGACAAGAAAGGCAAGACGAACAAGGCGTGGATGAAGGCGGCCGGGCAAAATGGCATTCCCACGGCCTTTGTGGTCCAGGGCGGGCAGGTGAAATGGATCGGTCATCCAATGGACGGTCTGGATATCCAGGTGGGTGAGCTGGTTGGTGACAAGGCCTACGTGAAAGAGGCGAAGCAGTTCAACAAGCTCCAAACCGAGCTGATGACACACCTCCAGGCGTCCGAATGGAAGAAGGCGCTCGCCTCCGCGAACGCCGTATTGGCCCTGCGGCCCAACGAGCATCGCACGGCGTTGATGAAGTTCCAGGTCCTCGCGACGAAGATCAAGGACACAGGCGCGGCCACCAAGTTCGGCTACAAGATGGTCGCCGGCTGCGATGATGCCCAGATGCTGAACGAGTTTGCCTGGAGCCTGCTGACCGAAGAGGACTATGCCGACGCCCGCGATCTCAAGCTGGCCTTGAAGGGCGCGAAGAAGGCTGTTGACCTGAGCCATGAGAAGGATGCTGGGATTCTCGACACCTATGCCCGCGCCTTGGCCGACTCCGGCGATCTGACCGGTGCCATCGAGTGGCAGAAGAAGGCCCTCAAGGCATCGAAAGAGGGTTCGCGGATGCGTCCAGGGATCGAGAAGGCCCTCAAGGAATACGAGGACAAGGCTGCGCAGGGTGCGTAGCTGACGCGATCGCGTCGCCCCCTGCTTCTGCACGAGGTTGCTCGGGAGACCATGCCATGAGCAGAATCGCGATTGCTCCGGTCTTGGCGTCGTTTGCCCTCTGTCTGTCGGCCGGTGCCGAGCCGCCGGATCCGATGGATCTTCTGGCAAAGGCCGATGCGGCCACCAAGGCCGTGAAAAAGGTGTCGTACCGGGCGGAGATTGCGACATCGGGTCGCCGCGCCGAGGGGTTTCCGAAGGTCCGCGGCAAGGTGGTGGCGAAGCCGGCCCGCAAACGTGGCCTGATCGGTCGCCTGTTCCGCAACGGGCCGGCCCTGCCCAGGCTGTCGATCGAGGCCGAGGTGACGCCTCGAGGCTCTGATGAACCCCGGCGCGTTCGCGTGGCCACCGACGAACGCCGGGTGACCCGGATCGACGACACGGACAAGACCTACACACAGGCGAAGATGCCGGACGCGACGCGGCTTCTGGGCGCGGCGTATTCACTGTACCTGCTCGAGTTCCTTCACGAAGCGCCCTTCAGTGATGAACTCAACGGTAAGTCTGCGACCTATGAGGGCACACGGAAGATCGGCGGCGTCGACTGTGACGTGGTCCACGTTGTCTATAATGTCCTCGGAAGCCAGGAGTCTCGCTGGTACTTCGGCCGCGACGACCATTTGCCCCGGCGGGTGGATCGCATCGGGGCGGGGCGCCGGGGCGATTTCTCCATCATCATCACGGAACTCGACCCGGATCCTGATTTCGACGACGACGTATTTTCGCCCGAGCGCCCCGCCGGATACAAGAAGACGGAGATCGAGAAGCCGCGACGCGACCCTCCCCGCGCCTTGCTGGTGGCCGGAACCACCGCGCCCGACTGGTCGCTCCAGACGCCGCAGGGCCGGACCGTGTCGCTCAAGGACCTGCGGGGCCGGATCGTCGTGCTCGACTTCTGGGCGACCTGGTGCGGGCTGTGCAAGATGGCCATGCCGGGTGTCCAGAAAATCCATGAGCGATTCGAGGACAAGCCGGTCGAGGTCTTCGGAATGAACACGTGGGAACGCGGCGGCGATCCCGCGGCCTACATGAAGAAAAAAGACTACACCTATGGCCTGCTTCTGAAGGCCGATGACGTCGCCAAGGCCTACCACGTCAGCGGTATCCCCACGTTTTACGTCATCGGACCGGACGGCAAGATTCTGCTGGCCGATGTCGGTGCCGGCCACGAGAAGGCCATCGTCAAGACCATTGAAGAGAGCCTGCCCGACACGGAGTTGTAGCGGGACGGCAATCCGCTACACCGGGCCTGCGCCCCTGACGAAAACACAACGACCTGAACGGCGATGACATATCACCGTTCGGGTCGTTGTGTTTTGTGACCATGCGTCTGGCCGTCTGTGGACGACCCTCTCGGCGGCGAAGGGCTACGGCTCGATACGCTCGGGGCGGCGGTGCTCAAAGGCCTCGTCGCCGCCCGGGCTGTCGTCGTCGCCGCCGACGGCCAGCGCAGGGACCGGCCGGGCGTGGCCGTTGCCGACTCTGAGCCAGCCGATGAGGAGATAGTCCACGTTGAGGCGGCCTTTGATGAGTGCCGGGGCATAGTCAATGGCCAGCGTCGAGAATCCGGCATCGTCGATCAGGTGCCCTGTCCGAACGGGGCCGACCAGGTCGAAGTAACCCCGATCCCGCAGACCGGCCACGATTCGCTTGGCGGTGTCGATTCCCAGTGTGGAGGGCTGCTTTCGATTGGAGGTCGGCGCGAAAGGGGCCACGGCGATTCTCGGATTGGCGGCTCGGTCGACCTTGGCCGCAAGCCACTGCACGGCCTGGGAGGCGAAACGATCGGCGGAGACGGAATCGGAGAAGATTTCCGGAATCGACTGCCAGCGACCGTTGCGGCAATCGATCAACTTGAGTCGGAGCGAGGGCGCGTCGTCGTCGTGACGGGCGAATCGCACTTTGCCGCTTGATCCCGACGCAAGGCGTCGCGCCTCGTCGGTGACCTGCGCGATCGTCACGTCACTCAGCAGTTGAGCGGCAACGTGGCCGTCCCGGTCGATGAGGAATCGAGCGGGTAGGTCATAGCTCCAGTTGGGTCCAAGCCATTGCCGCATCGCGGCCCGTTCGTCAGGTCGGACGACGAGACAGGGGAAATTGGCCCCGGCCCCCTGCAACTGGGGCACTGTGCGGCTGCTCCACTGTTCGGCCGGGTCCAGGTTGCAGGAGATGACCTGGACGTCTTCACCGGGCCGGTCGGACTGCAATCGGGCCAGGTCGGCGATCTCCTCGCGGCAGCGGCGGGACCAGCCCGCCCAGACGTCGAGAAGGACGACGTTGTGTCGCCGGGTGTATCGCCCGACAAAGGACTTGATGTCGGGCACGCTGACCACGGGCGGTTGCGACGGATAACGATAGGTATATAGGGCTGGCGGCGGTGAGGCCGACGGAGCCCTTCCTGCCACGCGAAATGTGCTGTCGCTCAGGTCGCAACCCGCAACGGCCAAACTGACGGCGGCCAGGAGCGCCGCCGGGCGCTTCCATCGGCAGGAGCGCCGCCGGGCCGTGGCCGTGTCGTGAAGACTGTGTTGCGGAATCACCATTCGGGCGGATCGTGTCATCATCCCTGAGACCTCCACTCTGTCCATGAGTAGGGTCCGCTGTGCGGACCACACGACGTAGGAAAGCTCCAAAAACGCATAGGTCCGCACAGCGGACCCTACGATGACCCGTTGTCACCGATCCCATGGTAGGTCGGATGGTCCGGCGGTCAAGCCTGCGGCACGCCCTCCTCCGCGCGATCCTCGGCCCGCTTGGCGAGGATATGAATCCGGTCCCGCACCTCCTGCGCCATGCGTGAGTTTGGATACTCGTCCATGATCTGCCGGCCGATGTGCAGTGCCTGGGGCCAATCGTGTTCGGTCACCGCGAGTGAGAACTGCACGCCGTAGTTGTGCAACTTCGCTTGGAATACGCCACGGGCGGATTCCATGAGGGCGGCCGCCTCGTTTGGGGTGAGATACTGGTCGAGTTCCTTCAGGGTCGTGATTCCTCGATCGACATCGTTCCGTTGCACCGCCTCGTCCCAGGTCTTCAGGAGCCGCCGCTTGTGCTCGCTCCGAAGTTTCTTGAACTTCTCCGGAAGCGTCTTGATTTCGGGATGGTCCGGCTGGCGCGACAGGAGGTCATCCATTTCTCGCCGTGCCCGATCCCAATCGTGGGCATCCATGTGGGCATTGACCTGCTCGACGGCATCATGGACGGCGTGCTGGCGGGTCAAATCACGGGACCCGTCGAGCTCGGCCCGGAGACGTGTGGCCTCGTTCTTGTAGCCGTGACGGGCCTCGAGCTGTTCAACAAGGGCATAAGCGGCCTCCCAGTCGCCCCGAATGATTTCTTCGTTGATCGCCAGTCGCAGGACCGTCCGTTCCTTGCCGCGGTGACTGATGCTCTTGGCGACTTCGGAAAGCTGAACACTTTCGGCAATGGTTTGCAGGTTGGCGCCCGACTCGGCCCCTTGGGCCTGTAACTCGCGGAGAGCATCGTAGCTGCGGAAGGAATTGGACTCGATCTTGATCATCAGGCTGAGGGCTGCCCATATCCCCGCGAACATCGCCAAAACGATCACGCCTGTGGCGATGAAGATGTACATGGGCCACCGCGTCAGTTCGGCATCACCTCGGCTCAGTTCGAGGGCGCCGACGGCGATGAGCGACAGTGCGGCGACTGCTCCCAGCACAACAGCGGCGCCCGACCATCGGCGCAAACCGTCAAATCTTCGAGGTACCTCTGTCATCACCATCCCCGGCAGAACTGTGGGCGATTCCCGCGATCGTCACCAGCGACTTGTCTGCCTCTTAATTTAGCCGAACACCGGACGTCTGTCAATCCGCAAGCAGTGCAATTGCACGCACCGTAACGGGTTACGCGTCGAAGGACCGACACGACTTGTGAGCGGACCGCCTGTCCGACGCGAGCGGAACGTCGGGGCAGGGATGAGAGGCTCAGGAGGATTCTGCCCGGTCGGCCCTGTCTCGTCCCATCTCGTTCCGTCTCGCTTCGAGAATCTCTTCACAGCGGATTTCCTCTTCGGCGGCGTCGACCGCGCGCCGCCGCGCTTGGCCGATAATCGTCAGGAACACCAGCCCGGACAACGCCAGAAGCCCGCATGTGATGATTCTGTCGACCATGGTCTCCCGCTATACGGACGCCCGAACCGCCGAGGTCGAGTCTGCGCCTCCGTCACGCACCGACGTACCTCGCATACAGCGTCCGGGCGGCATCCGGCTCTGTCACGCCCTTGATGATCGCGCGGCCATCCGGGAAGACGGTGAAGTCGCAGCCTTCCACGCCGAACCGGAGTAAGTATCGGTTGGATTTCGGTGGAGACTTTGCCACCAACGCCAGGCGGGCCGCGAGTGCACCCAAATCCAGTCTCGTGCCCTGCGGCGCCGCCACCTGCACCGCCTCTCGTCCGCACAGGGAAACCGCCCTGCTGGTCTGTTCACCGTCCAGGTACTCGAAGGTCCGTCGCTTGCAACACAGGCAGTCGCCCTCGTCGTAGGCCCGCTGCATGTCGAAGGTCTCATAGCGGCCGGACCAGGCGTCGAACTGAAAGAGCCTGCGGAGGACGGCGTCGTGCCGGCCGGCCAGGATCTTGAGGGCCTCCATGGCCTGCGTGGCCGCGACAAGCTGGACGATGGGGCCGAGGACGCCGGCCGTGTCGCAGGTGGGGCTGATCCCCGGAGGTGGCGGCGTGTCCCAGATGCAGCGGAGGCAGGGCGTCCGGCCGGGAAGAACGGGCATCATCATGCCGGAGGCCCCCACGCACGCGCCGTAGATCCACGGGGTGCCAGTCTTGATGGCAACGTCGTTGATGAGATAGCGCGTTTCGAAGTTGTCCGTCCCGTCGAGGATGAGTTGCGACTGATTTACGAGCGTCTCTATGTTGCCGCTGTGGGCGTCGGCGACGACCGGTTCGATATCGACTTCTGAATTGATGGCGTTCAGGCGTTCGGCGGCGGCGATCGCCTTGGGGCGACCCGCCGCGGCGTCTTTTTCGTCAAACAGCACTTGGCGCTGGAGATTGTTCCATTCGACGGTGTCGCGATCGACCAGGCGCAGAAAGCCGACCCCCGCGCGGACGAGCGTGTTGGCAATGACGGTGCCCAACGCCCCGCATCCGATCAGCGTGACCCGCGAGGCCAACAGGGCCGCCTGTGCGGCTTCGTCGAGATGCTCGTAGAGCACCTGCCGGGAATAACGCGACGGGCCGGTGCGGTCGGCGCCGCATCGTCGATTTTCATGTTTTCCCATGGTCTTTATTCAAATGAGGCACGGGGCGGCTCGTCTTTTTCCTTGGCCAGGGCGGCGAGATATCCGTCCGGCGGCGGCTCATCGCCCTCTGGAAGCGAGACTGGACGGACGCTGGCGGGATGGATCGGCGGCGAGGGAACCGTGGTCGGGATGGTCTGGCGCCTGCCGGCGGCCGCCGAGGCGCGATAAGCGGTCCAGCACCCGCGGGCCGCACTGACGAACATGCCACCGAAGATCAGAAACAGGAGGTCTTGCAGGTCCACCCCACTGCCGTGCATAAGGCCGTAGCCGAGCCAATAGAGGGCGCACAAGACCATGACCGTGCCGCAGATGCCCGACACGAACACGTCGAGCAGCAGGCCAACCCGTCGGCCGGCGAAGCAGAGGACCGCGACAACGGCCAGGCAGGCCCCGCCGATCTTGAGCATCCAGTCGAAAAACTCGACCGTGGCGTTATAAAAGTCGCTCGAGGTTGTTCCCTGGAATCCGACACGCCAGCCGTAATACAGCATCAGCATCGCCCCGATGCCGGCCCATAGGGCGTTTTGTCTGGCTGGGTGGTTCATGGCCGAAAACAGTTTCCTTCACGTCCCGGCATCAGCAACCTCGGTCGACCTCACAGATCGAACGGCGCGCTGACGCCAACCTCGCCGTACTCAACATTGACACGCTGCTCGCGCAGATACGTCACCGCGGCTTCGACTTCGATCCTCGGCCCCCAGATCAGCAGCGAGACGATGCTCACCGGATCGCCGGTCACCGATTGCATGATCTTGAACGTGATGTCGAACCGCTTCAGGAGGACCCACAGAAACGGATGCTGTTGCAGCGGACCCACGAACGTCAGCCACAGCTTGCGCTCCATCGGAACGTCGTTCCGGGCCGCCTGCACACGGCGATCCGGAATCTCGGGAAGCAAGCCCTCGAACGTGTCGGATGAAATCTTTCGCAGATCCACGTCGAACGTCGTCAAGAATCGCTCCGCCTCTTTGATCTCCGCTCGCTTGCCGACCACGCTGAGAGTCATGTGCGCCTGGTCGGGACCGACGTTCAGGTCGTGGATGTTAAACAGGAGGTTACGGCAATGCCGAACCATCTCACAGAGGAGCGGTTCCTGCACATGGGCACGCCGAAAACACAACGCCAATCGCTGCTCGATCCGCTCTGCCACGGCGATTTCCTCGTTCTCAAGCGCTTGCCGCTCGGGGCAATGACGGGCTCTGCTCCGCCCACCTGTTCCACCGGCAAGCGAGACGCCTACGGAGGAAAAGACTCTCGCGCCTGTCCGCCTAGTACTCTGTCGCGCCTCGTGGGATCGGGAGCATCCGCGTCCCGCCGGTTTCTTTCCTCTGAGAAACGCGTGGGGGTCACGCCGCCCGCCGATCCAAGCGCGATACTGCACTGGCCGTCTATGTCGTAAACTCGCGCGTATTCTACTCCGGCTCGCCTCTTCAGGCCACGGTGCCTGCCGGCCCCCTCCCGGAGCGTTCGACGCTGCAGCCGCTCATCGAGGCCGCCGACACAGCCACGGCTCCGCCCGGCGTGGTCAGGCCGTCGAAGGCCCCGGTCCGAGGGCGTTTCGGACGACTTCCAGCCACTCGCTGGCCTGTTGGCGTTGCTGATCATTCGTCAGGCGACCGACACTCTGTTCGAGATGTCGCCTCGCCGGCTCGTACTGCTGAAGGTAGCGGGCGTAGATGATTCCGAGCAGCAGCCTGATCTGCTCGGCATCGATGGATGTGGGATAGTGCTGGACGTACTTCTCATAGGCGGCGGCGGCCTGCGGGTAGCGCCGCACGACCATCAACTGATTGGCCACATGGAGCATTTGTTTTCGTGGGAGGCACTGATCGGCGTGTCGCGCGACGAGGGCTTCGTAGCGCTCGGCCGCGCCGGCGTAGTCGTTTCGAGCCAGCCGCTCCGTGACTTCCAGACGAAGACGGGTGACTTCGTCCATCAGTGCCGCCGGGACGGCGGCGGCCACCGGCACCGAAGATTCGCCGTCGATCGAGACCGGCCGGGCCACGCGACCAAACACGGCCCGAGCCCGGGCGTTCGGATCCGCCATGGTCGATCGCATCTGGGCCCGCTGATGCGCCCGCTTCCACAAGGCGAGGATGTCGTACTGATCTCGCGGCAGGGCGCGGATGAGCAACAATCCCAGGCTGACGGCAAGGCCGAACACATAGCCCGCCAGGTGGGCGGAGTAGGCCACGCCTCCGCCGCCGGATAGGCTCGGCATGAGGATGTTGTCGTACAGGATGATCTTGAATCCAATCACGAACAGGGCCTGGACCGACCACGTCCCGATGAAAAGCCACAGCCAGTAAAACAGCGTCACCTGGCTGCGTGGGTGCAGCGCGAGAAACGCGGTCGTCACCGCGGCGATCGCCCCACTCGCGCCGATGACAAACCCGGAATTGAAAGACGCGAAGCCGACCCCTGCAAATATACCCCCGGAGATATAGAAGATGAGGTAGACCACGTTGCCCATCTTTGCGTTCACGGCGTTGCCGAAGACCCACAGGAACAGCATGTTGCCCAGCAGGTGGAAGATGTCGCCGTGCAGAAACTGATAGGTGACGAACTGGTATAACTCCGGCTTCGCCGAAAAGAGACCATAGTGGTTTTTTAGGACGTGCCCCCAGCCTTCGGATACGAGTTGGCTCTGTCCGATCACGTTCGTCACGACGAAGATCAGCGCGTTCAAGCCGATCAGCGCATAGTTGACATAAGGCCGCCGTCGGACGGGGGTGTCGGTTCGGATGGGCAACAGCAGCAACAACGGTCCGGGTCTCTGTTGGGCCAGGCGCGGCAGGGTTCGTGAGTTGAGCACTCCGATGCCGTATTCTAGCGTGCCGTCCCGCGGTTGGCGAGATGGCGACCCCGTCTCGAGCGGGAAACACAGCGGAGCCGCCGGGTGGCGCGGCCTCTCCGTCGGTGCGCCGTGGTCTCAGTGCCGATTCGATCCTTCATATCGCGACACGGCCGCGTCGAAATCGTGTCGGTAGCGCAGGATATCCTGGTGCGCCCGGTCCATGTGCTCGCGTAAGGTCGCCAGGTTCTTCTCCGTGTCGAGTGCGAGGCCCAGGAGTCGACCGCGAACACCGGTCGGCAGACGCTCGATCCGGCTGCGCATGGTACGAAGCGACGATTCATCGCCCGTTTTGAGCATGACACCGTTCTCCTATCGTTTACGGTTCCCGAGCCGCCGGCCGCCACTGGTCCGCCACTCACGACCCGGTCGCTTATCGGTCCGGCCCAGACGCGACTTTAGCTTGCCGTGGCGCAGGATGAGGACCCACGCATCCCTGCGAACCGGTCGGCGGCCGATCCACAGGACGAGATTGCACTCGGCATATATGGCGATATGCCGGCGCGCTATATCGGTCGTGGTTATGGGACGCTCCCGCGAGATGAGGTCCCTGGGGTCATGGCTCGGTCTGGACGGGTACTCCCATCAGCGTCATGATCCGCTCGAAGTCATCTAGACAAGAGTATTCAATCAGGATCTTCCCGGTGTGCCGTCTCCGGCCCTCGCGGATGCTCACACGGGTGCCGGCCGCCGCCGACAGGCGCTGCTCCATGTCGCTAACGGCCGGCCGGACCGAGCGAGGCTTCGGGTTCGGTGCTGAGGGCCGCATGCTCCGGATCGACACCTCGAGCTGTCGTACGGACCAGTGCTCGTGAATCGCGCGGCGTGCCAGGTCGCACTGGGCCTTGGGGTCGGACTGGCCCAGCAACACTTTGCCGTGCCCCGGCCCCAAATCACCCCGCGCGATGGCCTGGACGGCCTCCTCGCAGAGACCGAGGAGGCGGATATAGTTCGACACAGTGGCCCGGTCCTCCCCCATACGAGCGGCGACCTGCTCGTGGGAGAGGCCATAGCGCTCGTGTAGGACTTGGTAGCCGCGTGCCCGCTCTATGGCATTGAGATCAGCCCGTTGGATGTTCTCGATGAGGGCGAGTTCGAGCATCTCGTCGTCGGAAACGGAGCGGACGATGGCGGGCATCTCTGCCAAACCGGCGATGGTCGCCGCACGAAGACGCCGCTCCCCCGCGATGACTTCATAGCCGGTTCCGGAGGAGCGAACGACGATGGGTTGGAGCGTGCCGCGCTCGCGGATGGAGTCGGCGAGTGCATTGAGGCTCCGCTCCTCGAACAGCTTTCTTGGCTGGGATGGGTTTGGCCGGATGCGGTCGACGGCAAGGAGGAGGACCCGGTGGCGTGACGATGCCGCGGCGTAGCCGGCGTCGACACCCGGCAGACTACGGGGCTGACCGGCCTCTTTTTCGCTGATATCGGCGGAAATCAGGGAGGAAAGACCTCGTCCGAGCCGCTTTGAGGGCTTTGTCATCGAATGGCTCCTTCCGTAGAGTCGACAGCGGGCGTTTCCGAGGAATGCGGATTCTAGGGTTACGTACGTCCGGCGGCAAGTATGCGCATAGCGCGACGCCGGAGGTGTTCCACGTGGAACAGGCCGGATCGCATTGTCACCTAGGGTCCCAGAGATGACGTTCCATGTGGAACGGCGCGAGTCACACTGCCAGCTCGAGCGGCAGCCCAAGGTTCCATCGCACGGCGAGCATCCACCACTCGGAATCCGCCGTGCAAGTCAGGTTAGCCCCGCAACCGTTTCATCCGATGATGGTAGCAATACCATGGCCGCGTCCCGCACGGCGACGGAGATTTGAGAATGAAGCCCTGCACATCCTCCAGAGTCCCTCGCCGTCGATCTCGATGCAACTTCCGAGTGTCCTTGTGTGCGGTCGTCCTGACGCTCGCGGTCTTCGCAGGCTGCCAAGACCCCTACTCCATCCGGCGAATCCAGCGACGTGTCGACCACATGGCCAGCTTGGCTGCAGACATCAACAAGACCGAGCGCCTTCGAAGTGAGCGTCTTCGTAAGGTCGGACCGACTCTCAGGGAATGGATCCAGCGAGATGTCGAGCGATCGCGGGAGCGGCGCCGGACCGCCGGAGACTATATCTGGTGAAGCGGTGTTCGTCGGCCGTCACCCGTCACAGATGCCGTTCACCGCAGCCCGCCAAGTCCGGCGAAACCTCGTGCGCAATACTCCATCACATGGATAGCGCGTCCTCCCCAGCTACGGTTGACTAGAATGACGTCGGGTCGTGGCTGTGTGTCGTCGGGGATGATCCCGGCTGTTCGCATGCGGGCCGGGTGTCCCGCGTGTGCCCCGACCGGGAGGACGGATGATGATCCAGTGCGAGACGTGCGAGTACTTCACTCAAGGCCCGGAAGGCCAGGTGGGATTTCGGTGCAGTCCGTTCAATAACGTGAAGGAGCCAGAATGTCTTGTTAAATGGCAACTGCTCCGCCTGAGCGAACTGTCGCAGAAGATGGATCGGATGGTCGCGGCGTACGAGGCAACCGTCAATGTCTACAAGCGTCTGCAACCGCTGCAAGAGAAGATGTTCCGCTATATGGAGCGCGAGATCGACGATCAGGAAGAGGGGGATGCCTGGAAGTACGGTGAGGGGGACGACGACAAGGACGACGACGACCGTATTGTTTGATGGCCCTTGGCACGGGACGGAGGCAGGAGGCCATTCAGGCGAGGGTCTGTGCGGCGATCGGCGGTCCCGGAGCGAACGGGAGGCGGTCCGATGGAGCGGCGGGAAGCCGGGCCATGCCAGAGCGGCACGGTCGGGCGCGAGCCGGACCGTGCCGCGTGGCATGTCGAAAAGGTCTTTATTTAGGTGGGTCTACACCCAGCCGCGGAGCTTGCAGGCCTCGGCGACGCGCTGGACCGCCACCATGTAGGCGGCGAGGCGCGTGTGGACCTTGGCCTGGGTGCGGACGCGGTAGACGTCCTCGAACGCGGTGGTCATGCGGCGATCGAGTTGGGCGTGGACGTCTGAGAGCGACCAGTAGTAGTTATAGGTGTTCTGGACCTGCTCGAAGTAGCTGACCGTCACACCACCGGCGTTGGCCAGAAAGTCGGGGAGGACCATGACGCCGTTCTTGTGGAGGATGATGTCGGCGTCTGGGGTGGTGGGGCCGTTGGCCAGCTCGCAGAGGATCTTTGCCTTGATGTTCGCAGCGTTGTCGCCGGTGATGACGGCCTCGAGCGCGGCGGGATAGAGCACGTCGACGTCAAGTTCGAGGAGGTCGGCGTTGGAGATCGGCTTGGTGCCGGGAAAGCCCTCGACCTTTCCGGTTTCGAGCTTGTGCTTGACGATGGCCTGCGGATCGAGGCCGCGGTCGCAATAAATGCCGCCGCGGGAGTCGCTGACGGCGAGGAGTTTGCCGCCGCCGAGGATTTCGGGATGGAGCGTGGCGGCGAACTGGCCGGCGTTGCCGAATCCCTGAATGGCATAACCCACGTTCTTCACGTCGAGGTTGAGCTTCCCGGCGGCTTCGCGAACACAATAGACACCGCCGCGAGCGGTGGCGTCGCCGCGGCCCTGGGAGCCGCCGAGCGGGATCGGCTTGCCGGTGATCATCCCGGGGTGGCTTTCGCCGCGGATGACCTCATATTCGTCCATCATCCAGGCCATGATCTGCGGCGTGGTGTAGACGTCGGGAGCGGGCACGTCGCGGTGGACGCCGAGCTCCTTGCCGACGGCGCGAATATAGGCGCGGGCGAGCCGCTCCTTCTCGCCTTCGGACATCTCTTTCGGGTTGCAGGTCACGCCGCCCTTGCCGCCGCCCAGCGGAATATCGACAACCGCACACTTCCATGTCATCCATGCCGCCAGGGCGCGAACGGTGTCGATGGTCTCATCGGGGTGCCAGCGGAGGCCGCCCTTGGTGGGGCCGCGGGCGTTGTTGTACTGCACGCGGTAGGACTGGAAGACTCGCGTGCGGCCGTTGTCCATCTTGACGGGCAGGGTCATGCGATACTCGCGCATGGGCCATCTCAGCAATTCATGGGTGGCCGCGTCGAGGCCGAGCTTCTTGGCGGCCTCGTCCAATTGGGCCTGGGCGGTTGCAAACGGATTCAGGTTTGCCATTGTTCGTGCTCCTCACGTCAATAATCCGGGATCACATACGACTCACAACAAGAAGATCGCCGTCCGCAGAGGCGTTGGTCAGAGGAGTAGGCGTGGCGTCAACGCGATGACGACCCCTCCGAGTCAATGCTGCCGGCGTCGATCACCGGCGATTGTAGTCTGATGAGGAATCGTTGTCCCGCGCGATTCATGCAGCAGTCGGAAGCCGGCGGCGGGGCCATCGACGCGGATCGCGGTTCGGCCCGAAACCACCTCGCCGAGCAGGTCGCTGACCGCCGAACGCCGCCATCCGGCCTCGAGCGCGCTGGAGGAGGACGGGGCCGCCATCATGCCGGTGTGCGATCGGACGAACGCGCGAATCTCGTGCTTGTTGGTCAGGAGTGCCATGGCCACACCGGACTTATTGCAGTAGTCCCGCAGCACGGCCGTGAGAAGGTCCGCTAATGCCTCCTGTTCGGGGCTATCTTCGACGATCACGGGTGGGTCGGGGCAGTCCTCCGCCGGCAGTGCGATGGCCCGGTCGATCGCTTCGATCAGCCGCTTCAACGCCCAGGCGCTGAGGTTGATCCCCCGGAGCGAGCGGATTCGTTTCACGTCGGTCCAGCCGCGGCGAGCCAGTTCGACCAGCAGGTGATCGCGAAGGACGACGCGCGGGGGACGATCCAGCTCGACGGCCAGCTTTTCGCGCTCGTCGAGAAGGGCCTCGGCGATGGCGAGTTCGCGCCGTGCCAGTGAGCCGGTTCCGCGAAGCCGCCGGAGTTTCCGCTTCTCGTCCTGGTTCGCGGGGATTTCGCACAGGCGCCGGCACTCCTCCTCGAGCCAGGCTTCACGCCCGGACGCCGCCAGTTTCCCGCTGAGATGGCGGTGGATCTCAGGCAGGTGGATGACGTCCTCTGCGGCGTACTGGACCTGAGAACGCGACAGAGGCCGTTTTCTCCAGTCGGTCAGGGTCTGCGACTTTCGCAGACGCGTATCGGCCACGGCGCGAACCAGGCGAGCCAGGCTGATCGGATAGCCCAGCCCCGCCAATCCTGCGGCGAGCTGCGTGTCGAAGACGTTGGCCGGAGCGCGGTGGATCTGCCGCCACGAAATCGCGATGTCCTCCGCGCCCGAGTGCAGAACCTTCCGGCTGTCGTCGCTGACAACGAGTTCCCAGAACGGGGTGGTGTCCAGCCCGCCGACCGGGTCGATCAGGGCGCAGAACGAATCCGTGGCGACCTGGATGAGGCAGACCTGACGGGCGTAGCTGTCTTCGGCGACGAATTCGGTGTCAAATGCGAAGCAGCCCTCGGACGCCAGCCGCCGGCACACGGCCTCGAGGGCCTGGTCCGTCGTGACGATCTCCGGGGAGTGATTGTCATTTTCGCTCATTGAGCTAGCATTGGAACGCCGGAGAGCGTTCTTTGCAACAGTTGAACACGAGCCGACGGGAGGCATTCATGGAACCGAAACACGGTACGGCGCCGATCGTGGTGGACGAAACACCGGGCAAGAAGGCCTACTGCCAGTGCGGGCTGAGCGCCAAGCTGCCCTATTGCGACGGGGCGCACTCGCGCGAGGGGACGGACGTTTCCCCGATCGTCCTCACCCTGGAAGAGGCAAGCAAGAAGGCCGTCTGTCAGTGCTACCGCAGCGCGAACAAGCCCTGGTGCGACGGGACACACTCGCAGCCGATGTAGGGACCAAGTGATGGTGGCTCGCGATTCTGAACGGTGTCGGGGCGCGCCGCGAAAAGCTGGTGAGGTGTCGTGGCGCGTGGCATGTCCATCCGCGCAGCGGTGGACAGGCGGAGCACCGGCCGCTCCACAGCCGTCCGGAACACCGAGCAAGACTTCTTATGGACAGCAACCGCCGCCGTGCGAACCATCGCTCCGAATGTGCGCTAATGTGCGCTGAATTGCACCTGGAAAAAACCGCAAAGCCGCAAACCATGACCGACAAGACCGCCGTCGTCGAAAAGACCGACTCCGTCCTTCCCGACAAAATCGACCCCGCGCCGCGTGCCACGGCCGCGCTGACGTGGCCGTGCCGCCGGTCGAACCCGCCAGAGAATCGAGAGAAGAGAATCGGGGGACACCATACTAATTTATTGACGTTCGACATGTGGGCACGGTAGGATGCCGCCATGCCACGCATCGCACGTGTCGTCGTCCCGAGCTATCCTCATCATGTTACGCAACGGGGCAACC
>JBHHVX010000048.1:0-25420 GCA_046754505.1 Phycisphaerae bacterium | reverse complement strand
CCCGGTCTCTTTGCGCGGCAGTACTTGTTCAGCGTGTTGAGGCCCAGCGCCGCCGCTGATGAACCGTACCCTATCCGAGCCCCGAGCGCAAGCGAGTGGGTCAGCGGGTCACCCGTCGCTTGCGCTCCGGGCTCGGATCCGGGGCGGAGTCCGTCGCTTGCGCTCCGGGCTCGGACTTGGGCCTTGCTGGTTGCGGCCGCTCTCTGACGGGCGCGGTTCCGATCGGGTCTGCCCAGTGCGCCGTGAGTCTCACGCGCGCATCGTCACGCGTTAACGTCACACGCAACTTCGATTCCCCACCCTTGGATGGGGCGGGGGACCCGTTGACGACGCGTCAGCGCTGCTGATCGAGATTCGCTCGAGCCAGTGCTCCGACGCACGTGATTGGATGGGTGAGGTGGACATCCCGCCCGCACGTGCTCGGAGCAAGCGTACCGGCGAGACGCCGATGCTCCCCATCAATTGAGTAGCGTCGAAACACTAAATTGGCGCGCCGGAAGGGCGTCCATTCCGCCACCGCTCGAACATCCGGCCGAGCAATTCCATCGGCAGGCCGACGACGTTGGAGAAGCTGCCCTCGATGCGTTCGACGAATCGGTCGCCGCGGTCCTGTACGCCGTAGGCGCCCGCCTTGCCTTCCCAGGTGCCGGTGTCCAGATAGGCCTCGATCTCCGAATCGCTCAGGGCGCGGACGCGCAGCCGGCTGACATCATGCTGTATCAGCCGCCTTGCTCGCTTCGGGTGGATCACCGCCACCCCCGTGATGACGACGTGCGTAGTTTTCGATAGCCGCCGCAGAATGCGCCGCGCATCGTCGCGATCCGCCGGTTTGCCGATGATCTCGCCGTCGACGACGGCGATCGTGTCGGCCCCGAGGATCGTCCGGTCCGGACACGCACCGGCCACGCTGCTCGCTTTGAAGTACGCCAGCGACTCGGCGTGAGATGCGGGAGCAATGGTCGGATCGGTCGTCACCGGCTCGTCGACGGCGGGCGCCGCGATTTCGAAACGATACCCCGCTTCGCGCAGCAGGGCGGACCGGCGACGGCTCGATGAAGCGAGGACGAGACGATCGGGCTGGATGCCTGGGTTCATGAAGCAGATGCCCTTCTGCGGGGGGCGTTCTCCGACGCCGGAAGAATCGGCGCCCCACGGCCCCAATCTTCGCGACGCGGCATGACATTTTACGTCTTGGGCGAATGCACGTTGCAGTCGACATGGACCGCGGCGCGGCACCCGCTCTCCCATATAACGGCCGTCGCGGCCCGTGCCTCACGGTCGGACCGTTTCCGCGGTCGGAGCCGCCTCGTCCGCGAGCCGCCGGCTCACCTCCGCTGCGACGGTCTCGACGGTGAGTTGCTCCATGCACGCGTGTCCGTGGGGGCATTGCGTCAATCGCCGGTAGTAGCATGGCGAGCAGTCGAGGTCCTCGACACGCAGAACATCGCTGGCGCGACAGTAGGGTCCGGTCCGAGCCGGGTTCGTCGGGCCGAAGAGCGCGACCAGCGGACGGCCCATCGCCGCGGCCAGGTGCATCGGCGTGGAGTCGGCCGTTACGACGACGGTTGCCTGTTCGATCAGAGCGGCCAGTTCGCGAAGCGTCGTGCGGCCGCACAGGTTGGCGGCGGCGCCGTCCGACGCCGCCGCGGCATCGTCACCACGCGCTCGGTCATCGGCCCCACCGACCAAGATCGACGGGATGCCGTGCGCCCGTCGAATCGCCGCTGCCAGCCAGCCGAAACGGCTTGCCGGCCAACACTTCGTCTCCCAGCGCGTTGCGGGGACGAGCACGACGTATCGGCCGTCGCCGCCGATGCCCGATGCGTGGCGGAGTCGGGCCGCTGCCTGTCGGTCCTCGCCGGTCAGCGCGGGGGAAAAGTCCATCGCGACGTCTGCGAATCCCAGCAGGGCCGCGACGGCGTAGTTGCGATCCGCGGCGTGGACGTCCTGCCTCGTCGCCGTCATTCGATGGGTGTAGAAGATCCACGCCAGTTCCCGGGCCGCCGCGAAGCCGATCCGCACCCGCGCCCGCGTGGCAAACGCCATGAAGCCGCTGCGAAAAAGCCCCTGAAGATCGATGACCAGGTCATAGTCGCGGGAACGGAGGTCGCGCAGAAATGAAAGAAAGTCGAGTGTGACCCGCGGGCTGCGCCCGACGAGACGGAAGCGCCGACGATCAAACCGGACGACGGCGCCGAGCCTGGGGTCGACCGCGACGAGGTCGGCGAAGGCCGTCGCCACGAGCCACTCGATCCGAGCCTGTGGATACCGACGGCGCAGCCCGTGCAGGACGGGCAAGGCGTGAATGATGTCGCCCGGCGAACTCGGCTTGATCAGGAGAATCCGCCGGAATTTGCGCTCGGCCAGCGGTGTCATGTCGAGAATCCGAATTGGACCACGCGCTCGACACCGGCAAGGTCGCGATGGCGCTCGAGTGGTTCCAGACCCTGGGCGCCAACCAGAATCGTTTCGACCGCGTCGGCTTGTCCGTCACCGATCTCGAGAATCAGGGTTCCGCCAGACCGCAGAACACGCCCGATGCCGCCGGCGATTCGGCGGAATGCGTCGAGTCCGTCTTCGCCACCAAAGAGCGCCGTCGACGGCTCGAACGCGCGGACGTTGTCGGCAAGGGCGTCGGGGTCGTTCTTCGCAACGTAGGGCGGGTTCGCGACGACGATGTCAAACCCGCCGGCTGGCACCGCGTCGTCCGGAAGGTCGAGCATGTCGGCACGAACAAAGCGGACGCGATCGCCGACTTCGTGTTGACGACTGTTCTGGTCGGCGACCTTGAGCGCCTCGATCGAGCAGTCTGTCGCCACGACGTGCGCCGCCGGCTGCCGCGCGGCGATCACGACGGCAATGCAGCCGGAGCCTGTGCCGACATCCAGAATGTCGAATCGCTCGCGGGGGTTTTCGTCACACCAGACGAGGACCCGTTCAACGATAAGCTCCGTCTCGGGTCGCGGGATGAGGACGTCCGGCGTAACGTGAAAGTCGAGCGTATAAAACTCCTTGCGGCTGATGAGATAGGCGACTGGTTGCCCCTTGACCGCGGTTCGGACCAGCTCGCGAAACGCGGCGAGCTGGTCGTCGGAGGGGGTCTGATCGAACCGGGTGTAGAGTTCGATCTTGCGGCAGCCGAGCGCATGGGCCAGGAGCAATTCAGCGGTCAGGCGCGGTTCATCGAGGCCGTTGGACTGAAAGTAGCTGCGCGTCCAAGTCAGCAGCCGCCGGAGGGTCCAAGTGTCGGTCGAAGCCGTCGCGCGGTCCGTCATCACTCCTCCGATTCCGCTGGGAGGCAAGCCGACCGTCACGGCTCCGCATTGAAGGCGAACGGGAAGACGTGCCGGCCCGCCGCGGGGGTCGGCGTCGCGCCCCGGTCGCCCGGGCACCGGGTCAGTCCGATTCGGCCATGTACCGGCGGAGCCGAGCCATTTCGTCCTTGCTACCGACGAACAGCGGCGTCCGCTCGTGCAGCGAGGTGGGGATCTTCTCCATGATTCGCTGGGTTCCATCCGTTGCCTCACCGCCCGCCTGTTCGGCGAGGAAAGCGATCGGATTGGCTTCGTACATCAGGCGCAACTTGCCGCCCGGCTTCTTGGCCGTCGGGGGATAGAGAAAGATGCCGCCGCGCAGCAGCGTCCGGTGGAAGTCCGCCACGAGCGAGCCGATGTACCGCGCCGAATACGGTCCGGCTTCCTCGGTCTTGCACCACTTGAGAAAGTTCTGAATGCCTTCGGGAAACGAATTGTAGTTTCCTTCGTTGACGCTGAAATACTTGCCGGATTCCGGCATCTTGACGTCTTCATTCGCGAGAATGAACGCACCGACGGACGGGTCGAGTGTGAACATGTGCAGGCCGTCGCCAGCCGTGTAGGTCAGCACCGTGCTGGAGCCATACACAATGTAGCCCGCGGCGAGTTGCTTCAGACCCGGTTGCAAGACATCGGCCACGGGGTCGTTGTGGTTGAAGCCGCCCGGCTCCCGCTCGAGCACGGAGAAGATCGTGCCGACGGACACGTTGACGTCGATGTTGCTCGATCCGTCCAGTGGATCGAAGACGACCACGTAGCGACCGGACGCGCCCGTTGTCAGGACGGTTGGCTCGTCCAGTTCCTCGGACGCCATGATGCCCACGTTGCCGCGATAGCCCAGGCACACCTCCATCGTCTTGTTCGCCAGGACATCGAGCTTCTGCTGCTGCTCGCCCGAGAGGTTGTCGGTGCCGGCGTCGCCCAAGACGTCGAGGATGCCCGCCCGCCGGACGTTAGCCGAGATGATCCGTGCGCCGAGCGTGATCCCGGACAGCAGCCAACTGAAGCTGCCGGTGGCCGTCGGGTGCGCCCGCTGGCGCCGCAGAATGTGCTCTTCAACCGTTACCAGTCCCGCATCATGCTGAACCTCGCCCAACATCGTATTCATACCTGACCTTCTTCCGATAGTCCCGGACCGAATACCGTCTCCGAGCCCGGCGTAATGCGACCCTCCAGCCCTCCCGCCCCGCCGTCGAGGCGAGCGTCGACTGCGATTGTACGAGCGTTGGGTGGCGAGCGGAAGCACGACGCCCCGCATCCCGAAACATCTTACATCGGTGTCGCTGCGAATCCTTGGACGCGGAGGACGGCTGTGCCGTCGCGCCGCGCGTCCAAGGGGACCCGAGCGGTTCGATCAGAGGGCGGTGCCTGTCCGAGAGAACGGCGAATCACCGCAAGGTAAAACCATTAACCAAGGCCTGCAGCGGGCCGTGCTATCGCACGAGGACGACCGTGCCGGGTGCAGCGCGGAGCTGCGCGGCGGCGTCGCCTTGATTCACAGCAACCTCCAGCATTCTGCTCGATCCGATCATCGCGACGACCTCACCCGGACCGACCTCGGCGTAGGCAGCGCGGAGCGGTCCGGCGCGCTGGGCGCCGACGAACACCAGCGTCGGCTTTCCGGCCGTGCGGGGCGGGACCTCGCGGGCCGGGATGTTGGTAATGAGGTTGCCGTAGCGGTCGATATAGAGGACCTGGCCCTCGACGGACTTGTCTGGCAACACGGTCGGCCGCTCGAGATGCAGGATTTCGAGCTTTTCCGTGGGGGGGCCTGCGTCTTCGAGGGACGTGCCGGCCGCGAGGGCGGCGGCCACCGGCGCGAATATGTCCCGCCCGTGAAAAGTCGTGCTAACCTCCGAACGAAACAGCCCGGCGTTTCGCACTTCGTGCAGCGCTTCGATTGCGAAATCGCTATGCACGAGGCTGACGAGGCCGTTGTCGGGCGCGAGAACGAGTTGGCCGTTGTAGCGAGCCGCCAGGATGCGCCGGGTGGTGCCGACGCCGGGGTCGACGACGGCGATGTGGATCGTGTCGGATGGGAAGTGCTCGATGATCCGGCGGAGGATGAAGGCCGCGTGTACGACATCCTGTGGGCGGAGGGTATGGCAGGCATCGATGATCCGGGCGTCGGGGCAGCGGCCCAGAATAACGCCTTTCATGCACGCGACGTAATGATCCGCGTCGCCGAAGTCGGTTGTCAGGGTAATGATCGGGGCGGCCATGCATGCTTCCAGCCAGCGCAAACCAGCAAGGGCACGATTATCGCCCGACGGAGTTGACGGTCAACCTCCGGTAGGGTGCCGGGCGCGATTCAGAGCGGGTGTGGTGTGTCGAAGGCACGGCGTGTGATTGTTAGACTTGATAACTCGCACAGCACTGCCATAGCGCAAGAGCCCCACCCTCTCGCGCGGAGAGGATGGGGCACGCATTGGCATGGCCGCCTCAATAGCCGGCTTGACGGCGATCGCGTTGCCGGCGGATGAGGTCCCCCGAGATCGGTCCGAGTGCGAGCAGGACCAGGGTCTCGGGTTCGAGCGTGGGTCGATTGGCTCGGAGGGCGGCGGCGGCGAGTGGGCGTACTTTCAGGAGCGATGCGGTCTTCGGAAGGGGTCGAGGCTCGCGGGTCCGAGGACGCGTGGCATGCACGATCAGGGCGAGTCCGACGCCGGCGAGCGTCCAGCAGAGGAGTCGCGGGATCCAAGGCGACCTGCGGGCGATGTCCTTCATGGCGTGTTCCCCTCCATTCGGCAAAGCTTCCGGCGGCCGACCCTCCGTCGCCGTGGGTCGGGCATGCCTGTGGGTTGGGCAGCCACTGTGCCAGCAACGGGCTCGATGTCCGATAATTCGGCGGTGCCGGCGAGACAGCAGTTCGGCGTGGCGATTCCAGGACCGCGGCGCGAGGGGTGGGAGAATGTCGATTGGACGGGTCTTGCCGACGCGTCGCGTGGATCCGACTCTGCCGCCGTGCGGAGCAAGACCGTAATCTACGCTACCATATGAGGTTGCGTTGCTAGGGCGGATGGCGTGGCGGCGGGCCGTTGCGTTTCAGGATCGCGACGACGCCTTATCGGAGCCGACACATTGTCGTCAGGTTCGCGTCGAATCGAGGCGATAGACTTTTGGTGGCGGAGGGGTATCGCTTATAATTCGGCCAGTTTCGGAGCATGGCCCAGCCGCAAGAATAGCAACGATCGTTGGCGTTGGCAGCGCCGCGGTCGGCGGCAGAGGTAAGAGTGGAATTTGGGCAAGTCCCGGCTGAAGCGACTGAGCGAAGTTCGCAAGCAACTGGCCGACGGCCAGGTGTCTCCGGCGGAGCGTCTGCGCGGTCTTCTTGGTTGGTCACTGGTTATCGCCCTGGGCTTTTTCCTGGTCGCGACCGTTCTCGTGCTGTCCGGGGACGAGCGATTCCCGTATGCGTTGAATGATCGGCTGGACCAGCCGGTGTTCGCTCGGGTCGGCTTCGAGCGTGTGAACGCGAGCCGGACAGCGAAACTGCGCGAGACGGCCCAGCAGTTGGTTCCAGACCATTACCGACTGAACCAGGCACTGGTCGATCGCATCAAGGGGGAATTCCTGGACCTGCACGCCGCGGTCAAGGCGGTGGAAACGTTCGAGCAGTTTCAGAAAAACAGCACAGGCCGCTGGGACCTGGAGCCGGCGGGGTTCGAATCGCTGAAACCGTTGACCAACCAGGCTGGCAGTGTTCAGTTCAAGCGAACCGTAGATGCCGCCGTCCAACGGCTAATCCGGTCGAACATGATCGAGCGCCCGCAGACAGAGCGAGGGATTCCGAATACGGCCGCGGAGGTCAAGCTTGACCGAGGCAACGGTCGATTCACATCGATCGACAAGGTCCGGCTGATCTACGCCACCAACAGCGAACACGTCAGCGCTCTGGCGGAGCGCCTCGTCGCGGCGGGGTTTCCACAAGCCGTTCGGCCGCTCCTGGCCAAGATCATCGAGAAGGCGGTCGTTGCGGGGTCGGCGGGCGATCACTCCCAGCCAGTGTACGTATTCGACCGCGAGTTTACACGGGCTCGCATCGAGGAAGCGGGCCTCGCGGAACCGGTGAAGGACACCTACAAGCCGGGTGACCGGCTCGTGCAGGCCGGCGTCATCGACGGAGACCGTCTGTCGCTCCTGAAGGCCGAGCATTCGGAATTCGTGCGGCAGCGTCACACGGATCCACTGCTGTGGAAGGCGCTGTGGAGAAAACGGCTGGGACTGGCGGGCGCGATCCTCTTGTTGACGGCCGGGCTCGCGCTATTCGCATGGCGTGAGCAACCTCGCATCGTACGAAACCCGACACGGGCGCTGGCGTTTGCCCTGCTGCTCCTTGCGATGTTGCTGTTGACCCGATTCATGGTAGGCGTGGGCAGTTCGGTGATGTGGAGCGTCGGCGCGATCACGATCGCGGGGGCCGTGCTGACGATCACATATTCGCAGCGGTTTGCGATCGGCGCGACGACGCTGCTGGCGCTGCTCAGCGTACTGGCACTGGATGCGCCGATCAGCCTGTTTCTCGTCCTGTTGACGGTGACGTGCGTCAATGTGCTGCTGCTTTCAGAGATTCGCACGCGTCTGAAGCTGGTTGAGGTCGGGGCACTCACGGCGACGGCGGCGGGCGCCAGCGCCATGCTGGTCGGGCTGATTCATCAGCAGCAGTTGGGCAAGTCGGTGCTGGTTGCCATTTGCGCGGCCATGGCGGGAACGATTGTCATCTTTGTCCTGCTGCCGGTCATCGAGCGGGCGTTCGGCATTGCCACGAGCCTCACGCTGCTGGAGTGGGCGGACACGAGTAACCCGCTGCTCCGTCAGGTGATCCAGAAGGCACCGGGTACATGGCAACACAGCCACCTCTTGGGCAGCATGGCGGAATCCGCGGCGGAAGTGATTGGGGCCAACGGATTGCTGGTGCGGGTGGGGGCGTACTACCACGACGTGGGGAAGATATGCAAGCCCAACTACTTCGTCGAGAACCAGCAGGCCAATAGGAATGTCCATGACGGCTTGGCACCGACGATGAGCCTGCTGGTCATCTTGGCGCACGTGAAGGACGGCTTGGCGCTCGCGCGAGAGTACGGGCTGCCGCCGGTTCTGCACCAGTTCATCGCGGAGCACCACGGAACGACCGTCGTGAAGTATTTTCACGCGCGCGCCACCCAGGATGCGAAGCCGACCGGCAAACATGATCGGCAGGTGAGCGAGACCGAGTTTCGCTATCCCGGCCCGAAGCCACGCACGCGTGAGTCCGTCATTCTGATGATGTGCGACGGTGTCGAGGGGGCGGTTCGGGCGTTGCAGGACCCCACGGCGGGCCGGATCGAGAGCACGGTTCATGAGATCATGACCGCGCGGCTGATGGACGGTCAGGTCGACAATTGTGACATTACTCTTAAGGAACTGGCGCGGGTCGAGCAGAGCCTGGTCAAGAATCTCTGCGCGATCCACCACGGCCGCATCGCGTATCCGACGGCCGCCGAGGAGAAGTCGCCGGTCCTGGTCGCGCGCAGCGCATGAATGAGACTGACTCGTCATCCGAACCTGATCCCCCTTCGTGCCGGACATCGAAGCGGCTGATGATTTCACTGTCCAGATGTCCACCCGATATGGCCACACCGATTCGCCGGGCGGCTCGCCACACACTGACCGGCGAGGGGTTTACTTCCGGGCGGCTGGAGATCGCACTGGTCAAGGACGCCGAGATGCGCCACCATCATCGACGGTGGCTGAGCCGAGACACCTCCACGGATGTGCTGTCGTTTGATCTGCGTGACGAGGCGGCGCCCGCCACGGTAGATGGCCAGATCATCGTCTGCGAGAGCGTGGCGCGGCGCGAAGCTCGGGCGCGCCGGACTGACTGGTGCGGTGAACTGCTGTTGTATGTGGTTCACGGCTGCCTGCATCTGTGCGGCTACGACGACCGGTCCGGGCCGGACTACGAGCGCATGCATCGTCGTGAGGCGACGGTGATGGCCGAACTCGGGTGGGCTTCGGTGTCTGTGGGCCGTTCGCCAACAAGCCGGAGTCCAGAGGCGGCACAGCCGCGCGGGACCGACCGGGAGAGACGGCGATGAGGCTGGCCGTCCTGCAACTCGAGGTTCGACCCGGTGAGCGGACCGCCACGCTTCAGGGCGCGCTGCGTGCGATCGACGCCGCCGCCGCCGAGACGGACCCGGCTCCCGATCTGATCCTTCTGCCGGCATTTCGCGACGTGCTTGCCGTCACGGGCGGCGACGCGTCCATGACGGAGCGGTGTCCGGGGCCGGTCGTGGCGGCATGTGGCTCGCGTGCCCGCGAGTGGGGCCTGTTTATCGCATTGGGCTTTGCCGAACGCGAGGCAGACAAGCCTTTTGTGACGACGTGCTTGATCGATCCTGACGGGGATATCCGATTGTCGCACCGACAGAGTGTGTTTTCGACCGGGCCGGCCGATCGGTTTTCCGTGGGCGCCGACTTTGAGACAACGGAATTGATCTACGGACGCGTTGCCGTGTGGTCGGGAGACGATTGCCTCGATGCAGATGTCTGGCGTCGGACCGCAGACACTGGCGCTGTGCTGGCGATCGGCTCGGCCTGTTGGAGTCATGCGGGCGGTGAAGCGGCGCCGGGCGCCGACGAGATTCGTCGACGAATCTCGGGGTACGCCGCGGGCACCGGCCTCTGCGCAGCGGTGGCCGACGTCACAACCGGCGTCACGGCGGCGACGCGCGTCTGCCCGGGTTACAGTGTCATCGTCGGTTCGGACGGAGCGATTATGGCGTCTGCCGAACCGGGCGGCGCAGGCGCGCTATGGGCGGACGTTGAACTTCCGGAACCGGCATCGAGTGCTGAGACCGAAGAGACGCCCTCGTGAGGCTCGACACGGAACGTTAAACCTATGCTGATCCCGATCGTGTTGTTTGTCTTGTCCTGCGTCGCGGTGTTGAGCGGGACCGCCGCCGTCGCCATTCGCGTTGCTTCACGCACGCACTTGATCGATGCGCTGACACGTGCCGGGCGTGAAAACCGTCTGGCCTCGATCGAGTCCAACGAGCGAGCGCTGGAGTTGAGCGCGACGTCGTGCCGCGCTCTGACCGCACTCTTGTTCGTGGTGACGCTGTCGATCGGCTTGGACGCGACGGATCCGTGGTTCGTTCAGCCGCTGCGGGTGCTTCTGGCCTCCATGTTGTGGTTGTTCATCGTGGCGATCGCAATTCCGGCGGCGTGGGCGCGCTATGCGGGCGAGACGTTCATCGCCCGGGCGCTGCCCTTGATGGAGGTGGTGCGCCGATTGTGCGCTCCGGTGCTGCTCGCGCTGAACGCGATCGATGAGATCGTCCGGCGATTGGCGGGCGCGCCGCGCGATGCGGTCGACCGCACGGAACAGATGGAGCGCGATATCCTCGACGCGGTCAGCGAAGCGGAAACGGCCGGGGCCGTCGACGAGGCCGAACGAGAGATGATCGAGTCGGTGATCGACCTGAACGACATGACGGTCGGAGAGATCATGACGCCTCGAACGGACATGCACGGGGTCGAGGCGAACGCCGATTTCGACCAGGCCCGCCGGCTGGCGGTGGAGGGCGGACACTCGCGGTTGCCTGTTTACGAGAGGTCTTTCGACCGGATCATAGGCGTGCTCTATGCGAAGGACCTGTTGAAGATCGGTGACACGGCGTCGTTCCGCGCGCGGGAGGCGATGCGGGCCGTGCCGTTCGTGCCGGAAAGCAAGGACGTCAACGCGCTTCTTCGAGAGTTTCAGGCCAACCACGTGCACATCGCCATCGTGCTGGACGAATTCGGCGGGACGGCCGGGTTGGTGACGATCGAGGATATCCTGGAGGAGTTGGTCGGCGAGATCACCGACGAACACGACGCGGCTCCGGACTTGCCGCCGGTCCTGAAGATCGACCCGGACACCGCCGATATCGACGCGAGGCTTCGTATTAACGAGGTGAACGAGCAACTCGACATCGTTCTGCCGGAGGACGAATCGTATGACACCGTGGCGGGGCTGGTGTTCAGCCGGCTGGGCCATGTGCCGGCCACGGGCGAAGGCTTCACCGAAAACGACGTGCATATCGAGGTCGTCGAGGTGGACGAACGGACGATCAAGCGTTTGCGCATCCGGCGGGGCGTGCGGGCGCCGGAGCGTTAGATCGTGGCGCTGGTGAGGGATACGGCGATCGTTCTTCGCCGGCTCGATTTCAGCGAGACGTCGCAGATCCTGGCGATGCTGACGCGAGAACACGGCCAGCAGCATCTGATCGCCAAGGGCATCAAGCGCTCTACGAAGACGCGTGTAGCCGTCGGCATCGACCTCCTTGAACTCGGGAGCCTGGTGTACTCGCGCCGGACCGGGCGGGAAGGCACGCTGGCGACGCTGACGGAATGGCGCCAGGAGGACCATTTTCCGCACCTTCGGCGCAGCCTGGTCGGGCTGTACGCGGGGCTGTATGCCGCCGAGGCGACGACACGCCTGACCGAAGTTCACGATCCCCATCCGGAGTTGTTTGACGGGCTCGTGCGACTCTTTCGAGCGTTGCGCGAGGAAGGGGCCCTGGCGACGCTGGGGTCGTTCCTGTGGCTTCTTCTGAAGGAAGTCGGTCTGCGGCCGGATCTGGTGCGATGCGTGTCCTGCGACCGTCGGCTCGGGCAGGAACCGCTCTTGTACTTCAGCTCACGAAGCGGCGGCGCGATCTGCCGCGACTGCGAGCCTGCGATCGTCGATAAGCGCCGCATCGATCCGGCCACCGCGGCCGTCTTGTCGGAGGCAGCGGCCGAGTCGGCCGGCCCGCTGCCGGCGCTGGCCGCCGAACCGGCCTTTGATCTGATGGACTACCACATTCGGGAAACACTGTCGCAGCCGCTCCGGGTGTCGTCGTCCTTGCGCGAGGTCCTGCGGCAAAGAAGGCGGGCGCCGTGACACGGCGTGCCGGTCAGCCGGGAGACTATTGGCGACGGCGCAGGATGAACTCGGCCGCCGCGAGGAGCGCGTCCCTGGCTTCGCCGGGCGGCAAGGTGGAGAGGCGGCCGACGGCGGTCTGGACATGGGAGCGGGCGACCTCCATCGCGTCGTCGATTGCGCCGGCCTGTTCCAGGATGCGCTCGACGTCGTCTCGCGATCGACGGCCGTCGGAGAGTGCGGAGAGAAACCGGGCCTTGTGATCGGGGTCGGCGTTGCGAAGGAATCGAATGGCCGGCAGCGTCAGCTTTCCGAGATCGGCGTCGCGCCCGACGGTCTTGCCGGTTTCGCGGGCGGTGGCGGTGAGGTCGAGCAGGTCGTCGACGATCTGGAAGGCGGTGCCGAGGTCCCGGCCGAATGCCGCGAGCCGTTCGACCTCGGCGGGCGCGGCCCCGGCTGCTTCGGCGCCAAGCTCGCAGCAGAGGCCGGTCAGGGCCGCGGTCTTGCGTTGAATGATTTCGAGGTAGGTGGCCTCTGTCAGTTCGAGGTTCCCCCGGTTTTCGACCTGCATCAGCTCGCCTTCACAGACCGTGTTGGTGACGGCCGCCACGCGCCGAGAGGCGTCGACGGAGTCGAGGCCGCTGCAGAGGTGGTAGGCGTGGGAGATCAGGTAGTCGCCGAGGAGGACGGCACCCTCGTTGCCGACCAAGCGATTGACCGTGGGTTGGTGGCGGCGGAGGTCGGCCTCATCGAGCACGTCGTCGTGGACGAGCGTCGCCATGTGGACCATCTCGACGACGGCGGCCAGGACGATGTGGTCCGAGCCCAGGCCGCCGGACGCCGCGCCGGCGAGCAGCAGGAGCCGGGGTCGGAGCAGCTTGCCCCGATAGTGCGCGACGCGCTGCGTCAATCGGTTGACGAAGGGCTGGTCCGACGCGAGTTCCCGGTCAAACACATCGATCACGCGCTCGAGCGCGGCTGCGACGGGATCCGTTATTTCTACGAACGTGTTCATTCGGTGTTTCTCTTGCATACGGCCGGTGAGATTCTAAGAAGCGGCCGCCGGAACGGGCAACGAGCGGGTGGACGTTTCACAAGTTTTGAAAGCTGACGGCGGCCGGAGAGGCTGTTGGCCGAGCCGCGGCCGCCACGCGGGGCGGCCGCTACAGTCGCTTCCACTGTCCCGATCGGCCACCCGATTTCTCCTCCAACTGCACCGGTCCAATCACGATCCCTCGGTCGATAGCCTTGCACATATCGTAGATCGTCAGTGCGGCGACCGTGACGGCCGTCAGGGCCTCCATCTCGATGCCGGTCCTGGCCCGGACCACGGTCTCCGCGCGGATGAGCACGCGGTCGGGCGCGGCCGGCGTCACGTCGACCGTGACGGCTTCGATCGGCAGGGGATGGCAGAGTGGTATCAACTCGGCGGTTCGCTTGGCCGCCTGGATGCCGGCGATGCGGGCGATGGCGAAGACATCACCCTTGGGAAGGCCGCCGTCGGTGATCCGTCGCAACGTCTCGGGCGACAGGCGCACGGTGGCCGTGGCGACGGCGCGTCGGGCCGTCACGCGCTTGGCGGACACGTCGACCATGCGGGCGGCGCCGGATCGGTCAAGGTGCGAGAGGGTGTCGTGGTCAGAACGTGTGCGGCGTGTCATGGCATCTTCCCGTGAGTCACGGCATCCTGCCGGCGGATCGACGGACGCCACTCGTCGGCCGTGGCCGGGCTCGGCGTTGTCGGAGGTCTACTACGCTTCATCCACATCGCCATCGAACTCGAAAGGTCTTGGGGCCACATCCAGCGGCCGGCGGCGTCCAACGCTGATCAGCAGGCCGATGGCCAGGTAGCTGGTAACGAGGCCGCTTCCTCCCGCGCTGACAAACGGCAGCGACATTCCGGTCGTGGGCATCAGGCCGATGGTCATCCCGACGTTGATGGCCGCCTGCGCAAACAACATGCCGCACACCCCGACCGCGACGAGACGGCCGAACGGATCGGTGATGGTCAGGGCGATGTGCAGTCCGGCCGCCACCATGATGAAGTAGCAGAGGAGGACGGCCGCGCAGCCGACGAGCCCGCCTTGATGGCCGATGACCGCGAAGATCAGGTCGTTGTGTTCTTCGGGAAGGAGATTGTATCGAAAAAACGCCCCTTCCCGAAACCCGCGTCCGGTGACCTGGCCGCTGCCCAGAGCGATCTTGGACTGATTCAACTGGTAGCCGGTCTCCATTCGCCAGCGGCGGTTCGTGTCATTCTGGCGGAAGACGACCTGGATGCGCTCTCTCTGGTAGGGCGTCATCAACGGTGAGAAATAGAAGGTGGGCACGGCGGCGACGCCGAGCGCGATGACCAGGAGGAGGTGTTTCATCTTCGCGCCGGCGGCGAAGAGCATCACGAGCAACGTCGGCGGAAGAAGCATGCTCGTTCCGAGGTCCGGTTCTTTCAGGATGAGCGCCACGGGGATGAGCGTGAGGGCGAACGGCGTCATCAGCCCGAGGAATCGGCGATAGCTCGTGCGGAAGCGGAGATAGGCCGCCAGCGTCAGGATGTAGGCCAGCTTGGCCGGATCAGAGACCTGGATGCTCATCGGGCCGAGGATGATCCAACGGTAGGCATGACGGCGGGCGCGGATGAACGGATCCAAGGGGAGGTAGCGAGCTACGATCAGGAGAGCGAGCAGCACGAGGACGATCGCATAGAGCGGATAGGCCCACTGCTTCATGCGCTGGTAGCCGACGATCTGAACGAGGACCAGGCCGGCCAGGCCGGCGACCATGAGACCCGCCTGGCGGAGGGTCTTCGCGGGCAGTGTGGCCGCGTCGGCTTCGCCGGTGTAAATGGCCGCAAGTCCGACGGTGGTCAAGGTCAGGGCCATGGCCAGGATCACCCATCCGGCGGGTGGCAGGACATGGGAGAGCGATCGCGTCATCGCTGAGCGCTCGCGGTGAGGTCGCCGGTACTCCGGTTGAAGTAGCCATGTGGATCGTCGAGCAGCAGCCGAAACACGGCCCGGGAAACGGGGCCGGCGGTTCGGCCACCGCTGCCGCCATATTCGACGACGATGGCCAAGGCGATCCGGGGGTTGCTCCGGGGGGCATAGCCAGCGAACCACGCATGGGTCGGGTACTTGCTCCTGTCGGCAACAGGGGGCGGCCAGACTTCCACGACCTTGCGGCTGAGCACGCGGGCGCTCGCCGGGAGTGCGAGCTGCTCACGGGCCGCCTCGACGGTCGGCGCGCTGACAGAGGGGGTGGCTGCGCCGGGCGTATCGGGCTTGAAGGTGAATTGCCAGCGGATCACGCGCGGCACACTCTGGGCGGTACCGGTCTTTCCGCAAATCTCGATGTCGTTCATTCGTGCCCAGCGATAGGCAGATCCGCCGGTTTCGTTGACGCAACGGTACAGCCCGCGGCGGACAAGGCTCCAGTCTTCAGGAGTCAGCCCCGGGATGTCGAGCGGGGGCCGCGCGACGCGGGGATCGACGATCAGCATCGGAGCGCGGAACCGGCCGGTGGCGAGCGTTGCGAACATGTTGGCCACCTGCAGCGGCGTGAGCTGGAGTTCTCCCTGGCCGATGGCGTAGTTGCGGCCGTCGGCGATGCGGAAGCTGCGTTTGAACCGCCGTCGCATCCATTCCTTGGACGGGATCAGCCCCGAGCGTTCGGCGAGCAGTCCGGTGCCGGCCGGGGGTGTGCCGGGGTCGCGCTGCCCGCGTACAAAGACGCGATAGAAGTCCGTCAGTCGTTTGGCGTTGACGCGCTGGCCGAGCTTGTAGAAATAGACGTTGCAACTGTGCTGGATGGCCTCGACGGCAGTGAGGGGACCGTGTCCGGGCATACCGAGCCAATGTGTCCAGCAATGCCATTTGTCCGATCCGGGAATAAGGGACCCTTCGCACACGACGGGTTCGTTGGGGTCGATGACGTGGTTCGCCAGTCCGGCGAGCAAGGCGACGGGCTTGATGGTCGATCCGGGCGGATACTCGACCTGAACGGCGCGGAACAGGAGGGGGCGCCGCCGGGCATCGTCGCGGAGCGCCGCGAAGTTGTCGCGCACGGTCTGCCGATCGTAGGTGGGCACGCTCGCGAGCGCAAGAATCTCGCGCGACACGACATCGATGACGACGCAACTGGCGCCGGTGGCCGGGGGGTGCTCCTCGACGGTCTGCTCGAGGATTCGGACGACGGCCGCTTGAAGTTCCGAATCGATCGTCAATTGCAGATCCATGCCGTCGATGGGGGCCTTGCGATCCTTGATCGTTCCGTCCCGGAAGCGCTCGACGAAGCCGCGCCGGCCCCGGAGGATGGATTCTCCCAGTCGCTCGACACCCGAGACGCCGGCTTCGTCGCCGGGGCGGTAGGCGGCGAGGAGATCCTCGCTCAGCGGATCGTCGCGGATCATTTCGGCGGACACCTGGCCGAGCCGGCCGAGGACGTGACAGAGCGTTTCGGTCACCTTGTGGCGTACGCGCCGGACGGAAGGCTCGACACGAACGAAGGGCAGGTTGCCCAAGTCAAGCTCGATGCGCGTCCGGACATCCTGGGAGACGTCGCGGAGGACGGGATGGAACCATAGTTCCTGCGCGAGTCGAACTCGATCGAGGTCCTCGTCCATGCCGCGGGCGCGGCGTGCCTTCCAGATGTGGCGGCGCAGCCGCTCGACGGACCGGCAGATACGGTCGCGTCGCTGCCGCAGTTCGTGGAGGGTTCGGGGTGACACACGCTCGAGGGTTTGCCACAGCCGGGCGATGCGACGCCGCACTTCGCCCAAGAGGCTGGCGCGTGTAGCCGAGCGCCAGATCGGCTCTCGACGCCGGATGTCATCCGCCAACAGCCGCAGATAGGCGGGATTCATGCTCAGCACGCCATAGTGGACGGTGACGTCGTGGGCCGGCTCATCGGACACGAGCGTCCTGCCGTAGCGGTCGAGGATCCGTCCGCGCAACGGCGGCAGAAACCGCCGGGGCGAGACGAGCGCCGCCTGAGCCTGGCGGCGATAGGACTCGCCATGGACGACCTGAAGTTGGTAGAGGCGCGCGAGGACGATGCTTCCGCAGATCACGGGGACCATCAGCAGTATCTTCAAACGCCGTTCAAACATGTTCAGACCGTTGGCAATGACTGCTTGTGCGGACGGGCGACCCGCCGCCGCCGTCGCGGGTATTATACGCCGAAAACACCCGTTCGTTCGGTCCTCAGCGGACGCGGAGGCGATGCGTGGGGCCGATGCCGAGCAGATTTCGAGTTCGACGAAGGATCCAGTGGGCATAGGGTGCGAGGACGCCCGTGTATATTGCCGTATAGAAAGAGAGCGCCAAGACGTCGCTGAAGCGCGTCCAGTCTCCGCGGATCCAGAGCATATGCGATCCGACCGCGGTGGAGAGGGCCATCGTGGCGGCGGCGGTGAAGATGAGGTGGGTGAGGACGCTGTCGCGAACCGCAAACTCCCGCGCGCGGACGATGAGCATCGCGATGCACCCCAGCGTCAGGGCACTCAGGCCGACATTTCCGTGATCGTGGTAGCTGAGGCTGGTCAGGTCGATCACCAGACCGATGATCCAACAGGCGAGGAGGGCGTCGTGGGTCCGGGCGGTCAGCGCATAGTAGGCGGCCACGATGACCATCATGTTCGGGCGAGCGGCATGGATCGCCAGATGGGGCGCGAGGGCCGTCTGAAGGACGGTGACGACATACAGGAGAATACCAAACGCGACCCAGTGCATTGTTTCCGTTCCGGTCGATCGATCCGAGGGCGTGGCGGGCGAACTCTATCGGATCGCAGTCGGTCCGGCTCTGTCGGCGACCGGATCGGCCGCATGTTCGTCCGCATGGCGCTGCCGGCGCAGGCGGGACCCGCGTGGGCGTTCTCGGCGGCTGTCGTCGATGATTCGAATCGCCGCCCGCGTGATCGCCACGCGGACATAGTCGGATTGTCCCTTCACCGTGAAGGCGGCGCGGAGGGCGCCCAAGGCCTCCGGGCGGTCGATGGCTTCGAGGGCGAGCGCGGCGAGCGCCCGAACGCGGGTGATCTGCTGTTTCGGCGAATCTTCAGGAATGCCGCGTTTCGGTGAATTGAAGAACAGATGCGCCAACGCGAGATCCAAGGCGTAGTCTCCGGCAGCGTGCAGGATGCCCAACCCACGGGCAGCCTCGAGGCTGATCTCCGGATGGTCTGCACGCCGGAGACGGTTTCGGAAGACGTCTTCGGCCTCGTCGGTTCGGGCGTTGGCGAGCATCATGAGGGCTTCGGCGGCGTCGTTGGGAATCGCGCTGTACCCCCTGAGGATGAGGCGGCCGATTTCCGTCTGCGCGTTTTGGAAGGCGAGGGCTTCGTAGAGGTTGTTGCGGACGAGCGTTTTCGTCTCTTGCCGCAGAGCCGCTCGCAGCACTTGAATGGACTGACGGCCACCCAGACGGCCGATGGCCATCGCTGCGTTCGCGCGGACGCGGGCCTTGGGGTGGTGCACGAGCAAGGATGCCAACTCTCCGGTCCGTCCCTGGTCGCCGCAGCGGTGCATGGCATAGATCGCGGCAATGCGAACATTCGGATTGCTGTCTTCGGCTCTTGTCCGGTAAATCTCGATGAATTCAGACCGTTGGAGCGTGCCCAAGGCCATCAGGGCTGCGAAAGTCACGCCGGGATTGCCCGTGTTCAGGTTCTCCGCGATGTAGGACGTCCCTTCCTCTGGCGCGGCTTCCTGCAACGCCTCGATGGCGTTCATGGTGATGAAGGGATCATCGGAAAAGACCGTTTCCTTGAGGAACTGCATGGCTTCGGCGCGAAAGGCCAGTTGATCCTTGATCTCGAGCGTCTGCCGCAGAGCGGGCATGCAGCCCGTGGTGGCCAACCCTGCCAAGGCGGCGAGCCAACCTGCGGACGCGCGAAGGGCGTGCCGGATGGCGGATTCAGTGTTCATTCTTGTTCTCCTGATCCGTGAGTGACGTGGGCCGCCGGCGCAATCGGTGAACGAGCCAGTCCAGGATGATCATGAGCGTGAGGGCGAGGGCAACCTGAGAGAATCGGTCTCCGAACCGCGTGTAGAAGGTGACGCGATTATCGACTCGAAGCCGGCCGACGCTGAATCCGGGCGCGGTCCAGGGTCTGGCCTGCCAGCGACGAACGGTCTCCAGATCATCGGCAATCTGACTTTGCAGGAGGTAGGCGGCCTCGTCATGGTGCTCGGACGATGCCCCACGGTACTGGTTGGCGAGGAAGAGGAGGCGGCGGTGGATGAAAGTGAACTCGGGTCCCACTGCATCGAGCGCCGGGCGCAGGTCGGTAGTGCAGACGTCGAGATAGGCGGCCAGAGCTCGCGTCAGGTTGTTTGTGGGGGCCGCGGGAGGCGTGTGGGTGCCGACCAGCTTCCTCGATGTTGTCTCAAGCCTCTGCAACGCCTCTGTCACTTTTGCCAACCGGGCGATCTTATCGACGCTCAGAGACACGCGGTGGTGAATGTGTCCGTTGGGGTCCACGAGGGCGCTCGTGCCGGTGTTGACGCTGCGTGCCACGGGGATTCGGTTTTCAATGGCTCGAAAGACGGCGGCGCACAGGTGCTGCTCCAATTCGGAGGTGTGGTGAAACCAACCATCGTTGCTGATGCTGAGGAGGATGTCGATGTTCTTGCCGTTCGGGGCGTGATCGGTTCCAGTGACGAAGGTTCGCGGGATGTAGGGCATGACCTCTTCGTAGCAGATGGGGACGCCCGCGCGGCAGGTCTGTCCGTTCTGTGAGGCGACGGGGAATTCGAGCACCTCGAAGCGGTTGCCCGCGGTAAGGGAGTATTCCATACCTTGACGGCCCCACGGCGTGCGGGCGTTGAGGAACTCGTAGACCGAGTGATACGGGGTGTAGCGAAACGGGACGTACTCGCCGAACAACACGAGATGAATCTTGTCGTAACGGCCTGCGGGATGCTCCATGCCGGGCTTCACGAGGAACGCGGAATTGTAGCCGTCTACGCGGGGTGGAATGCCCGTGGGTTGCCATTCCAGGCTGGACGATCCGAGCACGATCGGCACCGCGGAGTCGGTGCTCAATCGCTGAAAGGCGTCGCGGCGCTGGCGACTGATCTTCTGTACGTAGGCAATGTCCGCGGATTCGTACTTGGGGAATCGCCGACTGCGAATCTCCTCCAAATCCTCCGGCGTCGCATTGACGAATTCGTCGTTGATGAATCCGAGCCATGCCGTTTCGGGCAGGACAACGAGGTCGGGTTTCTCGGCCGCCGCCTGGCGAGCCAGCCCCAGATAGGCGTCGAAGACGACGTCGTGCGGCGTCCTGCGGCCGCGCTCGTCGACGTACATGGCAAAGTCGCCCTGGACGACGGCCACGCGGGCGCCGGGTTTGAAGTATTTTCGCGATTGGCGGACGACGCCGTAAAGGACCGTCGCGATGAGCACCAGCGCGGTCGCCAGCGAGCCGACGGGCAGTCGGATCGCGCGCGCGGGCGGCTCGCCCCGAGCGGTCTTCAGCGGCTGGATGAACAGGTCCGTCAAGGCGCCGTTGACCATCGCAAGGACGAAACTGACGCCATAGGCCCCCACGAGGTCGCTGATCTGGATGACGGTGAGGACCTTGTACTGGCTGTGAGCGAGGAGGATGAACGGGAATCCGAGCGTCGAGATGGACCGCAGGTACTCGATCGCGACCCAAGCCACCGGTGCGGAGAGGGCGACCGAGACGCCGCGTCGCCGGTAAAGGTGTCGGATCGGCCAGGCGGCGAGCGGGAAGTAGATGGCGAAGTAGAGGCACATCACCACATAACCGGGTGGTGTGACGGGGGCCATCCAGTGACAGTTTATCAGGAAATAGCCCAGTCCCAGGAGATAGCTGACGCCGTAGACGAATCGCGCCCGCCGAACCGTGCAGATGCAGATGAACCACGGTACCAGGCAGACGTAGGCGAGCGGCCACCATCCGACCGGGGGAAAGATCAGACATGTCGCCGCGAGCGTCAGCCCCGACAAGGTGACAGCCGGCAGGCGCCGTTCGATCCGGACCTGGCCGATGATCGCGCGCCCGGGGCGCCAAGAAGGACCGCTCGTCATCGTGTCCGGAGCGGGCGCGGCGTCACCTCTGGCCGAGCGTGGGCGTTTTTCGGCGGTCGACGGATTGGCGCGTTTCCTGCCCATGTTCAGGGTGGCAGTGTATCCGCAACCCCGACGCGGCGACACGCGGGCGGTCGGCCGCGCGTGACCGAACCGGCGTCAGGGTGCCACGGGCAGCTTGCCTGTCCGTGTCCGTACGAGGCACTGTGCGACGACGCACCGGCGGACAAGCCGCCAGTGGCACCCGTTGGACCCTGCGGCGCACTACCGCCGATTCCGTCTCGAACCCCCGCGGGCCGGCGAGCGGTGGATAGCCCCGCGGCCGCGAGTTACAATGCGTCCCATGGCCGGTGTTTCCGCTGCATCTTCGCTGTCAGACGTCCTCGACGTGGTCCGGCGCTATTGGGGGTTTGAGGAACTTCGGCCGTATCAGGAAGGCGCGATTCGCGCGGGGTTGGATCATCACGATTCGCTGGTGGTCCTGCCGACGGGAGGTGGCAAGTCGCTCTGCTACCAGGTTCCCCCGGCGCTGACCGGTCGGACCGACATCGTGGTCTCTCCGCTGATCTCTCTGATGAAGGACCAGGTGGACGCTCTGCGGGCGTGCGGCTACCCGGCTGCCGCGATGCACAGCGGCATGACGACGGAAGAGCGCCGAGAGACCGACCGCGGCATTGCCGAGAGCCGGTTTCGCCTGATCTTCGTTGCGCCGGAGCGGCTCGTAACCGACTGGTTCCTGAATCTTGTCGAGCGGCTCAATATCCGCGCGTTTGCCATTGATGAAGCGCACTGCATCAGCCACTGGGGTCATGATTTTCGTCCGGAATACAGACAGCTTTCACGCCTCAAAGAGCGTTTCCCCGAGGCGAGCCTTCACGCATTTACGGCGACGGCGACCGAGCGGGTCCGGTCCGACATTATCGAGCAGCTCAAGCTGAAGGACCCGAAGGTCCTGGTCGGTTCCTTCGATCGACCCAACCTGGTCTATCGGGCCGTTCGGCGCGAGGACGCCCACGCGCAGGTGCTGGAGGTCGTCCGGCGTCACGCGCGCCAGGCCGTCATCGTGTATTGCATCAGCCGGGCGAACACGGAGGAGATGGCGGACTTTCTCAAGGCTCAGGGCATCCGCGCCGCCCACTATCACGCCGGCTGCACGCCCGACGTGCGGCGCCGGACGCAGGAGGCCTTCTCGAAGGAGCAGCTCGACGTGGTGGTGGCGACGGTGGCCTTCGGCATGGGGATCGACCGAAGCAACGTGCGCTGCGTCGTCCACTCTGCGATGCCGAAATCCGTCGAACACTATCAACAGGAGACGGGCCGCGCCGGCCGCGATGGGCTTGAGGCCGAGTGCATTTTGTTCTACTCCCAGGGGGACCTGATGAAGTGGGAGTTCCTGATCAACCGCAGTGCCGAGCACCTCGAGCGTCCGGAGTCGGTCACGCGGCCCGCCATGGAGCGGGTCGATCAGATGTGGCGGTTTTCCGTGTCGCGCCGCTGTCGACACCATGCGTTGTTGGAATACTTCGGCCAGGCGTATGAAAAGGACAACTGCGGCTCGTGCGATATTTGCCTTAAGGAAACGGATGGCACGGTCGATGGCACGGAGACCGCCCAGAAGATTCTCTCGTGTGTCTATCGCGTGCAGGAACGCTTCGGCATGGGACACGTCACGGACGTGCTTCGCGGCGCGGACACCGAGCGGATCAAGTCCAACCGGCACGATCAGCTGAGCACCTACGGGCTGATGAAAGGCACGGACCGGAAGGCCCTGACGAATCTGGTCTATCAGCTCGTGGATCAGGGGTTGTTGACGCGGACGCGTGACGAATACCCCATCCTGAAGCTGAACGAAGACTCCTGGAAGGTGCTGCGCAGTGAGTGCCGGGTGCGCTTCGTCGAGCCGAAGCGACGGAAGGTCAAACGGGCTCGTGGCGAGGTGCAATCCTGGGTCGGGGTGGATCGCGGGTTGTTCGACGCGCTCCACCGGTTGCGATCGGAGATCGCCGAGCGGCAGGGTGTGGCTCCGGATGTCATCTTCGGCGACCTGTCGTTGCGTGACATGGCGAGAATACGGCCGGCCAACGCCGGCGCGTTTCTCTCGGTCCACGGCGTGGGCGAACACAAGCTCGCCGCGTGGGGAGGGCGCTTCCTGGAGCGGATCGCGACGTATTGCCGCGAACACCACATCGACACGAGCGTCGAGGGACCGCCGACGAAACACGTCAACCCCAGCAAGGCCCGTCGAGCGGCATTTGAACTGTTTGCGAAGGGACGTTCGATCGACGAGGTCAGCGCCGAGGTGAAACGCGCCCGGAGCACGACGGCCCAATACCTCGTTGAGTATATCCAGGCGGAGCGACCGAAAAGCATCGAGGCGTGGGTGGACGAGGCCACCTACCGCGACGTGGTCGCCGCCATTCACGAAGTGGGCAGCGAGCCGCTCAGGCCGATTCTCGATGCTCTGGAGGGCGCCGTGCCATACGACATCATCCGGCTCGTGGCGCGGCACTGGGAAACCCGGCAGGCCTCCCGCGTGTAGAGCGGAAGCGATTCGGCGAATCTCAGCACGTCCCTCTTTGCGCCAGCCGGCGCGCTCGGCACCCGTTACAATGCGCTCTGTGGCGCCTCCCGCTATCCAGCCCTTGAAGGATCGCCGTGCCCCCCGCTGATCACCCGTCCCATCCGGCCACCGCCATACCTCACGGACCAATCGAGTCCGCCGAGTCCCGCCGATCGCTGCCCCCGGCGCTGGCGACGCGATCCGCCCGTATCGCCGATGAGGGCATTCTACGAGGTCCGGTCCGGTCCGCCGTGTTCTGGCTGGCGTTGCCGATTCTCGGCGAGCAGATGCTGAACGCCTGCGTGACGTGGAACGATGCGTTCCTGGCGGGGCGGATCTCGGCGGAGGCGACGGGGGCGGTCGGATTCGCGGGCTACATCGGCTGGCTGATGACCATGCTGTTCGCGCTGGTCGGCATCGGGGCCACAGCCATCGTCGCGCGGGCCATCGGGGCCAAGGATCTGGCCGAGGCGCGTCGCACGACCAACCAGGCCTTTGTGATGGCCATCGCAATGGGTCTGGTCGGGACCGGATTCGTTCTCGTGACCGCGCCGGTCTTCGCCGGGCTGCTCAACATGCGCGGGACGGCCGCGACGATCGCGATTGACTACATGCGGATCGACGCGATCGGGCTGGTCGGAGCGTCAATCTCGTTCTCGCTGGCGGCCTGCCTGCGTGGGGCGGGCGACACACGGACGCCACTGGTCATTCTCGGGGGCGTCAACATTCTCAACCTCGGACTCAGTTGGGCGTTGACGTTTGGGGTGGGGGCTTTCGCGGGGATCGGCGTCAACGGGATCGCGACCGGTACGGCCTGCGCCCGGTGGATCGGTGCGATCTGGGTTCTCGGCCTGATGCAGCGACGCAGGCATGGACTGAATCTGCATCCGTCCGCGATGTGGCCCGATCGACAACTGCTCAGCCGCATGCTCCGCATCGGTATTCCCGCGGCGGCGGACGGCGCGATCACCTTTTCCGGCCACTTTGTCTATATGACCATCATCAGCCGTGTTCCCACGGGGTTCCCGGTGGCCGTTCTGTATGCCGCCCACATTGTCGGGGTGCGGATCGAATCGCTCAGCTATCTTCCGGCCAGTGCCTATATGTATGCCGCGTCGACGCTCGTCGGACAGAATCTGGGCGCCCGGCAGCCCGATCGCGCCCGGCGGTCCGCCCACGAGGCGACGTTTCAGGCGGTGCTGCTGCTCGTCGGCAGCGGCTGCCTCTATCTCTTTGGGGCGGAATCACTGTATCGCCTCCTGTCGGACAACCCCGACGTGTGGGCGTGTGGCGTTCCCGCATTAAAGGTCCTGAGCATCTTTCAACTCACCATGGCCCCGCTGATCGTGTATATCGGCGCCCTCCGCGGTGCAGGCGATACGCGCGTGCCGATGCTGATCACGATCTTCGGAATGGCCGCTATCCGGCTGCCCGTCGCCTATCTGGGCGGATTCGTTCTGAAATGGGGCCTGCTGGGCGCGTGGATGGGCATGTTCGCCGATTTGAGCGTCCGGGCGTTACTGGTGGCGTGGCGTTTCAGAAGCGGGCGCTGGGAGCGGATCAAGGTGTGAGACGGTGTGTGTACGCATGCCGGAATCTGCGATTCGG
>JBHHVX010000047.1:0-25483 GCA_046754505.1 Phycisphaerae bacterium | reverse complement strand
CAATCACGGTGCTGGCCGGCGGGCCGAGCGCCGAGCGGGAGATCAGTCTTCAGAGCGGCCGCGCCGTCGCCGCGGCGCTCGAATCGCTGGGCCACAGCGTCTTCGTCGAGGACATCGATCCGCAGAACCTCTCCGCGTTGGAGCGCGATGTCGACTGCGTTTTCATTGCGCTGCATGGGGCGTTCGGGGAGGACGGTCAGGTCCAGAGAATCCTCGAACAACGCGGTATCCCCTACTGTGGTTCCGCCTCCGCGGCCTGCGCCCTCGCCATGGACAAGGTGCGGGCGAAGCAGCGGTACGAATCGTTGGCTATCCCGACGCCGCGATACGAGGTGGCGACGCAACAGACGTTTCAGCGGGTCACGGCCGATTGGCGACCGCCGCTGGTCGTCAAGCCGGTCAAGGAGGGCAGCAGCCTGGCGTGTCACCTCGTCCGCACCGACGCGCAATTTCGGCCGGCCGTCGAATCCGTCATCGATCAATACGGCCGATGCCTGATCGAGGAGTACATTGCTGGCAGGGAGATCACGGTCGGCATCCTTGGAGACCAAGCCCTGCCGCCGATCGAGATCCGAACCCGTCGAGACTTCTACGACTATGACGCGAAATATGTCGATGAAGACACCGAGTACGCGTTTGAGATCGACCTGCCGCGGGATCTGCTGGATCGAGTGGGGCGGCTGAGCCTGGACGCGCATCGCGAGCTTGGCTGCCGCGATTTTTCGAGGGCCGACTGGCGCGTGGACCCTGACCGGTCGGAGGCGTATCTGCTGGAGGTCAACGTCATACCGGGCTTCACCACGCACTCGCTCCTGCCGAAGGCCGCCGAGCGCGCCGGTCTGACGCTGCCGATGATGTGCCAGTATATCATCGAACGCGCCATGCACCGCAATCCAAAGCCAGTGCCCTGACAACTGATAACTGGCAACTGACAACTGGCAACTGACGCTTGGCCAAGAAAAAACTCAAAACAAAGCGAAGAACCGGCAGCGCAACCGAGCGTGTGCGGGCGTGGTCGGCCACGATCAGCGCACCCTATCGCTCGGCACTGGTCCGAACCGCGATCGGGCTGGCGACTGCCGCCTGTATCCTGATCGGGATCGTCATCGGCTTTCGCGACTATCTCGAACCCTACGTCCATCAGAACCCACGCTACGACCTCGAGCTGAGGCTCGAGTGGGCCGGCCCGATGCCCGAGTGGCTGCGACTGTCGGACAATCGCCACATCCTGCGCGACATCGAGCGGCGGGCGCGCCCCGCGCCGGATGATCGCCTGCTCGATCCGAACCTGGCGAGCCGGATCGGGCATCGCCTGTTGGATCTATCCGATCCGGCGGACCAATCTGCGGGTTGGATCGAGCGCGTGGAGTGCGTCACGGTTCGGCCGAATGGTGTGGTCGCGGTCGCCTGTCGATTTCGACAACCCACGGCATGGGTCCTCCGTCGCGGCTACTGCTATCTGATCGACGACAAGGCCGTCCGACTCCCCGGCCGCTATGACCCCTCTGATTGCACGTCCTCGCGTTTGATGATGATCGACGGCGTTCGCCGGCCACCGCCGGCTGTCGGGCAGTCCTGGTCCGGCGCCGACCTGCGGGCCGGCCTCAAGCTCGTCGCCCTGCTCGTTGACAAGCCGTTCCGACCGCAGATCAGCCGCGTCCTCGTGGCCAACCACGGCGGACGACGCGACCCCAACCGACCCCACATCGAGCTGGCGACCGACCTGCAGGACGCTCGCGTCTGGTGGGGACGGGCGCCCGGCGAAGAATACGGCCTCGAGATATCGGCATCACAGAAGGTCGCCTTGCTCGACGCACTCTATCATCAATGGGGACGCATTGACATGAGACGCAACTACGTCGATATCACCACTTGGCCGGACCGCATCGCCATGCCGGCGATCGACCGCCCCGACGCCACACGCGGCTAGTGTACCGTCAACGTTGAATCTGCGGGTGCCCAATGGGAGGGCGAGGCTCCTGCCGAGCCTGGCACGCGGCTTGATGGTGATCCGAACGGACGGCTCGCCAGGAGGCTCGCCCTCCCGCAGACTTCGCCCAACCCGCAGGATCAACGTTGACGGCACACTGGTGCGGCGATGCGGGGTCCGTGGCACAATCGGCGGCGGCGATTTCGGCGCATGTCTCGTGCGATACCCGCACGCCGGCCGTTATGGCAAGGGGGAGAAGCGATCGAGGGTATGGCGTTGATTGCGGAAACGGACTGGCTGTCGAGCTTGCAAGAGCTGATCCGGTACTACGTGCCGGCCGTGGAAGCGTCACCGGGCCTGACGGCAGGCAGTCTGGTGGCGGTGGCCATTGGTATCCTCATGGCGCTGCGAAGCGCCAAGCTCCTGCGGGCGCTGGTGACCTGCTTCGGCCTCGTCCTCGGCACATGGCTGGGGATCGAGGTGGCGAGGCTCATCGGCACCCCCATGCCCATCACCGCCGCCGTCTGCGCCGTTGCGATCAGTCTCCTGGCTTATCGGACGCACAAAGGTTGGCTCGCCAGCGGATCGGTGCTGGCGCTGCTCTGTCTGGCGCTGTGTTATCAGCTTGGTCGGGGCGACCTGACGCGCTACCTCAAGGATCCAAAGGCCGTGGTCGCCGAGGTTCGCCTTCCTTCGCCGCAGCAGCAGGAGCGCAACTGGCCGGATCGCTCCGAGTTGCTGCAGGACGTTGGAGGCCGCGTCATGGATGAGTTGAAGTCGATGGGGCCGATCGGATGGGTTCTCCCGTTGGTCGCCGCGGTCGTCGGGGGGATTCTCGCATGGAAGGCTCTGCCTGTCTTTGCCGTCGTTTGGATGGGGCTGTTGGGTTCGATCGTGGCCGTCTCGGGCGGGGCGACATTCCTCTGCGCCCAGTGGCCCGCGTTGCGAAGCCCGATGACCGAGCACCCGCAACTCGTGGCTGGCGCAGCCGCCATCCTTTGGATCGGTGGCTTGATCCTTCAGGCTCGAGAAGCGCGCTTTCCCGGGTCCGGTGCCAAGCCTCCACCCAAGGGCGGCAGCGCCTCCTCGTAAGCGAGCGGGCGCCCCGTCCATTTCAGGGGCGGGGGATGGATCAGCACGCGAAGGGCACGTTCGTCCCGTTTCAGCCCGCCACCCGCTCGACCGACAGGTCTCGACCAGCGTTGACCGGAAGATCGCCGTCTGCGACAATCGTAGGGGTGCGTCAAAGCCCGAATCGATTGACACCCGTGCTCTGCGACGCCTCATTGGGTGGGGAGTATCGGCGTCCCGCCGGTGTGTTTCTCCTGAAGACGCGCGGGCGGCGTGCCGACACCGTTCGCCAATACAGGCGCGACAGCGCACCCGGCGCGCCGCGGCGAACTCGGCAGTGCGACGGGTTCTCCTCAGGCCGGCGTCGGACAGGCGGATCGGCTCGTCGAAGGAGTATCAGAACGTGAGAAGGGTGACAAAGCGGTGTGGGCCTCCTTCGGTGGCATGGGTTCTGGCCCTCGTGCCGCTCGTCGGATGTCAGCGCCACGGAGAGTCGTCGTCGAGCGCCCCGGCGCCCGCGCCGGTGGCTCCGTCGACCGCGCCCGCCGCGGATTCAGAGACTCCCGCGAAGCCCGCCGGCAAATCGACCGCCTCTCAGCCTCAGCCCGCGGCAGACGAGACGCCGCCGACGGGAAGCATCACGACGCTCCATGACGCCGTCCGAATGGGGGAGTTGGAGCGTGCCAAGGCCCTACTGCGGAGCGGAGCCGACGTCAACGCGAAGGACGGCGGCGGTCGCACGCCGTTGCACCTGGCGGTCGAAAAGGGTCGCAAGGACCTTGTCGATCTTCTCATCGCGCACCATGCCAACGTCGACGCGGCCTACCGGCCCGGCGGAACCTCGCTCTATTGGGCCGTCGCCCGCGGCTACGAAGACCTGGTGAGAGTCCTCATCGCCGCCGGGGCAAACGTCAACGTCGCCAGCGAGGACGGTCAGTCGGCGCTCCATCTGGCGGTCGCCGTGGGCTATCCCGACATTGTCGAGCTGCTGATCGACGCCGGCGCCAACGTCAACGCCCGATCCAGGAGCGGACAAAGTGTGCTCGATGCTGCACAGGCCCGAGGGTTTACGGATGTGGTGGATGTGCTCAGGAAACACGGCGCGAGGGAGTAGGCCGGGCCTCGGAGGTGTCGCGCTGCTGGCGATCACCCTGCTGGGTCTTCCTTTCGGGATCGGCTGTAAAAAAGACACGACCAGTCGTGCGCCCGTGCCCGCGCCCGCGCCTTCGCCCTCGCCCGATTCGTCCACGCCGCCGCCGCCCCGGCCGACCCTCTTGATTCACGCCGCCGTCGCCGCGGGAAACACGGCCGAGGTGCGGTCCCACATACACTGGGCCACCGACCTTAAAGCCCGAGACCAGCAGCAGCGGACGCCGCTGTCCATCGCCGCCGAAAAAGGGGACTGTCGGGTGGCGGAACTGTTGCTGGACGCGGGTGCCGGCGTCGAGGTCACGAGCAAGTCTCAGAATTATACGCCCCTCTTTTTTGCCGCCACGGCCGGCCAACTGAAGATGGCCCGACTCCTCATCGACCGCGGCGCCGATGTCGACGCCATGTCGAAGACCAACGCCACGCCCCTTCATTCGGCCGCCCTCATGGGCCACACGGAAATCGTCAAGTTACTCATCGACCACGGCGCCCGGGTCGACAGCCCCAACCGCCGCGGCTGGAGGCCCCTCCACAAGGCCGCGGCCCGCGGCCACGCCGACGTCGTCGAACTCCTCATCGCCAAGGACGCCGACGTCAACGCCCGCGGCGAAGACGGCCGGACGCCCCTCCACTGGGCCGCCGCCGCCGGCCACGCGGAGGTCGTCGCCCTCCTGATCGCCAACGGCGCCAACATCAACGCCCGCAACGACAAGGGCCAGACGCCGCTCAACCGAGCCGAAGCCGCCGGCCAGCGCGAGGTCGTCGAACTCCTCCGCGCCCAAGGCGCCGCGGAATGACCCCGTCAGGGCGCACGCTGGAACGAACGCACGCTGGAACGCGAATCCTTTCGCACGCTGGAACACGAATCCTTTCGCACGCTGGAACGAGAATCCCTTCTCGTTCCCCCGACAGCGGTTGTCATTCGGATTGTGACATGGGACAGGATTCCCATGCCGACGGGACCGAGACAGGATTCTCGGTCCAGCCCGATTTGTCTCGGCCTTGTCAGCACCGCGGCGACAGGCTGGAATAACGATATGGTCTCGATTGACGGCAAACTGATCGATCCGTGGCACGTCGAGCTTGCCGAACCGGTACCGACAGGCGAAGAGGCCATCCAGGTCCGCCTTGTCGAGTCGAAGGAGAACCCTCGCCGCGACGTGCCTCTGTTGACGCGCAATCCGTCGTTCGACTTCCTTCGTGATGAGCCTGACCTCTATCCTTGAGCACCGTGCGGAAGAGTCGTCGGGCTGACTTGAATGCTGGACGGGTCATGTCCCGCTACCAGATCGCCAATCCGACCAGCGCGCCGGCCATGCCGAAGGCCGCCGCCGTCTTGAGCAGGAGACCCGCCAAGCGTCCGCAGGTTGCGAACAGCCCCACGCGGGCACCGGCCGAAAGATCGCTCCGCACCGTCAACTCGCCCAGAAGTGCCCCCGCGAAACAGCCGATCAGCCCGCCCGCGATCGTTCCGACCACGGGAGCCGGCAGCGATAGGAAGAACATCCCCCCGAATCCGCCGAGCAGCGCCCCGATCGACGCCCTCCGGCTGGCGCCGGCACGTTTGGCAACGACGAGCGAAGCGAACGTGTCGGCTGCCTCGGCAACCACGGCAACGCCCAACAGCACAACCAACCACCTCCAGCCGATCCGCTGCCAATCGTAGTACCAGTCGTACCCGGCGCCGGCGGCGAGGATGATCCACGTGCCGGGAAGCTGCAGCGCGGCGAGAATCACGCCGCCGGCCGCCAGCAGCACGAGCAGAATGGTCAGGAAGACATCCATCGCGTCGCTCCCCATGCGACCATCGGCGGCCGGTCGCGTCAAGACCGCTCATCGCCGAGGGGCCGCGGCAGAGTCCGTGGGCGGACGAATCACCGTGCACTGGCGGGCAAGCCGCCAGTGGCACCCGGCGTTCGCTCACGGTCGCGGTTCGGATCAAGCCGCCCGGTCCGCGGCAGGCGTCAGAAATTCCGTGTCCGGACCCGTTGTAGCTGGTTCTTGTGGGCTGCGTCCGGCCCGACTAACGTGGCGGCGTCGGTGTCCACACGAGACCATTATGTCGTGCCGGGGAGCCATCGGTGTCTGCATCGTATTCGGAGCGGGTCGGGGAATATTGCGGCCTCTTTGGCATCTTCGGTGATTCCGAAGCCGTTGAACTGACCTACCGGGGCCTCTATGCCCAGCAGCATCGGGGGCAGGAATCCGCCGGCATCTGCTCCGTTCGCGACGGTCGGCTCCAACGTCACGTCGGTCTCGGTCTCGTGACTCAGGTCTTTGATCGTCCGACGCTCGAGGCCCTCCGCGGCGACCGGGCGATCGGCCACGTTCGTTATTCCACGACCGGGTCGGGTCACGACGCCAACGCCCAGCCGCTGCTCGCACAGTACACGGGCGGCCAGGTCGCCGTGGCCCACAACGGCAACCTGATCAATGCGGGCGAGCTGCGGCGCCGGTTCGACACGCGTGGGGCGCTTTTCCAGACCAGCAGCGATACCGAGGTCATCCTGCACCTGCTGGCGGCGCCCGAATGTCAGGGCGCCGAAGACCCGCTTGCCGCGGCGCTTCGGCGGCTGCGTGGGGCCTACAGCCTGCTTTTCATTCATGCCGACCGGATCGAGGCCGTCCGTGACCCTCACGGACTGCGACCGCTGTGCCTCGGCCGCATGGCCAACGGCGCCATCGTCGTCGCCAGCGAGACCTGCGCCCTCGACATCGTGGATGCCGACTATTTTCGCGACGTCCGGCCCGGTGAGATCGTCTCGATCAACGCCGACGGTCTGACCAGCCGCATGTTCGTCGATGCGGCGGAGATTCAACCGGCACACTGCATCTTCGAGCAGGTCTATTTCTCGGATCCGTCGAGCGACGTCTTCGGACAAAACGTCCACGCGTTCCGGGTGGCCACGGGACACCAGCTCGCCCGCGAGGCTCCCGCCGACGCCGACCTGGTCATTCCGGTTCCGAACTGTGCCCGCTGTGCCGCCATCGGATTCAGCGAGGCGTCGGGCCTGGCGCTTGGCCGGGGTTTCACGACGAGCCACTTCGCGGGCCGCAGCTTCATCATGCCGACACAGCAGCAGCGCGACCTGACCGTCAAGATGAAGCTCAACGTCATCCGCGAAGCCGTCCGCGGCAAGCGGTTGGTCGTCGTCGAAGATTCCATCGTCCGTGGCACGACCACGCGCGGCAAGATGGGGGCGCTCCGGAAGGCCGGGGCGAAGGCAATCCACCTCCGCGTCGCCAGCCCGCCAATTCGACATGCGTGTTATTATGGGATCGATTTCCCCGATCCGGAAAAACTGATCGCCCGGCATCGGAGCGTCGAGGAAATCCGCGATTACCTCGAGGTCGACTCCCTGGCGTACCTGTCGCTGGAGGGCATGCTGGCGTGCACGCGCCATGCCCCCGGCGACTCCTGCGACGCGTGTTTTTCCGGCCGATATCCCATGCCGGTCGACGGACCGCTCGACAAGTTCGGTCTGGAGCGATTTCCCCTGCCGGCGCCGCAACCGCTCGACACCGGCGTGTCGTGTGGGGTGCCCCGGCGGGCCGGAGCGCATGATCGGTCAGGCGGATGGCTCCCGGTGCCGGACGGCACCGCGCCGTCCCCCGGCGACGCTCCGCTCGAGATCGAGTAGCAACCGCTTTCGCCACAGCCCGCCGCCGTAGCCGCCGAGGTCGCCGCTCGCTCGAATCACCCGATGGCACGGAATGAGAATCGAGATGCGGTTGGCGCCGTTCGCCGTGCCGACGGCCCGCTGGGCGCCCGCCCGGTCGATGTCGCGGGCGAGACGGTCGTACGAAATTGTCTCGCCGAAAGGAATCTTCAGCAAACGCCGCCAGACCGCCTCCTGAAAGGGCGTGCCGGCGATGACCAGAGGCGTCTTAAAGCTCGTGAGCTGTCCGTCAAAGTAGCGGGCCAGCTCCTTGGTGACCCGGTCGATGTGGCGGTTCCGCCCCGGCACGACCGGCCGATCGAGCTGTTTCCGAAGCGTCGTGATCCGGGCCTCGATCGCGCGGCGGTCGGTGAACTCGAGAAAACAGACACCCTCTCGGGTCGCAGCCAGCAACAGCGGTCCACCCGGACTGCTCATCCGCGACGTCACGATGCAATCGGTGGTGCGGCGTTTCTCGATCGGCTGCGGCATGGCGACCATGCGGACAGAATACTGCCATCTGCCTGACGGCTCAACGGCTCCTGTACGCGGAAGTCAACCACCGGGTCCGTGACAGAATGGGCGTGCCGGCGCATCGCGTGCTCGTGTAGCGTTACGCCTGGATCGACGAGGGGTGTGGGCAAGGTCGCCCAAGCGTTCTCAGAGGGACCACACCGGCGGGACGCCGATGCTCCCCAGCCAATCGGGCGCTGCCGACGGGCGAGTGATCGGTCTACCCGCCGCCGCTCGCGGGAAACAGCGCGCTCAGGCATTTCGCCAGATCCGACCGATCGGGATTGTGAGCGTGGGCATTCGCCAGGGCCGAACGAAAGGTCTCGTTTCGGCCGGCCGCAGCAAGTCCACCGCCCTGTCGCGCATCCACGCGGGCGACCTGCACCTGCGTGGCGTGATAGCCATAGCCGCCGGCAAAAGCCAAGGCGATCGCGGCGGCATAGCGAAGTATCGCACTTGCCAATCGCCGCCGCCCGCCAACCCGCCCGCTCCGTGCTCCGGAAATCACGAGCCGGTCGCCTGACCGCCGGACACTCACATCCGGCGGCGGCGGCAACGAACGCAGCGTCCGGACCGTCGCGGCGGCCGACTCGTACTCGGTGCGGCACGCCTGGCACGCCGCGAGATGGTCGTCGAACGCGGCGCGATCCTGGGCTGAGAGTTCGCCTCCAAGGATGTCCGCCATCCAGTGTTCGAATTCGTGACAGTTCATGGTCATTCCTCCTCGGACCACCGCGGAGCCAGCCGCTCGCGAACGGCTCGGATGGCCCGCAGGTAATGCGTCTTCGCCGTGGGGACGGCGATGTCCAGATCCTCGGCGATCTGCGCGAATGTCATACCATCGTATATTTTAGCGACCAGCACGCCGCGCTGCATGTCCGTCAACGCCGCCAGTGCGTCCGCGATGTCGGATCGCAGAGCCGCCGCATCGAGGTGCTCGTAGGTCTCCGCCGGCGCCGGCGCCGGTGACGCGGCAAGCGATCCCTCCATCCGCATCGGGGACGTCGCGCGGCGCCGAACAATATCCAGAGCGCGATTCAGCGTGACCCGCCGCAGCCACCCCCGCGGAGTGCTCGGCATCTCGCTCCTGCACTGCTCGACCCACCGCAGGAAGACATCCTGAACGACGTCGAGGGCGTCGTGATGGTGGCCCAGCAGCCGGTAGGCCCAGCCGTAGACGTCCCCCGTGTACCGATCGAACTGCCTCGTGGCCGCCGGGAGCATCGCGCTCAGTCACCCTCGCCGTCATTCGCCACCCGCGAGGTGATCATCAGCTCGTACGGCCGATCGTGGAAGGCCTCGCCATTGAACTCCCAGTGGGCGCCGTTATCGCCGATCCGGTCGGCGTTGTGGGCGATTATTTCGCCGGGCATCCTAACCCGGATGTGAAACCCGTGGCCGCCCAATTGGTTGGTGATCTCGTATCTCCGATAGGCTCGATCGTAGGCCGTTTGAAACTCGGCGATCCGGGCCGCGTCGTAGCCGGCAGAATCTCGCAGCGACCGGCACACCGCCGCTCTGGCCCGGTCCTCGATCTCTTGGCCCTCGCGCTCGAACTCCTCCTCACGCTGTTTCTCGGGGAGCTGCTGATACTCCCGCACGATGGTTTCCAGGTCAATGGCGTCATAGACGTTCAGCAGTGACCGCCGAGCCAGCAGCCAGTGATCCTGCGCCAGGGTCGGGTCGATCTTGGCCAGGGCCGCACGGGAATACTCGACTTGCTCATGCGCGACCGCGTCGACGAAGGCCTTCGTGATCTTGACGCGTTCCCCCAGCGACAAGTCCTTGGTCTCCTTCTCTCCGAGCTTCTTGATGTCATCGTTGATGAACCGATCGTACCAGTAGCGGACGTTTGCCCATGTCCGCGGGGCGTACTCCCGACGAAAGTGGTAGTAGGTCCCGTCGGGCCTGCGCTCGGTTCGGACGGTCGTGGGAAAGTCGAGGCAAAGATCGCTGTCGGGGTCGGCCGCGCCGGCGTAGCTTCGCGGCAGTCGCTGACCGGGGGCAAAGGATCGCTCTGATCGAAGGACCCTTTTCTCTTTGTCGCCGTTCTTCTCGATCTCGAACGCAACGTCCCAGCCGCTTTCCGCGGAAGGCAGGGCATCCTCGGTCTCGAATTCTGCCGGCTCGCCCTTGTATTTGAGCTTGATATCGACCGAGCCGTCGGGGTGGACCGTGATAGTCTCCTTGCGCTTCAGACATCCGGCCGCGACCAGCAGCACCAGGCCAGCGGCCGTCGCAACAGCGATGGATTGTCGTCGTAACATGTTCGTCCGTCCTTTCCGGCGGCGTCATTGCCACCTGTAAGGACGAACCGGCCCGGCGTTTGGATGACATGAATCCCGGAGCCGCCCGGCGAAACTCGGCTGCCGTGAAGCCCGCGCGAATCGCCTCGGCCGCAGGTGCGCTATTGCTCGCCGCCCGGGTCTTCGGCCGTTCCCTCGTCTTCCGGCGACCGCGAGGTCATGGCCGGACGTCGAGACGGCTCGCCTTCGGTCCGCTCCGCAGTTCGCCGGGTACGCCGCGGTGCCAGGTCGGTCGGCCGCAGGTGACTGGACAACTCGTCCGTCAACTGCTCGATCCGACTCGCCGCATAGCGCTGATTGGAGCGGTTGCCGGCTTCTTCGGTTTCGAGGACCTGATGATAGAGTTCGATGGCCTTGTCCCGTTCGTGCCGGCGATAGTCGAGTACGACCGCGCACTCGAACCGCGCCGGATGCGGCGTCGCCGGATCCAGCGCGAAGGCCCAGCGGTAATAGCGGACCGCCAACTCGTTGTCCGGGTCGTCGTCGCGCAGATACTCCCGGTAAATCTGTCCACAGAAGAACGCGCAGTCATCCACCTTGTCCGACTTGGGATACTGCCGGAGGAGGGACTTGAACAGGTAGAGCGCCTCGCGGGCCTTGCTCTTGGTGCCCGCCAAGGCTCCCGCGCCGGGGATTAGTCGAACCTCGTCCATCAGCTTGGAGGCCCGGGTGTAGACCTCGTCGGCCTCGGGGATCGATTCGTCCGGCGACACGCCCGCGTGAGATTCTGTTGTGCCTTCGGTCAGATAGGGATAGACCTCGACCGCCATCTCAAACAGCTCACGCTGGCGCCGCGCCCAATTGGCCTTGACCGAGTCTCCGCCCTGCAGATAGGCGCTCTCGAGCTGCAACAGGCTGTCGATATGCTGCTGTCGCGTCGCCATCATGTCTTCGACCAAATCCGGAAAACTGAAGTCCTCCGTCGGCGCCGGCCGGACCGCCGCGTCGAGCTCGCCCTCGCTCGGAGGAGTCAAATCCGCAACGCGAGGGTCATGTTTTCGCGTAAAGGCCCCTTCGCAACCCGCGCCGGCGAGGATCGCCACCGCTAACAACCATCTGACGTCGTGTAGTCTCGTACGAGTGTCGCGCATGGGAATCTCCCCTGTCATGATCGAATGAACCGGCGCCCGGCGCGAGCACGGCTGCGCCGGGCGCCTTCCCCGCCATTGCATCAGGTCGCGCCGACGGCGTCAAGGGCCGCATCCGGCGCGTACACTTCGACCCGAAGCCCCGGTTTCTTGACAGGGTGCGTGCGGCCGGGCTAAATGGGCCGTTTTGAGGACACGCGAGGACCGGCCCGACAGCATGACCGCCCGAAACCCATCCCAGCTCATCGCCATTGGGGCGGACCACGGCGGATATCGGCTGAAAGAGCGGATCAAGGGCTGGCTGACGGCGCGCGGGATGGCCGTCGACGACTGCGGCACCTTCGACGAACAGAAGGCCGACTACCCGAGGATCGCCGCTGCCGTCGCGGGAAGGGTGTCGGAAAGGCGCTCCGCACGCGGCATTATTATCGACGGCGCCGGCATCGGCTCCGCGATGGTCGCCAACCGGTTTCCGGGCGTCCGTGCGGCGCTGTGTTACGATGTGTCGTCCGCGCGCAACAGCCGGGAGCACAACGACGCCAACGTCCTGACGCTCGGCGCCCGATTGATCGGCGAGGGCCTGGCCGAGCAGATCGTCGAGGTCTGGCTCGACACCGACTGCACCGAAGAGCGGCATCGGCGCCGCGTGGCGATGATCGAGGAGGTCGGCCGGAATACCGCCGCTGAAATGTCACCGACCCAGACCCCAAAGGCCGTTGCCCGTTCCGCCCAGAACAACCCAACCCCACGGGAGCCGCAGGCTGACGTGAACACGCCGATTTCGCTGGACAACCTGTCCCAGGAGGACGTCGACCGCATCGCCGCCCGCATCGCCGAGTTGGTGGGGACCTCCGGGATGAACGCCGCCGCCCTGCGAGCGTGCTCGTGCTGCGGTCCGCAGTGCAACGGCCACTGCGCCGCCACCGACCCCGCGACCGTCCGCGGCTTTCTAGGAATCGGAGCCGGCCGGATCGGAAACGGCCCCGGGGGTGGGCCGATCGCCCAGGACGTCGCCGCCTGTATCGACCATACCCTCCTCAAGGCGGAGGCCACGGCCGCTCAGGTCGAGCAGTTGTGCGAAGAGGCGCGGAAGCACCACTTCGCGTCCGTGTGCCTCAACCCCTCCTACGTCCGCTTGGCGGCCAGTCGACTCGCCGGCTCGCCGGTCGCAGTCTGTACCGTCGTCGGCTTCCCGCTCGGTGCCCATGTGCCGGAGATCAAGGCGATGGAGGCCCGCCGATCCATTCGGGAAGGCGCCCGCGAGATCGACATGGTTATCAACATCGGGGCGCTCAAGAGCGGCCAGGACGACCTCGTCTACCGCGACATCCGCGGTGTCGTCGAGGCCTGCGAGGAAGGACGCGCCCTGTGCAAAGTCATCATCGAGTGCGCCCTGCTGACGGACGACGAAAAGGTCCGTGCCTGTCGCCTCGCCAAGCGCGCCCGGGCCGATTTCGTCAAGACCAGCACGGGGTTTTCGACCGGCGGCGCGACGGCCCAGGACGTCGCCCTCATGGCGGAAGTCGTTCGCGGAACGGGCATGGGCGTCAAGGCCGCCGGCGGCATTCGCACTTACGAGGACTTTCAGAAAATGGTCAGGGCCGGCGCCACGCGCATCGGTGCGAGCGCGGGCATCAAAATCGTCAAGGAGTCCAAGGGCGTCACGGTCTCAGGGTGAATGACCAAGCCGGCGCCGGTGACGCGGCGAGCCGGCCGACTGGCACGTCGTCACATGAGCCGTCGCCGCCCGAGACGAGAGTAATCAACTATGGTGGATCTACGATCATACGTCTATCTCGATCAGTTGCAGCCGCAGTTTACGGCCTTCATCGCCACGATCTCGCAGGGCTTTCTCCCGATCGCACGCATGGCCTCGTTGTTCGTGGAGATATCTCCCGGCATCGAGATCAATCGCGTCACGGACATCGCCCTGAAGAACACCCATGTGACACCGGGCATGCAGATCGTCGAGCGCCTCTACGGGATGCTCGAGATTCATTCCGAGTCGCAGGCCGACGTCCGCGACGCCGGTCGCGCCATTCTCCAGGCCCTGGAGGTCACGGAAAAGGACCGTCGCAAGCCGAGGGTTTCCTCCGCTCAGGTCATCCGCAACATCGATTCGTATCAGACGCAGTTGATCAACCGGACGCGCCATGGCAACATGATCCTGCCGGGCCAGACGCTCTATATCATGGAACTGGAACCGGCGGCCTACGCGGCCCTCGCCGCCAACGAGGCGGAAAAGGCCGCGGCCATCAACGTGCTCGAGGTCCGCACGTTCGGCAGTTTTGGACGCGTTTACCTCGGCGGAGAAGAAAAGGACATCGATGTGGGTTATCGTGCCGCCGAGGCGGCCATCCAGGCGGTCACCGGCCGCGCCGCCCCCAAAAAGTGACCGGTGCCGCCCATGATAGTGCCACCGGCGAAGAGCCGTGGGCTTCAGCCCTCGCGGTGTCCAAGAGTGAGAAAGGCTCCAATGACCGAGACCCGGCCTGAAACAGGAGGTTCTGCCAGATGACAGACGCACTAGGCATGATTGAGACACGCGGCTTTGCGGCGATGGTCGAGGCGTCCGACGCCATGGTCAAGGCCGCGAAGGTGGAACTTGTTCATTACGAGAAGATCGGCGGCGGCTATGTCACCACGATCGTTCGCGGCGACGTGGCCGCGGTCAAGGCTGCCTGCGATGCCGGCCAGACCGCCGCCGCACGCGTGGGTGAGGTCGTCTCCGTGCATGTGATCGCGCGGCCTCACACCAACGTCGATTCGGTGCTTCCGCTCGGCCGCGGCGGTGAGCAGGGCGCCAAGAAGGGCCGCTAACGGCGGCACGCTGAACACGAGTAGACCGCGACGGGTGAGTGGCTCACCGGGTTCGCGTCGCAACGGTTGGTCGCCAAACGCCGCTGCGAACGACTGCCCCGTTTCAGGCGTCCGGCCGAGCAGCGGCCCGGTGCGAACGCTCATCCGGACACGTCTACCAAACAGACAACGAAGACGGAGTAGCGCGATGTTGCTGGCCGAAGTCGTCGGCACGGTCGTCTCGACACGAAAGGAAGAGACCCTCACCGGCCTGAAGCTGCTCCTGCTTCGCGCCGTCGACCTCGACGGCAAGCCGACCGGTCCGACCGTCGTCGCCGCGGATGCCGTCGGGGCGGGTGTCGGCGAAATGGTCCTCTACGCCAGCGGCAGCAGTGCCCGCCAGACGACCTTGACGGACAAACGCCCCGTCGATGCCGTCGTCATGGCGATCGTCGACCAGTGGGAGGTTGCCGGACAAACCAAGTACAAGAAGGGTCAGGACGACAACCGAACCTGATCAGCGCGCAGCGCGTTACGGGGGTAAGTTTCGGGATCGGCTTTGCCGTTTGGCGAGCATCGATCGAGACGAGGCGGCTGCGAATTGCCTGGGACCCCGTTCCCGGAGGCGTGAGACGCGATGACACGGTTAACGGATACGGCGGTTGACAGAATCGCCCGGCGCGTGCTGCAACAGTTGGGTACAGGCCGTGAGGCAGCACCGCTGCGACCGCGTCACGTCGAATCGGTCGCACGCGGCGGCTCTCTGCCGTCCGGCGTCTTCCCGTCGATCGACGACTGTGTCGCAGCGGCGAAACAGGCCTTCGCCGAGCTTTCCGGCCGGACGCTCGACCATCGCCGCGAGATTATCGCCTCGATCCGCGACGCGATGTTCGCCAACGCCATTTCGCTGGCTCGCGACGCACGCGAAGAAACCGGACTCGGCCGCGTCGAGGACAAGATCGTCAAGAACCGCCTCGTCACGCGGGCCACGCCCGGTGCCGAGGTGCTGGAACCTCGGGCCGTTAGCGGCGATCACGGCCTCATGCTGACCGAATACGCCCCGTATGGCGTCATTGCCTCGATCACACCGACCACCAACCCCACCGCGACCATTATCTGCAATACGATCGGCATGGTGGCCGCCGGGAATACGGTCGTCTTCAACGTCCATCCGAACGCTCGGCATGTCTCCTGTCGAAACGTCGGGCTGATCAACGAAGCCATCACCCGCGTCGGCGGTCCGCCCAACGTCGTCACCGCCATGGCCGAGCCGACGATCGAAAGCGCTCAGGCCCTGATGCACCATGCGAATGTCCGCCTGCTCGTCGTCACCGGCGGGCCTGGCGTCGTCAAGGCCGCCATGGCCAGCGCAAAACGGGCTATCTGTGCCGGACCCGGCAATCCGCCAGTCGTTGTCGACGAAACCGCCATCATCGACAAGGCCGGCCGCGATATCGTCCGTGGCGCATCCTTCGACAACAATGTCATCTGCACCGACGAAAAGGAGTGTTTCGTCGTCGAGTCCGTGGCGGACCGTCTGCTCAAGGCCATGCAGGCCGGAGGCGCCGTCGTGCTGACGGCCCCCCAGACCCGCGCGATCGAAAAGGTCATCTTCGAGGAGACGCGTGGCCCGCGCAAGCCCGGCGTCATCAATCGCAAATGGATCGGCAAGAACGTCAACGTCATCCTCGAACAGATCGGCCTCCGCGTCCCCGATTCGGTTCGGCTCGCCGTCCTCGACGTCGATGTCGACCATCCGCTGATCTGGACCGAGCAGTTGATGCCCGTGTTCCCCGTCGCCCGCGTTCACGACGCCGACGAGGCCATCAATCTGGCGATCGCCGCCGAGCACGGATTCGCCCACTCGGCCTCGATGCACTCGATGCACCTGGGAAACCTCAGCCGCATGGCCCGCGAGATCAATTGCAGCATCTTCGTCAAGAACGGTCCCATCGCCGCCGGTCTGGCCGAGGGCGGTGAGGGCTATACGTCGTTTTCGATCGCCAGCCCCACCGGCGAGGGCCTGACCAACGCGCGGACCTTCTCGCGCCTGCGGCGCTGCACCCTCGTGGACCATTTTCGGATCGTGTGAGACACCTGTGAAACAACACCCCGCCCTGGCCTTGATCGAGTTTTCCAGCATCGCCGCCGGCACCCGTGCGACCGACGCCCTCACCAAGAAGGCTCCCGTCACGCTCATCCGTGTGGGATCGTTGCAGCCCGGAAAGTTCGCCGTCCTGTTCGCGGGAGACGTCGCCAGCGTGGACGAATCCTTTGTCGCCGGTTTGCAGGCGGGCGCCGAGTTCGTGGTCGATCGTGTGCTGCTGCCGAACGTGGACGAGGGGGTCTACAACGCCTTGGTCACGGGCGTGTCACCATGGAGCGGCGACACAATCGGCATTATCGAAACCTCGACCCTTGCCGCGACGATCCAGGCCGCCGACGCCGCGGTCAAAGGCGCCAGCGTCAACGTCGTCGAGATCCGGCTCGGCGACGGCCTCGGCGGCAAGGGCGTCGCGCACTTCTGTGGCGTTCAGGCCGACGTCGAAGCCGCGATCGAAATCGGCTACGCCGCCGCGGCGGCCGACGGGCGCTCCGTCTGTACGGTCGTCATCCCACGCATCGACGATGGGGTCCGCGCCGGTCTGGCGGCCTCCACCTGCTTCCGTGAGGAACCCTGATGCTGCTCGGCCGCGTCATCGGAACCGTCGTGTCGTGCGTAGCCTACGAAGGGCTGACCGGCGTGCCGATGCTGATCGTTCAACCGTTGGACAAACATCGCAGCGATGCCGGAAGGCCCATCGTCTGCTGCGACGCCACCCGCGTGGCCGGCCCCGGCGAACTCGTCTACTACGAGGGCGGACGCGAGGCCGCCATGGCGCTCGATCCGGCGTTCGTGCCTGTCGACCACGCCATCATCGGCATCGTCGACGGCGTCCATCTTTCGGAGGGCGGAGCGTGATCCTCGGCATCGTGAGCGGCGAAATTTTCTCGACGATCAACCATCCGTTCTATGACGGTCGGAAGCTGTTGCTCGTCGATCGCACCGATGGCCGCGGCGCGGTGACGGGAAGATATCTGATCGCTATTGATGCCGTCGGCGCCGGTGTCGGTGAGCGCGTGCTCGTCCTCGACGAGGGCAACGGAGCCCGTCAGGTCCTGCAGGACGCGCGCGGTCCGGTCCGCTCGGTCATTGTGGGAATCGTCGACCAAGTGACGCTCGCAGCCGCGTCATCGCGTTGAGACGCTTGCATTCGCGACGTCGCGCCGTTAATGTCTCACGACTTGGCGTGGTCACCGGACGGCATCGTCGACAGGAGTAGTAGCCCTTGGCACGCGAACACTGGGGGTCTCGTATCGGCGTGATTCTGGCGGTCGCCGGCTCGGCCGTTGGACTGGGAAACTTTCTCCGGTTCCCCGGACAGGCGGCCCAGAACGGCGGCGGCGCCTTCATGCTGCCCTACTTCATCTCCCTTCTTGTTATTGGTATCCCGCTCTGCTGGGCCGAGTGGACCATGGGCCGCTACGCCGGCGTCCGCGGCTTTAACTCCGCCCCGGGGATCTACAGCGCCATCTGGCGTCATCCGATTTCCAAGTATTTTGGCGGCCTGGGTGTGCTGATCCCGCTCGTGATCTACATGTACTACGTCGTCATCGAGGCGTGGTGCCTGGGTTACGCCTGGTCCTACCTCACCGGTGAACTCATGCTGGGCGAGGACGCCGCAGCCTATTCCGGTTTCTTCGGGCATTTCGTCGGAATCGGCGCCGATGGCGCCGTCTTCGAACGCGGCAGCCGCCGCCTGCTGGCCTTTATCGCGATCACGTTCGTACTGAACTTCGTCCTCATCTATCGCGGCGTCAGTCGTGGCATCGAGCGATTCTGCAAGGTAGCCATGCCGATCATGGTCGTGTGCGCGGTCTGCGTCCTGATCCGCGTGCTCACGCTCGATCCGCCGTATCAAGACAAGCCGGACCAGTCGGTCCTCGGCGGGCTGGGCTTCATGTGGAACCCCGATGTCGACAAGCTGCTGGAACCCAAGACCTGGCTCGCCGCCGCCAGTCAGATATTCTTCAGTCTCTCGGTCGGTTTCGGAATCATCCTGAACTACTCGAGCTACATGCGAAAAAATGACGACGTGGTACTTAGCGGCCTGACCGCCAGCAGCATGAACGAGTTCTTCGAGATTTGTCTCGGCGGTCTCATCACGCTGCCGGCGGCGTTCATCTTTCTCGGGACCGGCATCGCCGGCCAGGGGACCTTCGGCCTCGGCTTCAACGCCCTGCCCAACGTGTTTGCCGTCATGCCCCTGGGGCAGTGGTTTGGGTTCCTGTGGTTTTTCATGCTCTTCCTCGCGGCCATCACGAGCAGCCTTTCCATGCTTCAGCCGGTCATCGCGTTTCTGGAGGAGGGATTCAACCTCAAGCGACAGGCCTCCGTCACCCTGCTCGGCATGATCACGCTGTTCGGATGCGCGTGGGTCGTCTGGTTTTCCAAGGGTGTCCTGGCGCTCGACACGTTCGACTTCTGGACGGCCAACGTGTTGATATTCGTCCTCGCGATGGTCCAGACTTTTGTCTATGGTTGGATCTTCGGAATCCGCCGTGGCCGGACCGAAGCCCACTATGGAGCCCACATGCGGATCCCGTGGTTCGTGCAGCTCATGCTTAAGTATGTCTCGCCCCTCTACCTGTTTGGCATTTTCGTGCTGTTCTGCATCTACGAAGTTCCGAAGTATGCCCGGTCGCTCGCGGCAAAGCCCATCGCTCTGAACTCCGTGATCTTCATCTTTTGCGTGCTCGCCTTCCTCTGGATGTTGATCCATCTCGCGGGTCGGCGCTGGCTGGCCCAGGGACGCTATGCCGGCATCTATGACGACATTCCCGCCTTTCCCGTTCGACCCATGGAGGAGGAGCGATGACGCCGAGTGGCTGGACCGTGATGATTCTGTCGGTCGGGTCGGTGCTGGCCCTGGTCTGCTATTGCCTCTATCGCGTCCTGACGTTGCCACCGGTCGAGGTCGAGGAACAACTCAAGACCCCGTCCGATAGCGACACCGGGGAGATTCATGACGCCGACTGAGCGAGTCACCGCCTCTGAACCCGCCGTAGGGCGGGCACGGCCCGCCTGCCGCCTGGTGATTCAGCCATGATCATGGCCGGCGCCGTCAATACGTTTGTCGTGGCCGGTTCGTTCGCTTTCTATACGTTAGTAATCATTGGCGTCGGCCTCTACTCCGCCCGGTTCGCCCGAATAAGTGACGAAGACTACTTTCTCGCCGGCCGCTCCCTCGGACGATGGGTGGCGGCCCTGTCGGCCTCGGCCTCCAGTGAGTCCGGCTGGGTGACCCTCGGTCTGGTTGGTCTGGCCTTCGCCTCGGGCGTCAGCGCCTACTGGATCGCTCCCGGCTGCCTGCTCGGATTCATCTTCAACTGGTTCGTCCTTGCGGGCCGAATGCTCGATCGATCCCGCGCCCTGTCGGCCCTGACGCTCCCGGACTTCTTCTCGTTCCACTTCAAGGAGCGGTGGCCTCTGCTGCGGCTGCTGTCCGTCACCGTCATCCTCGTGGCCATGCTCCTCTACGTCTCCGCGCAGCTTGCGGCTGCGGGCAAGGCCTTCGCCGCGACCTTCGACGTCCCGTATCAGGCCGGCGTCTTTATCGGCGCGGGCGTCGTGCTCGTCTACACGGTTCTGGGCGGCTTTCGTGCGGTCTGCTGGACCGACTTCCTCCAGGCTCTGCTGATGGTTGGCGCTCTCGTTGTGTTTCCTATCTATCTGCTGGCGACGCAGGGCGGCTATGGCTTCATCGCCGAACAACTCGCCCACGTCGACGGCGGCGCGCTCCTGCGGTTCACGCCGGACAAGGGCGGCTTTGCCCTGCTGGGTTTCCTGCTGGGATCGGGCGCCCTCGGCATCAATTTCGGTTATCCCGGCCAGCCCCATGTGCTCGTCCGGTTCATGGCTCTCAAGGATCGTCGCGAGGCGCGCATCGCCGGCGTCATCTCCGTCGTGTGGGGCATCTTCGTCTATTGGGGCGCCGTCACCGTCGGCCTGATGGCCCGGGCGATGACCGAGGCCGGAGCCGAGTGGGGCCAGGTGATGCTCGGTTCGGAAACCAAGCGTGAACTGAGCCTCGTCTTGTCGGCGATGCACATGCTGCCGGGCGTCATGGCGGGACTGGTGTTGGCGGCGGTGCTGGCGGCGATCTGCTCGACGGCCGACAGCCAACTGGTCGTCGCGGCCAGCAGTGTCGCCAACGATCTCTACTCACGTCTCATAAGTCGCGCGAAGGCGTCGTCGCACCTCATGATCAACCGGCTGGTGGTTTTGGGCATCGGCCTCGGCGCGATGGTGTTGGTCATGGACGAGGACGTGAACGTCTACAATTATGTCCTGAGCTATGGCTGGGCCATCATGGGGGCGGCCTTCGGTCCGCAGGTGATCCTTATCCTGCTCTGGAAGCGTGCCTCCTATGCCGGCTGCCTGGCCGGCATGTTCGCCGGTTTCGCCACCGCCCTGATCTGGAAACTTACCTATGGCGCCGGCGTTCACGAGATCGAAATCTATAACCTTCCCATCGCTTTCGTCGCGGCCCTGGTGATCAATGTATCGGTCAGTCTCGGCGTTCCCGGGGCCGGCTCGCCCGCTCGTCGATCCTCCTGATATAATGCTTATCAGGCCTCCAACACAGAACCGATGAAACACGGCAGGAGATCGATACAATCGTGGATTCGCTTTTTCTGAACTGCCTGAACGACCGAGTGCTCATCATCGACGGTGCGATGGGAACCAGCGTCTTTGCCCGATCGCTGACCGTCGAGAGGGACTATCGCGGTTGCGAAAACTGCCCGGAAGTCCTCCTTGAAACGCGGCCGGATGTCATCGAGGAAATCCATCGTGAGTTCCTCAAGGTCGGCGTCGATTGTATCGAGACCAACACCTTTGGCGCCAACACGCTGGTCCTCAGCGAGTTCGGACTTCAGGATCGGACCTACGCTCTGAACCATACCGCCGCCCGGATCGCCCGGTGCTGTGCCGACGCTTTTGCCACGTCCGGCGCTCCGCGCTTCGTGTTGGGATCGATGGGGCCGGGAACGAAACTGCCAACGCTCGGGCACACGACGTTCGACCTCCTCGCCGACAGCTACGCCGAGCAGTGTCGCGGGCTGATCGACGGCGGCGTCGATGCCCTGATTGTCGAAACATGCCAGGACGTCCTGCAGGCGAAGGCGGCCATCGCCGGCGCGACGCGCGCGATGGACGAGAAATTGCGGCCGATTCCCCTGATCGTGCAGGTCACGATCGAGGTTCAAGGCACCATGCTTGTCGGCACGGACCTCGCCGCCGCCGTCACCGCCCTGGAGGCTTATCCGCAGGTCTCTGTGATCGGCCTGAACTGCGCCACCGGCCCGCAGGAAATGTCCGACCACGTCCGCTACCTGGGACAGCACTGCACGCGACGGATCAGCGTTGTCCCCAACGCCGGGTTGCCGCAACTCGTCGATGGCAAGACCCACTATGCCCTGACGCCCGCCGAGCTGGCGAGATGGTTGAAAGAATTCGTCACAGCGGACGGCGTGAACATCGTCGGCGGTTGTTGCGGCACCACGCCGGAGCATCTCGCCGCGGTGGTCGAGGCCGTCCGAGGCCTGAAGCCGAAGCAAAGAACACCGACCCACGAGCCGAGCGTGTCGAGCATCTATCAATCCGTGGCGCTGCGACAGGAGACCAGTTTTCTCATCGTCGGTGAGCGGAGCAACACGAACGGCAGCCGGAAGTTCAAACGCCTGCTCGTCGATGGCGACATGGACGGCCTAGTGGACATCGCCCGCGAACAGGTCCGCGAAGGGGCCCATGTGCTCGACGTGTGCGTCGACTACGTCGGCCGCGACGGCGTCCCGGATATGGACGCGGTGATCGCCCGGTATACCCGCGATGTGACCACTCCGTTCATGCTCGACTCGACCGAGGCATCGGTGATTGAGGCTGGCCTGAAGCGTGCCGGCGGCAAGTGTCTGGTCAATTCGGTCAACCTCGAAGAGGGCGAGTCCAAGCTCGAGCGGATTTGCCCGCTGCTCAGGCAGTATGGCGCCGCGGTCGTTGCGCTGACCATCGACGAAGACCCGAACGAGGCGATGGCCAAGACGGCCGATCGCAAACTTGCGATCGCCGCCCGCCTCCATGACCTCTTGACCACCCGCTATGGCATCCGCGAAGAGGACATCCTGTTTGACTGCCTGACGTTTCCGATCACGACCGGCACCGAGGCGGACCGGAGGCTGGCGCTGGAGACACTCGACGGGATCGAACGCATCATGGAGGCGTTTCCCCGCTGCGGCGCCATCCTGGGGCTGTCCAACGTCAGCTTCGGTCTGGCGCCGGCCGCGCGGGCGGTGTTGAACTCGGCGTATCTCCACGAGGCGCTGGAGCGTGGTCTGACCGCCGCCATCGTCCACGTCAGCAAGATACTGCCGCGTACGCGAATCAGCGACGATCGGTGGGAGGCCGCGCTGGACTTGATCTACGACCGCCGCCGTGAAGACTTCGACCCGTTGCATCATTTCATTTCGCTGTTTGCCGAGGGCGAAACCGTGGCCGAGGACGCCGAGCCTCTCGCCGACCTGCCCGTCGAGGAGCGACTCAAGCAGCGGATCATCCAGGGCGAGCGGACGGGAATCCAGCAGGACCTCGACGAGGCGATGCAGCGGTACAAGCCGCTGCACATCATCAATACGTTTCTGCTGGACGGGATGAAGACCGTCGGCGAACTGTTCGGCGCCGGCAAGATGCAATTGCCGTTCGTCCTGTCGTCCGCGGAGACGATGAAGACGGCCGTATCGCACTTGGAACCCCACATGGACCGTGTCGACGCCGACAACAAGGGTACGATCGTGCTGGCGACGGTCAAAGGGGACGTTCACGACATCGGAAAAAACCTCGTGGACATCATTCTGACCAACAACGGATACACCGTGCATAACCTGGGCATCAAACAGCCCATTCATCAGATCGTCGAGGCCTTCGAAACGCACAGGGCCGACGTCATCGGCTTGTCGGGCCTGCTGGTGAAATCGACGATCGTCATGCGCGACAATCTGCGGGCGTTGAACGATCGGGGGCTGAGCGTCCCCGTCATCCTCGGCGGTGCAGCCCTGACACGCCGATATGTCGAACACGACCTGCGCGCGATCTATGACGGCCCCGTGGCCTACGCCAAGGACGCCTTCGAGGGGTTGCGGCTGATGGACCGGATCGCTACCGGAGAATCGATCGTCGATTCGTCCGGAACCACGCCCAAGCCGAAACCCAAGACTCCGCCCACATCACGCACGGCAACCGATCTGCCTCGGCGCAGCGCCGTGGCGACGGACAACACGATCCCCGAACCACCGTTTTGGGGATCGCGCGTGATCGAGCGGATCGACCTGCAGTCGATCCTGCCCTACATCAATGAAAACATGCTCTTCGGCGTGCAGTGGCAGTATCGGCGCGGCGAGCGTTCGGTCGGCGCGCACCGCGAGTTCATCGACAACGAGGTCCGCCCGATTCTGTTTGACCTTGCCCGCCAGTGTGCGAGGGACGGCACGCTTCTACCGCAGGCGGTCTATGGCTATTGGCCCTGCAACAGCGACGGCGACGACCTGATCCTCTATGCGCCTCCGCGACACCGCTCGAAACCCGTTCGTAAGGAGGTCATGCGATTCTCGTTTCCGCGCCAGACGCGGCCGCCGTTTTGGTGCCTGTCGGACTTCTGGCGGCCGATCGACAGCGGTGACTTTGACGTGGTCGCGCTTCAAATGGTCACCGTCGGACCGAGGGCGAGCGAGGTCGCCCGACAGTGGCTCGAACAGGATCGCTATCGCGACTATCTGCACCTGCACGGGCTGGGCGTCGAAACGGCCGAAGCCCTCGCCGAATACCTTCACAAACAGATTCGCATGGAGCTTGGGGTTGCGGGGCAAGACGCCCGTGACATTCGACGCCTGTTCCGCCAGGGCTACCAGGGCAGTCGATACAGCTTCGGCTATCCCGCGTGCCCCGACCTCGAGGATCAGCGGAAGCTCTGGCCGCTGCTCAAGCCCGATCGGATCGGCCTCATGCTCAGCGAGGAGTGCCAGCTCGAACCGGAGCAGTCCACCAGCGCCATCATCACACACCACCGGGAAGCTCGATACTTCAACGTCCGGCCCGACGTAACCACCGATCCTCAGATCGCCGAACGCATGGGCGTGGTCTCGTAATCGCGCTCCCGTCTTTCTCGGAAGCGTCGATCGACGCCGACCAGGCACCGTTGCCGTCCGATATCCGGCCGGCGAGTCCGAAGTGTGTCGGCATATCCGCCCTCAAGCTAACCCGATGGTTCGTATCGTACGATGACACATGCGGTGGAGATTGCCATAAGGGGACGGTCCATCGTGGCGACAACGCAGTCCAGGTCCTATTTGCAGGCGCGAGCCGAAGCGGAAGAACGCATGGTCACGGAGTGCCGGCGACGAGCCGCCCGTCGCGCCGCGGATCGCGCCGCGATCATGACGCCCGGACATCTCGAACAGGATCAGATCATGAGGAGCGTGAAGCCGGCGATTCCATACTGCGTCACCTTTCTCATCATCGCGGCGATGGTGTGCTGCGCTTTCCGCTATCAGGGCGTTCCGATCGGCGGCACGGCCGGCGGCGACAGTGACAGTGGGCAGACCGGCGCCGTCGTGGTGGATCGATGGACCGGACAATACGAGTTCATCTCCGGCCTCCATGCTCCAGGCCCACCCACCGAGCCTTACGCCGCGACCGACTCCCGCGCAGGCCCGTAGCCGCCCGATCCGCAACCGGACCGATCGACCCTCTTGACATCCGCGCCGCCGGCACCTATGGTCTCGCTCAACGGCTGCGGGGTAGAGCAGTTGGTAGCTCGTCGGGCTCATAACCCGGAGGTCGCAGGTTCGAGTCCTGCCCCCGCTAGTCATCCTAAG
>JBHHVX010000046.1:0-25742 GCA_046754505.1 Phycisphaerae bacterium | reverse complement strand
GATGCCACGGGGACCAGTCCGTTCATCAGTGGGACCGATACGAACCTGGCGGAGATGGATTCGACGACCACCATCGGCATCGACGGATTCAACTTCAGCGACGGCGCCACCGTGCAGTTGGTCAGCGCGTCGGCGCCGGACATCACGGCCACGAACGTTGTCCTCGACAGCGACCGACGCCTGCTGGCGACATTCGATCTGACGGGAGCGGCCGTGGGTGTCCGCAGCCTCGTGGTGACGGACGTGGCGGCGCGAACGGCAAGGCTGGACGACGCCCTTCGCATCGTGACGCCGAACCGCGTGCGGCTGACGACGAGCATGGGTGACATCGTGTTGGAGATGGTCGACGACGCCCCGATCACGACGTCCAACTTCCTTCAGTACGTCGTGGACGACTTTTACGACGGGACGATCTTTCACCGCATCGTGGCGGACTTCGTCGTGCAGGGGGGCGGTTTCCTGCCGGATATGGTTCAGCCCGACGGCCTGCGCGACCCCATCATGAACGAGTTCAGCCCGGCGCGGAGCAACCTTCGCGGCACCGTTGCGATGGCCAAACTGGGCAACGATCCGGATTCCGCGACCAGCCAGTTCTTCGTCAACCTGGCAGACAACTCGAGCAATCTGGACAACCAGAACGGCGGGTTCACGGTGTTCGCCCGCGTCGTTGAGGGGATGGAAGTAGTGGACGCGATCGCCGCGGTCCCCGTGGCGAACGACGTGCCCGTCGACGACGTGATCCTGATCCGCGCGGAGCGGGAGTAGCCCGCTGGAACGAGAATCCCTTTTCGTTCCTATGCCTGCCCGCTGGAACGAGAGTCCTTTCCCGTTCCTATGCCTGCCCGCTGGAACGAGAGTCCTTTCCCGTTCCTATGCCTGCCCGCTGGAACGAGAATCCCTTCTCGTTCCCATGCCAGCCGGGACAGAGAAAGGATTCTCGATCCAGCCCGCTCCGTGGCGATACAGAGTCCCCCGGGGGATGATCTGTTCTATGGTCTTCCCGGCACCAGCTTCAGCGGCTTGTCGGATGGGCGAGGCGGCGGCCGGGCAAAGGTCCGTTGGACGCGGATGTCGATGACGCTTCGCTCGGCATCGGTCGTCTTGACCTGGATCACCTCTCCATAGATGGGTGGCTGGTAGCCCGGCGGCAGGACGACCTCGATCCGCTGGGCTTCGGGCTTCGCCGGCTCGGGCGCGAGGAGTGCCGGCTTCAGTTGCGGATCGCTGGTCATGATCGACACGATCTCGAAGGGCGTCTTGCCGTTGTTGATGATTCGGACGATCCGCCGGTCTTCCGTCTGTTTGGCTTTGGTGACGACGACCTTGGTCGGAAGGACCTGGACGCGCGGCGGCACATAGCACGACGCATAGAGTTCATAGTAGGGCACGTCGGGCGAATTGGTCTTGAATCTCAGCAGGGTCGAGTTTGCGCCTTCGGGCAGCGGGGCGCTGGCCGAGGCGGTGTAACGCCATTCCTTGCCCGGCACGACGGTCTCGAAGTTGATCTCGAAAAACGTGGTCTGTGGAAACGGTTGAAGCTGCAGCGTCAGGGGGTAGTCGACGTTGCTGCGGATCGTCACCTCGCGGAAGAGCGACTGAGCCGGCTTGGCCGGCCCGAAGAGCGAGCCGTTCTGGGGCGTCAACGAGCAGAGCGTCCGGACCGTGCCCTTCATCTCGAGCACGACCTTCGGGTGCTTCGGATCGTTCGTTGTGACGTCGATGGTCTTGGACACGCGGCCGTGCAGGTTGCGGGTGCGGACGGTGATCGGCATCCGACCCGTCGCTCCGGCGCGGACCTCGTTGGTGTAGTTCTTCGCGACCGTGCAGCCACACTTGGGCTTCGCTTCCAGGATCTTCAGCGTGCCGCCGCCGGCGTTCTCGAAGACAAACGTATGTCGCACCTGGTTTCGCGGGGCGGCCCACACTTGGCCGAAATCATAGACGAGCGACTCCGCCCGCCATGACGGCTCGCCGGCAGCGGGCGCCGGCAGCGGGCTTTCCGTCGGCGTCGTGCGGTTGGTGAATTCGGACTGCGGCGACGCGGCCGGAGCCGGCGGCGACGCTTCGGGGCGGGCACGCTTGGCGGCGGCGATGGAATCGTCCGCCGTCGCCTTTGCTTTCGGCGCCGGCTTCGCGGCGGCTGCGTGATCGGCCGTTCCCGGATTGTCGCATCCTACCAAAGCGGCGCCGAGCGCGATCCATAGGGTTCCCAGTGCAATACGTTTGGCCATGACGACCTCCTCGTGCAAAATCAGCGGTCAGAATCCTGCTGTCGGTATCGGCACGATCGGCGACCCGCATCCCCTTTTCAAGCCCGACGCAGGGCATTCCGGGCGGGATGGCGTCACCGGTTATCGGGGCTTCCGAGCCGTGGGCGGTGTTCGTCTCTTCTTGGTGCGTGTCGTCTTCGTGACTTTTGCGGCCCGTGTCTTCGAGGCCCGCGCGGGACGTCGGCGAAGCGCCGATCGGATAATCTTCACCGCGAGGTCAGCCTCGGACTCCGCCTCAAAGCTGAAGATGCCCGTGTAACGCTTGCCCAGCGTCTGGGCCACGCAGAAGTTCAGGTTGATGCCCGCATCCGACAGGGCCTTCGCCACCGTGTGGCCCAGCCCGACGCGATCCTGGCCGGAGATGACCACGCACGGAAAGCTGGATTTCGACAATCCGGCCGATCGGGCGGCCTTCTGCGGCTTTCCCGATCGAACGGGGAACACCTCGATGGCGGCCTTTCGCTTGTCGGGGTAGGCATAGCCCATCATGATGTCGAGGTTGACCTTCTGTTCGACGAACGGGGCGAGCGTCTCCGCGAGGGCCCCGGGCGTGTTGGCGGTTACGACACGCCAGAGATTGGCGCGTTTGACGGTCACGGGCATTGGGCCTGTCCTCCACCGGTTTCGTTGAAGTTGCGTCGGGCGTCGCCCGACCGGCACCGGCCAGCCGGATTCTACACGAAAACGCCCGCCGTGCCGCTACGTTCCGGCCGCTGGGCGATCAGCGACGCGGCGATCCGCCGTGGCCCCGCCGGCCCCTCCCGGGACCACATGATCGTCCAACCGTCGAACCACGTCGGCAACTCGCCGGGTTGGAGCAGAAAGGCCTCGCGGCGCGGCTTGCCGAATCGCTCGCGCTGCGGGTGGACGAACGTTTCATAGACGACGAATCCGCCGGGTCGCACCGCCTCGGCGATCGCGCTCATTAGCGGCCGGTGCAGGAAGTTGAACACGCAGACGAGGTCGAATCGGCTCTCCGGCAGGCACGGCTCCGCGACGACGTCTCGGCACTCCGTGGCGACCGCGACGCCGCAACGCCGGGCGAGGTCGCGGCACCGATCGAGGGCGTCCGGCAGCACGTCCCACGCCGCGGTCTCGAAGCCCGCGAGGGCGAGGAAGACCGCATCACGACCGGCGCCGCACGCCAGATCCAGCGCCGGCCGCCCGTCGATCGACGGCCACACTCGCCGGGTCTCGGCAATCGCCTGTTTCAGCAGATCGTGAGGTTGCCAGAGACGGTCGCGGCCCGGGCCGCGCGCGGTCGGACCGCTCCGCAGCCACGCTTCGCCCGACACGACGATCGGCGCGCCGCGGCCGCGTGCCCGCAGTCGCGACCGCGCCCACCGCGCCCGGACCGGGCAGCGATCGTACACCGTCAGGGCCGCGTCGCGTGGGGGCAGTTCGTGGATGCGGTCGGCGAGCTCCTCGAGCGGGATGTTGACTGCGCCGGCGCGATGGATCGCGGCAAATCCCGTTTCCGGACGAACGTCGAGAAGCGGCGTGTTGTGCTCACCCTCGGTCCGCATCGTGTTCATCGAGCATCCATTGGCAGTTCGCGTGCGCCTGGGGGGGCGCCCCACTGCCTCCATTCGCGTCGAGTTCGCACAGCGGACCGCGCGCACGTCGACCGGTGTCGGAGTCAGGGTCCGTCGATCCAGCCACCGCCCACGACCTGCTCGCCGCGATAGAGGACCAGCGCCTGGCCGGGCGTCACGGCCGAGACCGGTTCGTCGAACACGACGCGCACCCGGTCGCCGCTCAACGGTGACACGACGCCCTCGGCGCCGGCGTGGTGGTATCGAATCCGAACCACGGCCCGGAACGGCTCTACGGGCGTCTCGATCAGCCAGCTCACGCGCGAGGCCTCCGCCGTCCGGCTCAGCAGGGCCGACCGCGGGCCGACGACGAGCGTGTCGGTGGCGGCGTCCAGACCCGTCACATACACGGGGCTGCCGACCGCGACGTTGACGCCCCGCCGCTGGCCGATCGTGAATTTCGGCAGCCCGTCGTGCTCGCCCAACACGCGGCCGTCGACATGTCGGATCGCGCCGGGGCGAAACGCGTCCGGCCGCCGGGCGCGAACGACCCGGGCGTAGTCGCGGTCGGGCACAAAGCAGATGTCCTGCGACTCCGGCTTGTCGTGCACCGGCAGCTCGAGGCGGCGGGCATGATGCCGCACCGCGTCCTTGGTCAGCCCGCCCAGCGGAAAGAGCACACGCGCCAGGATATCGCCGGAGATGCCGAACAGCACATAGGACTGGTCCTTGGCCTCATCCCGCGCCCGCAGCAGCCGCGGACGGCCGTTGTCGGTGGCCACGCGGGCGTAGTGGCCGGTGGCGACTCGGTCGGCCCCGACGACGTCGGCATACTCGAGCAGCCGGCCGAACTTGAGCCACTGATTGCACAGGATGCAGGGGTTCGGCGTGCGGGCGGCGGCGTATTCGTCGGCGAAGGCGTCGATCAAGCGGGCGAAATCGTGTTCGAAGTTCAGGGCGTAAAACGGGATGTCCAGGCGGGCGGCGACCGCGCGGGCGTCGGCGGCGTCGGCGGCGGAACAACAGCCCCGGTGGCGCCTCGGCTCGCCGACCTCGGCTCCGCTTCGCGTGGGCGCCCCATGCCCTCCGAGCGTGGGGGATGGACGGGGCCCATGCTGCTCGGCCCCGAGCCGCATGAACACACCGATGACGTCGTGGCCCTGCTCCTTGAGCAGAGCCGCCGCGACGGCGCTGTCCACGCCGCCGCTCATCGCCACCAGCACGCTCGATCGACCGTTCATTCCGGCAGTCTAATTCAACACCGGCGCCCGGGAAAGCCCCGCGCATCACCCGATCAGATTCGCGCCCGCCGCGTATGTGGTTGGCGTGTCTGGCGCGTTGACCCACTCGCTTGCGCTCGGGGCTCGGATCAGGTCCACCTGCAGCGGCGTCGGTCCTCAGCCCGCTAAACAAGTACCACAATGATGTTGAGCTGTGGCCGCCGTCACGCCGGCGTGTCCGATCAGTCTCGCGATGCGTCCGATCGGGATGGGCCAGATATGGGGAGCATCGGCGTCCCGCCGGTGTGACATCGACAGTCTCAACCCACGCACCGGCCGGAGGCCGATGCTGCCCGATTCAAAACGGCCCCGCCACCGCCCGGCCCGGCCGGCCGAATGTGCGGGCAGGCCGCTCTTCGGCCGTCAGGTCACGCGGAGGATCTCGGCGGCCTGCGTAAAGACGCAGGGGTCGAAACCCAGCGCTTGTTTGAGACGCAGGTCTCGCTCCACCCACGACGCGATCGAGCGCAGTTCGCGCCGCCGGCAGCCGAGCGATCGCCGAAACGGCCACAACAATACGGGAATCGGAAAGTCGCTGCCCCAGACGAGCTTTCGATGGACGGGCCGATTCTTCGCGAGCCGGCGCAGCCACACCGTCCGCCCGAAGGCCGCCAGCGCCGAGATGTCCGCATAGAGCGGGGCGTCGGCGAATTCGCCCAGCAGGGCCTCGATCAGGGCGTGATGGCCCGCGGCGCTTTGCCACGGAAAGGACGGTGTCGCGGCGTGGGCCACGATCACGGTCGGCATGGCGCCGTCGGATCGCAACCGCCGCAACACCTCCAGCAACGCCACCGGGCTTTCATAGTCCATGTGCTGCCGCGCGAGTGACATCTCTCCGCCGTAGTGGATCAGCATCGCCACGCCCGCCCGCGCCGCCGATCGCAGAAACGCCACCGACCGCGGGTCGTCGATCCGGATGTTCTGGTGGATTGGCAGCCACTTCACCAGGGCGCATCCGGCCTCGACCACCTCGTGCAGAAGCGTCGCCGCGTCGCGGCCGTCGTGCATGCGATAGGGGTGGATCGACGCGCCGAACAGAAAACGATCGGGCCGATCGCGGCACATGGCGCGGACGAAGCTGTTTGAGACGTACAGGTCGCTGCCGAAGCGCTGGCCGCGTTCGGCGGCCCCGATCACGCGGCCGTCGTCATCGTGATATTCGTCAAAGGCCAGGAGCACCAGCCGGTCGACGCCGGGCATCTCCGACCAGTGCCGCTCGCCGCAGGCCTGAATCGCGGCATCGAGGGCGTCGCCGGGCGGCAGGCGGGTGCTCACACCGAGCCACCGCCGAACCAGCCACCACGTCCGCCGACCCAGCAGCCGCGGCGACAGGTAGCCGTCATAGCCCGGACGACCCGAAGCGCCGTCGGCCTCGAACGAGAAGCGTGGAATGGCGGGATCGACCCGTCGAGCGCTGAGACCGACATGACAATGGACGTCGATGATCATGAGGCACTGTCCGGCAGCTTGGGGCGGATGCCACCGGGGGCGTTATACTCGGTAGACGGATGTGGATCGACCGGCGGCGGAACGGGTGCCACTGGCGGCTTGTCCGCCAGTGCATGAACGGAGAGCACCCTGCACAGACACGGGCAGGCAAGCTTCCCGTGGCACCCCGCCGTGGGTAACGGGGTCGATGCCGGGTGAGGCGACCTCAAGGGGGCGACATGGATTGTGATGTCCTCGTCATCGGATCGGGTTTTGGGGGTTCGGTCGTCGCCCTGCGGGCGGCGGCGGCGGGCCTGCGTGTGGTCGTGCTGGAGCGCGGCCCGCGCATGACCGAACGCCTCCTCGACGGCCTCCGCACCGGCCGGACGCCCGTCCTCCACCGCCGCCACAACGCCGGCCTCGTTCAGCCGCTGGTCACGCCGAGCCTGATGGCGATGACCTTCAACGCCGTGGGCGGCGGATCGCATATTTACACGGGGGTTACGTTACCCGCCCCGGACGAGGTGTTTGCCCGCCACTGGCCGGCCGGGCTGGGGCCTGAGACCCTCGCGCCCTGCTATCGGCGTGTCGAAGAGGTCGTCCGGCCGAGCCGGATCCCCGCGCCCGTCGCCCGCACCGTGGCGCTCGAGACGATCGGCCGGCGCATGAACGCCCCGGTCACGCGGTTGCCGGTAGCGATGGATTGGCCGCTCAACGCCGGTGTGTTTGACCGGGCGCCACCGGCCCGCGGTCTGCGGCGCGACTTGGTCACTTGGCTCGGTGGTGGTCCGGCTGCGGCCAAGCGGACGCTCGACCGGACCTATCTTCAACAGGCCGAACAACACGGCGCAGACGTCCGGCCGCTGCACGAGGTACGGGTGATCGAGCGGGCGGGCGAGGGCTATCGCGTGCATGTCCGACGCATTCCGGCCGCGAGCGGCAACGGGCGCAACGGCGCCGCGTACCTCTCGGCCCGGCGCGTGGTGATCGCCGCGGGTACCTTGAACACGGTTCGGCTGCTTCTGGCGTGCCGCGATCGATATCACACGCTCACGGACCTCAGCCCCGCGCTGGGACGCCGATTCTTTACAAATGGCGATTTCGGCGCCGCCCTCGTCGGTCCCGCGATGCCGGTGGAGCCGGACTCGGGACCGCCGGTTACCGCATGGATCGACCTTTGGAAGGAGGACCGCCTCTACCTGATGGAAACCGGCCTTTCGCCCGTGTTCGGCCGACTGATCCGATGCCTGCTCGGCCCGGCCCTCCGCGCTCGGGGGCTGTTTCGCAAGACGGCCAACGGTGGGCCGGCGCGGTGCGTCTGGACGTTCGGCGTCATGGGCTTTGAAGACACGCCCGGCACCCTGCGCCTGACCCGTCGCGGCAGCCTGTCCTACGCCTGTGACGGCGAGCCGGATCGCCGGTTTGACGGGCGGCGCCGGAGCCGGCTCCGCGAACTCGCGCGGGCCGCCGGTGCGACCCTGCTGATGCCACCGCACCTGCCTGCCAACCGCCACACGGTCACGATCCATCCGCTCGGCGGAGCCGCACTGGCCGATTCGCCGGACGACGGTGTCACGGACCCGTTGGGCGAGGTTTTCGGCCATCCCGGTCTGTACATATCCGACGGAAGTCTCTTTCCGACGCCGACCGGCGGACCGCCCTCGATGCCCATCGCGGCGATGGCCGAGCGCGTCGCGGCCGGCCTGATCGCATCATGCTGACCGACCCGGCGCGATCACCGTTCGCGCTCTTCGAGCGGTTTCCGCGCCTGGCCGCCGCTGTGCCGAGATTGCCGCTCGGCGCGTGGCCCACGTCCGTCACGCCGCTGGCGCGGTTCGCCGAAGCCCACGGTCTGGCCTCGCTGCACGCCAAGCGCGAGGACCGCAGCCATCCCGAGTGCGGAGGAAGCAAGCTCCGGGGGGTGGAGTTTCTCCTGGCCGACGCCCGGCGGCGCGGAGCCACGGCGATCGTCACCTTCGGCGCGGCCGGCAGTCATCACGTGCGGACGACCGCGTGGCACGCCAGGCGCCTCGGCATGGACACGACCGGCCTCGTCTTCGCGCAACCGCCGGCCGAGTACGTGCGCTGCAATCTGCTGGCCGGCCTTGCGACCGGCACGCGATTCGTGCCGGTGAACCCCGCGACCGTCGGGCCGAGGCTGCTGATCGCATGGCTGCGGGCACGCCGCGGCGGGCGGCCGTGCATCATCCCACCGGGCGGATCGTCGCCGCTGGCGTGCCTGGGGCACGTCAATGCCGCCTTCGAGCTGAAGCGTCAGATCGACGCCGGGGACGCGCCCGATCCGGACGTGATTTTCGTGCCGCTCGGCAGCCTCGGAACGGCGGCGGGCCTGGCCGTCGGCATCCGCCTGGCGGGACTGGCCGCGCGGCTCGTGGGCGTCGTGACCTACCACCGCTGGTATTGCACGCCGGGACGCTGGGCCGCCCTCGCCCGCCGCACGCACCGCCTGATGCGGCGACTGGACGAGACGGTGCCAGACATCCGGATCGACAAGGCAGGCCTTGCCGTCGTGCCGACCGCGCTGGGCGCCGGATACGGGCATTTCACGGGAGAATCGGTCGGACTGGCGCGGGAACTCCACGCCACCGAAGGGCTTGAGCTGGACGGCACCTACACCGCCAAGACCCTGGCCGGTGCGATGGGTTACATCGAGCGCCACGGCCTGCGCGAGGCCGGACTCCTGTATTGGCACACCTACCAGCCGCCGCCGGTAGCGCGCCCGCAGCCGGAGTCCGTGCCTCGAGACCTGCGGCGCTATTTCCGCACGAGCCAACCGCTCGACCTTCAACCGCCGGAAACGCTGTCCCGGCCGGGTCGCCGCGGCGAGACACACGGGCCTACTTGATCCGAAGCATCTCGACTTCAAAGACAAGAATAGAGTTCGGTGGAATCTTCGGGCCGGCCCCACGGGCGCCGTAGCCCAAGTCCGGCGGGATGATCAGGTAGCGGGTGCCCCCGACCTTCATCGTGGCCAGGCCCTCGAGCCAGCCCTGAATCACGCCGCCCTTCAAAGACACCGGAAACGGCTGCCCCCGATCCCGCGAGGAGTCAAACTTGCTGCCGTTGGCGAGCCAGCCTGTGTAGTGTACCTCCGCCGTGTCGGACTTCTTCGGGGTCGGGCCGTCGCCGACCTTGGTGTCGACATACCACAGACCCGTGTCGCTGACCACGGCCTTGTCGACGTCCACACCCTGCTGCTTCAGGAATGCGGCGGCCGCGTCGAGCGTCTTGCGATTCGCTGCCTGCAATTGCTCTGCGGCGGCTTCCTTCATGGCCTTGGCCTCCTTGTCGCTGAGTCGGGTGACTTTGTTGATCACGATGGCCTCGGTCGGCACGTTCCCGTAGGACCCCGCCTGCTTGGTTTTCACGGCCCGAATCTTATCCACGACGTCCATCCCCTGGACGACATGCCCAAACACGGCGTAGGCCGCGCCGTCACGGGCGACGTCGAGCGCCCCGTTATCCACGACATTGATGAAGAACTGCGAAGAAGCGGAGTCCGGCTGGCCGCCAAGACGTGCCATGGCAATCGTGCCACGCGTGTTCTTGAGACTGTTTTTCCATTCGTTCTTGATGCCTTCGTGCGTCTTCTTCTTGTTCATGCCCGTGTCAAATCCGCCGCCTTGGATCATGAAATTGCTGATTACACGGTGAAAGATCGTCCCGTCATAGAACTTTTCGTCCGCATACCGGAGGAAGTTCTTCACCGTGATCGGGGCCTTCTCCTGATTCAACTCCAGGACGATATCTCCCTTGCTCGTGGTCATCTTCACATACACACGGTCGGCCAGCTTCGGCTTGCCGGCGGAGGCCTTCGCTTTGTCGTCACCCGCAGACGCCGCCTGATGGGACGCCATCGACACGGTGGCCAGGATTGCAAGCGTGATGGTGATGCGTCGTTTCATTGAAAAAACCTCGCTCCAGTGGTCATGGACCCCCGATGAACTTGGGCGTCCCAGTCTCTTCTCAACACAAGGCCGCGGATCGTAGGGCCGCGAATCCGGCCTGTCAATCGCCCGCCGTGAGGCTGCGAGGGCGTTATCGGATGCCCCGGGTATCCGTGCGGTGCGCGCGAGCCGATGCGGCGCGGCCTCTCCCAGCCGCCACCGCCGGCGACACGTTATGTAAACCAGGCCCTCGCGACGTCCGATGTACGCGCACAGCCCGATGCCAGAGTTCGGCATCGGCGACACCTACCCCATCGCCCCGTCACGCGGGCCTGCCGAACCGCGGTTGTGCGGGCGAGAGCGAGGTCACGGCACGGCGATGAATCCCAGCTTTCTCGAACGACGATCGGATCCACGAACGCACGCCTTCGTGCCCGTCACCATGCACTATCACGGGACGGACGAGGGCACTCCCGCTCACCTGCTGGACCTCTCGGCTGGCGGCGCGGGCCTGCTCACCACGAGCTACAACGCCCCCAAGCTCGGCCAGCACCTGGATGTCAATTTCGAAACCGCCAACACCGACGGCGGCACGGAACTGCCCACGCGGCGCGAGGTCGGCGTGGTCGTCAATCTCCGCCACCCCGAACGCGGCATCGCCCGGGTGGGCGTGCGGTTCATCGAGCACCCGGATATGAACTGCGGCCTGTTCGATCCGATCGACACGCTGACGTCCATCCGAAAGTCCCCCAAGGGTGACAGCCCGCTGCGGAGATGGGAGACGGCCCGCAATTTCGACCGGGCCTTCGGTTCGACCGCGCAGGGTGCGTACTGATCCCACGCCTGCGACACCGCCGCATCCCACCCACCGACAAGCCAGTCCGCGCCACCGATCCCGCCCACCTTACCCTCGTCTGATCCACAACGACCGTCAACACACCGGGTGCGCCACTGGAACGAGAATCCTTTCTCGTTCTCGCCCACAGGAGTCCCTTCCTGTTTCGTCGATAGCTGTCCCCATCGGACGGTGACATGGGAGGAGTCCCTTTCGATTGGGACCGAGAGGGGACTCTCGGTCCAGGACGGCAACCTCGCCATTGATCCAGCACGACAGATCGCCATCGCTGGCACGGTCGCCTGCGGCCGCCTATACTGGACCTCGGGTCCAACGCGTCGAAGCCGATTGCGCCCGCCCGACGGCTCGGTTTTGCAAACGGGGCGTTTGGGTCTGTGTGTAGGATTGATCGGGATGAGTGGACAGGCCGCCGGTCGGGCCGCGTGCAAGTGTGAAGGAAGTGACGATGCCCAGTGCGACGAAGCCGGCCGCTGCCGGTCCTCACCGATTCATCGAGCAACTGAAACCCGGAGAGCAGATCGACGGCGCCATCTTTCTGATCAAGCAGAAGGACCTGCGAACGACCGCAAACGGCAGCTTGTACATCCACGCCGTCCTGATGGACCGTACCGGCCAGTTGCTCGCCCGGATGTGGAATGCCACGCGGCCGATGTACGACATTATTTCCGAAGGCGGATTCCTTCAGGTCCGGGGCCGCACCGAGAGCTACAAGGGCAACCTGCAGTTTATCATCGATGGTCTCCGCCCTGCCGAGGCGGGCAGCTATGACATCGGCGACTTCCTCCCACGGACGCAGCGCGATATCGAGGAGATGTGGGCCGGTGTGCTGGCGATCCTACGGACGATTCAGAATCCCCACCTGCTCACGCTGATCAAGGAGTTCGTCCAGGACGAATCGCTCGTGGCGAACTTCAAACGCGCCCCTGCGGCGGTCCAGTATCACCACGCCTTCATCGGCGGTCTGCTGGAGCACACGTTTAACCTCCTGCAAATGGCCACGCGGATATTCGGCCGGCAGAGTGACGAGGACAGTCTTTACCCCGAGGTCAGCCGCGACCTCGTGCTGGCGGGCCTCTTCCTGCACGACATCGGCAAGACTGCCGAATTGACCTATGAGACGAGCTTCAGCTACGCCACCGCCGGCCAGCTCGTCGGGCACATCACCCAGGCGGCGATCTGGATCGACCGGAAGATCGCGGACGTCGAGCAGAAGTCCGGAAAAGTCTTCCCGGACGACCTTCAGAACGTGCTGACCCACATCGTGCTGTCCCATCACGGATCCTACGAGTTCGGCAGCCCGCGGCTTCCGGCCTGTCCCGAGGCGATGATCGTGCACTACCTGGACAACATCGACGCCAAGGTTCAGATGACCCTGCAGGGCATCCACGATGCGAAGGACGAGCCAGGGGACTGGACGCAGTATCTCCGCGCCATAGAGACACGCGTGTTCAAAAAGGACGTCATGGGCATCCGGTCCAACGGGGCGTCCCTCCAGGGTCCGACATCGTCCTGAACGGCGTCGTTACACAGGTGTTACACCGGCCGTCGTTGAGGGCGCGGTATACTGAAGAGAGTGCTTGAGAAGAAGTGAAATGATCAGAGCCGTGACCGTGAGGGAGCGGGGATCGTGGCCCGACGCGGCCCGTTTCCTCACGGTTACGGTTCTGAGAAGGCTTTTTAGCCACCCTTTGGGTCATGGCCGAGCCGTTCCCGGACCCGCGGAGAGAAACATGCCACAAACACGATGCACGCGCCTGGCTGCGGGGTGTCTGTTCGCCTGTGCCGCGCTCACGGGCCTTTCCACCGCACAGGGGCAGACGTCTCAGAAGGCCGACCCACCCCGAACGGGCAGGACCTCCGGCGGCCAACCCGCCGGCGCGGCGGCGCGTGGGTCCCACAAGCAGGCCGGGCAGGGCCTTCCGTCGATTCCGAAACCTACCGTTGTCTTAAACTCGGGTGAGGCGCCGAAGGCCGTCTTCGAGTCGCCCGCGTTGGACTTTGGGCGCGTCCGCGGAGGCGCGGTCGTCACCCACGACTTCCGCTTCACCAACACCGGAAACGGACCGCTGGAAATCGTCGCCGTCCGCCCGAGCTGCGGCTGCACGACCGCCGGAGATTTCGACAAGATCGTCCGACCGGGGCAGTCCGGGAAAATCCCCATCCGCCTCGAAACCGAAAAGTTCAGCGGCAACCTGTCGAAATCGGTCACCATTCACACCAACGTGCCGGGGTCGGACGGGACGATCACACTCCACCTCTACGGCGAAGTCTGGCGGGCGCTCGACCTGAAGCCGCGGAAGGCCTCCTTTGGCCGCGTTACGAACGACCACGAACAGGTCCGCAGGTTGGCGATCACCAACAACACCGACCAGACGCCCCACCTGACCGACATCCGAAGCACCAACCCCGTCTTTCGCGCGACGATACGCGCCATCGATTCCCCCAAACGCTTTGAGTTGATCGTGACGGCCGTACCGCCCTTCAAGGACGGCCGTAATTCCGGCCGCATCACGCTGTCGACGGGGATCGCGGATCTGCCGACGCTCGATGTGTTCGTGTCGGCCTATCGGGCGCCGCCGGTGGATGTGAGGCCGCGGCGCGTGCGGGTCCCGGCCGAGAGCGGCGATCAATCCCTCGTGCGCAAACTCTTCGTGCGAAACCAGAACCGGTCCCGCCCACTGCATCTGGCCCGTGTGCGAGTCAGCAACCCCGCCATCAGGATCCGACTGATTAAACAGCAGCCGGGAATCGCTTATCAGATCGTGCTACGATTCCCGGTCGGCTATCAACCGCCGCCGGGCGGAGACCGCGTGACATTCAACACCGATGAACCCACGACGCCCGAGGTGTCGATTCCCATCGAGGCGAGCGGTGCGGCCGTTCGCAGCGGCAACGGAGGTTGATGATGGCAAGGGATCTACGTCTGGCCGGACTGATTCTGTTGGCGTGTGGTGCGTTCGCGGTGGCGAACAACGCGTTGCGCGACAAGAAGTCGCTGCAGCACGTGCCGTGGGTCGGAAGAGATCACGGCAAGCCTCGTCCGACCGCGATCGATGACCCAGCGCCCAGAACGCCGGCGCAACCCTCCGCACAGCGCGATCACGAAGCCGCCGCTCCGGTCCACCTTGCGGTTGAGGCCGAGCCACGCGGCGATGCAAGTTCGGTCGCGAAGACGGCGCCGGCAGCGCCGAACACGCCTGACGCCCATCCGGCGACCGCCGCCGAGCAGGCCGATGCCAAAGCCGATGTCGGCGGCGTCGTGACGTTGGATGTGCTGTTGCGCCACTTCCGAGCGCAGACCGCCCACTTCGTCGACGCCCGAAAGGCGGACGTCTATGCCCGAGGGCACCTCCGCGGGGCGATCAACCTGCCCTCAAACGCCGTGTATGACCACATCTCGCTGGCGACCGACTTCATCGGTTCGGACGAGTTGGTCATCGTCTATTGCGACGGTGGCGAGTGCGAGGCCAGCCACGAAGTCGCCGGAATCCTGCGCGACGAGTTTGGCTATCAAAATGTCCGGATCTATGCCAAAGGCTGGGCGGAACTCGAGACCTCCAGCGACTTCGACGAATTCGTCGCGACGGGGACCGAACCGTGAAGAGCGACGGGAGAAACGGCGCGTGGGTCTGGATCGGCCACCTCTGCGCCATCGGCGTGGCGGGCGTGTTTCTGTATGCCGCGTGGTCGAAGATTCAGCAGCCGCGACAATTCGTCGTCGACATCAACAACTACCATATTCTGCCACGTGCATACACCAATCCCTTTGCGATCCTGCTGATGTGGTGGGAGGTCGGAGCGGCCGTCGCCCTGATCCTGCCCGGCGCCCGGCGGGCGGGTGCCCTCCTGATTGGCACCATGCTCCTCATGTTCATCGGTGCCGTCGGCATCGCGACCTACAACGGCTATGACATCACCTGCGGTTGTTTTGGCAAGCACAGCGGCGCGGCCGGATGGAAGACGATCGGCCTCGACACGTTTCTCTTTATCGCTACAGCCATAGCGTTTCTCCGCTCGCCACGAAGCCCCCGCGCACCCGATCAGTAGCGTCGCCTCCCCGTGGCCGACTTGGTTCGGCGAGTTCTCTCTTATCCGGTACCGAGGCCGGCCGTTACGCGACGCACTCACTCTTCCGGCGACGGCCCGATCGCTGCAGACGTCGAAATCGGCATCTCGAAGACCGAAGCCCGCGCCAGGCGGCGGATCTCCGCGGCGCGAAGGAAGGCCGACTGCTGCTGGACCTGCCGCAGCCAGCGTCGATCATCGGCATCCAGCCTGGGCTTATCGAGATAGCCCCGCAGAAACCGCAACTGATCCGCCTTCGAGCAGAAATCCGGCGCCAGCACGCCGAGCGCCGCGATATCACGCACGATGCTGTCCTGCCGCCACTGCTGCATCCGAATCCGCTTGCCCACCGAGGCATCCAGAAAGTAAAACTCGAACCGTCCCTCCGGCAACGATCGAATGAGCACGTTACGCCAGAACAGGTCGCAGTGGACAAAGCCCGACGCGTGCATGTGGCGAATCTGCATCGCGAGACGCCCGAGCACCTGCCGGCGAACCCGCCGTCCGATCGGTCCGTCTCGATGCCGGCTGAATGTTCGGATAAAGGATGACAGCGGCATGGCGTCGGGGACCGCTTCGGTGATGAGAAAACAGCTCCGAAGGAAGTGCCCAGTCCGCCGCTCGCCACAGGCGATCGGGCGCACCGCCTGGATGCCGAGCTGGCGCATCAGACGCAGCGTTCGATACTCGGTGCGGGCGCGGCTGGCCTTGAAAAAAGTGCCTCGAAACATTCCCCGCAGCCGCTGGCGCCACCGTGGATAGTGATAGCGTTTGATATAGATGGATGAGACAGCGGTCGGTATTCTGCACCAGATCGTGTCACTCGTCCGGCTCCAGGCCGCGAGGCGGTCGCCCTGACACGCTACAATCGCCGACACGCTATCCAGCCCCGCGTGCCGCAATTGCTCGCGAAATGGCGGGTCGATCGTCATGCGGTCAAAGGCCAACATCCGTCACCTTGTCCGCCGCCGGCGCATGCGCCGCCGACAGAAACGCCTCCGCCATCGCCAGCACCTGCGCCGGCTCCAATTGTTGCATGCAGTTGTGATGCTTCAGCGGGCACACCCGTTTCATACACGGCTGGCAATCCAGGTCGAGCCGCACGATCCGCTCCCGAGCAAACCGTGTGTCCGTCCACGCCGGATCGCTCGATCCAAACACCGTAATGACGGGGACGTCAAACGCCGCCGCGAAGTGCCGCGGACCCGTGTCGTTCGTAATCAGCAGGTCCGCCCGCCGAATCAGCGCCTTCAATGGACCCAGCCCGAGCGGCGGATCGACGATGATCTCGATGGGACGCCGGGCGGCGTGGGCCAGCCGATCGGCGATCTCCCGCTCCTTCGGAACCGCCGACGCCACGACGCGGGCATCGTACCGCTCGACCAAGGCGTCGGACACCGCCGCGTAGTACTCCGGCGGCCAGCACTTCGCCAATCCGAAGTTTGCCCCGGGGTTCAACACCACCCACGGCCGATTCGCGTCCTTCACGCCGAGCCGCTCGTCGATCACCGCTTCGTCGGACGGTGTCGCGGCGAGGCTGAGATCGGTCTCCACCGCATCGCACCCCAGATAGACTGCCAGCGCGTTGTAGTAATCCAGTGCGGGGACGGGCACATAGCATCCCTGTTCACGCTTCGGCAGCAGCCGGTCCGTCAGGAGCCAGGACCGTTTGTCACGGGCATAGCCGACGCGCCGTTTTGCGCCGGCAAGGCGTGCCGTCAGGGCCGATCGAAACGAATTGGTCAGCAGCACGGCCAGATCGAAACGCTCGCGGCGCAGCCGCCGCAGAATCCCCTCCCCGCGGTCCAACGCCATGCTCCCGCGGGCCGGCCAGCTCACGACTTCGTCGGCGAGCTCGCTCCCCGCGAGAACGTCCCGGACATAGGGTCGGCACACATGCACGATGCGGGCAGCCGCGTAGCCGCGTCGGATCGCCCGCAGGGCCGATGTCGCCATCACGACGTCCCCAACCCAGTTGGGAATGAAGATTACGATCCGTGAAGCATCGAGCACGCTGTCCATCCCCGTCGCGCAGCATCGCGCCACGACAGTCTATCCCCACCAAAACGCCGCCACAACGCACGCCTGCGTGGTGTGTGCGTCCCGGACAGTCGCGCCGGACCGCATCCAGCCTCCGGGGGTGCGTGACAGTCTTGGCGGCGGGGTGCCACGGGCAGCTTGCCTGCCCGTGTGCGTTAGAGGCACTGTCTGTCGATCCACTGGCGGACAAGCCGCCAGTGGCACCCATCAGGGCAGCCGGGCGTTGCGGCCAAGACCGCCATGGACCCAGCCCCCGAAGCACGGTGTTCCTCCTGTGGACTTCGCACGCCGCCGCCCCTACAGTGGCAAGCGTTACCGGCTCCGCACGGGCTGATTCCGTGGACAGTCGAGCCGTATCACGAGAGGAGTAGCCACACATGGGTTTCATGAACGGGAAGAAAGGCGTCATTCTCGGCGTTGCCAACGACCACAGCCTCGCCTGGTACATTGCGGATCGGCTCCACAAGGAAGGCGCCCAACTCGCGTTCAATCACCTGCCGGGCGAGAAGATGGAGCGGCGCGTCCGCAAGCTCGCCGAGCCGATCGGCGCCAAGCTCATCGCCCCCTGTGACGTCAGCAAAGACGAGGACATGGAGACGTTCATGGCGAAGGTCGGGGATACGCTGGGGCAGATCGACTTCATCGTTCATGCCGTCGCCTTTGCTCAGCGCGAGGCCCTGACCAACCGCTTCTGGGAGACCAAGCGGGAAGACTTCAAGGAAGCGATGGACATCAGTTGCTACTCGCTCATCTCTGCGTGTCAGAAGGCGTTTGGCCTGCTCCGCGAGGGCGCCGCGGTCCTGACGCTGAGCTACCTCGGCTCGGTTAAGTTCGTGCCCGGCTACAACGTCATGGGTCTCTGCAAGGCTGCTCTCGAAAGCACCGTCCGCTATCTTGCCGCCGACCTCGGCGACCTCAAGCGGATTCGGGTCAACGCCATCAGCGCCGGTCCCTGCCGGACGCTCAGCTCGGCCGGCATCAGCGGCTTCGACCAGATCCTCGAACACTATCCGACCAAGTCACCGCTCCGCCGGAACATCGACTCTGACGAAGTCGGCAAGTCCGCGCTCTATTTGTGCAGCGAGCTGTCCAGCGGCGTCACCGGTGAGATCCACTACGTCGATGCCGGCTACAGCATGGTCGGATGGTAACCCGCCGCTGTTCACGCACACTCTCAGGGCCGCGTAAACTCTGCGGCGCAGCACGTGACGCAGTTCTCCGCCTCGGTCGTGACGGCCTGATGATAATCCAGCAGACGCGGTGCCGCTCGGTTCGCCAGGGCGGAAACCAGGACAAAAATGCAACCGATGCTGCAGATGTTGGTGGCGTTGGAGGATCCTCGGACGCATTTCAGCAGCGCGTCTGGATCTGACGCCGCAACGTGCCGGAGCACCGCCCGATCTGACGATTCAACCGCCGACAACTCCGCGGCACCAAGCTCACGCGGGTCGTGAAAATAGCGGCCGACGTGGCTCAGGTCCGCCCCCGCGATCACACACACCGCGTCATCCGCCTCGGCTCGGATCGCGGCTGCGAAGTCCCGCAGATCGACGCCGCGACCCTCGCGCGGAGCGGTCCCGGTCGGTCCGCACGGGTCCGGGCACAGAAAGGGCGCGATCGTGAAGCGGCGGTCGCCCAGCACATGCTTGAGCAGCAGCACCTGTAATTCGATCGAGTGCTCGCGTGCGTGGTCATATTCGCCGTCGCACAGATCGACGCCGCAACGCTCATCGAGTTGCCCCATCAGCGCGTGATCACAAGGCACGATCCCGAACGGCGTCTCAAAATCCCTCCGTGTGCCCACCACCGACGCGGATCGCCCGAAGTGATTCGTCCCCAGAATGACAAATCGCGTCGCGTCCGTCCGGATTGCCAGGTCGTGATACGCTGCGGCATAACACGGCCGGCCGCGATCGTAGTCCAGGTGCGGCGCGATCAGGCCGACCACCGCGGCCGGCCTCGTGCGAGCCGGGGCCCCGTCTCCATTCAGCATCTCGTCGAAATAGGCGGCGAGGTCCTCGAGTGGGGCGCCCAGAGACGCCGCATCGCGGATCGGCCGGGCCGCTGCCGTGCGGTACTGTCGGGTCAGGGCGGCCATGTGGGCGTCCAACGCCGCACTCTCCAGAAAGTGCGCCCGATCAAGCTGGTCGATCAGTGAGTCAATCTCATCGGAGAAAAGCATCCGCCCGAAATGACGCATGAACGCCGCCTGAATGTCGACACGAGTAGTCAGCCCATCCATGCGGGATACGATGAATGCCGTCGCGTCTGACAATGTCAGCACGCCGTCGGCGATTCCCGACGGGTCGAACACATCGTATCCGTCCCGGCGCCGCTGCGACGGTCGTACTTCCAAGGGGCGAAGTCTCGGGCGATCGTCGGCGCCGACCATGCCGTGATTGTAACAGGATCGCCGGAGAAATATCCGGGCCGTCACCGTCGCCTGTCCGCACCGGGGCCGTGTTCTGACCGCGCGAGGTTTCTCGGCTCGCGCCGCTTCATACCGGACGCTCAAACCAGCCCGATCCGCTTGCGAATCACCCATTCAATCGCCAACAGCCCGCCGATGATCGCCAGCACCTCCCAGCGCAGGTCGTCCGCGATGTCGGTCTGCACATTTTCGGTCACGCGTCGCCGGTGGTCTCCGTTCCGCAGGGCGTCGAGCAACTCGGGCAAGTCCCTCAACTCGGCGTATCGTCCTCCCTGCTTGGTCGTAACCGCCGCCAGGGCCTTGAGCAGTTCGAGATTCGCCAGGGGTTGGCGCCGCTCGCGGTCGATGGACTCCACGACGAAACGCGCCTCCGCCCGTCCGACCTCACGTCCATCCGCCGTCACCGCCAGTTTGAGTACATACGCCCCCGTCTGTTCCGGATAGACCTGCCCGGTCCAGCGGTCGCCGCGCGCCGACATGTCGAGCGTCACCGTCTTATGGTCGGGATCGGTCAGTGTGACGGCCACGCGCGCCGATGACATGGGCAGACCGCTGAGCGCGTCCACGACATAGGCGTTGACCTCGACACCGTCGCTGCCGGGCCTGACCCGGAGCAGATCGTAGCGCGGGCGGTCCACCGTGATGTGGACATTCGGACGTCGGTTCGCCAGCCAATACACCATCTGACGCCAGAACCGTTGGTGCATCTCCGCGCCGTCATCCAACTGCATCACCCATCGCCACGTCGAGTCGACCGCCATCGCGACGCACCGCCCCCGACCGACCGTCGCCGCGACGATCAGCGGACGCCCGCTCTCATCCGCCACGAGCACCTCCGCCGCCGGCTTCGGCGTACCGAGCAGCGTCAGCCCGGACATCGCCGGCAATCGGCGCCACGCCGCCGCGACGTCGCCTCCCGGAACGATACGACAGATCGGGTGATCCCGACCCGCCGGCGTCGGGCGCGCTCGAATCGCTCCGTCGATTTCCGGTCTCCCGCTCAATTCGACCGGCGAGATATCCACCAGCGACGTGCCGGCCAAGCCGCGTCGGCCCGGCTGCTCGAATCCGCCCACGAGCGCCAACCCGGTGCCGTGGTCCGCGACGGCATCACGAATCGCGTCCCACTGTGTCGTCGTCAGGTCACGCTCCTCCACGTCGCCCACGATGATGACGTGGAATCGACGCCAGGCCGCCTGCTTTCGCGGCAGGGGGTTCGACCACGTTCCCTCCGGCGGCCGCGCCAGAATCGCCTTGGTCAACCGAAATCGTTTCTCACCCGCCAGGGCCCGCGCGATGAACGCCGCCTCACTCCGCGGCTGCGCCTCGATCTGCAGGATCCGAATGCGGTCATCCACCACGCGGACGTATTGCGACAGAATCCGGGGGCCTTCCTTCCACGACCGGTCCCGCGGTTCGGCGCGAACCTCGACCGTGTGAAACCCCGCAGTCGGTGTCACGAATTCGAACGCTTCATGAAGCGTTTCGTTGCTCGATTTCGGCGTCCGGATCGCAGAGCCGACGACCTTGCCGTCCCACAGGCACTGCACGTCGATAGGCGTCTTGTCAAAACCTACGCATTCGAAATCAGCGCCGACCGGGAGCGTGGCATCAACGGTCACGCGGTCCGGCGCCCGAAGATCTCGCCCCACCAGCGAGCGAGAGTCTCCCCGTGGTTCGCTGCTGCCGACCCCCACCGCAAAGACGGCCACGTCTCCATCCGCGAGCGATTGCGCCGCCGCACGGACCTCCGCCGTGTCGGTCGTGTTTTGTGTCCCGTCGGAAAGCAGCAACACCGCCCCGAGTGGCGATTCCGCCGTGCCGGCCTCTTCGGCCATCCGAGACAGCGTTCCGGCGATGTCGGTCAGATCGCCCGCCGCCTCTAACGACCAGGGAGCGTCCGACGGAGGGCCGGCCCGATCGGCGGTCTCGCTGAACCGGTACGCCACGATGTTGAAGGGCGTCCCCAGGCGGCGAAACCGGCTCCAATGTGTGTTCAGGGACTTGGTCAGCGCCTTGGCTCTGGAGACGAGCGCCCCGTTCCTGCCGCCGGCCATGTCGCGTATCTGCATCGATCGAGAGTCGTCCAGCAACACCGCCAGCGTCGGCCGCTGGGTCCGGACAAGGGTCTCCCGCAACACCGGACGGGCGAGCAGAATTAGCGTCAACGCGACGACCATAAGCCGCAGACCGATGAGCACAAACCGCACCCAGGGTCGAATGGTGACGGTCGTCTTTAAATAGGTCCGCGGCGCCCATTCCAGCGCGACGAGCGCGAGGGCGGCGAGCAGCGCGCCCCGCCGCGTCCCGGCGCCCGCCCGGCCGATGTAGTACGCGGCGACGACCGTAATTGCCAGCCCGGCGACGACAGCCAGGACACGCAGTAGGCGTTGCCGCGGACCGCGGCCGCGTCGAATGTAGGCAACTGCCGACAGGATGAGGGCCAGCCCGACCAGCGGTCCGGCCGCGTATTCGATCTCGGGAATGTCGAAGTGAATCGCCACGTCGGGCGCCGCCGCAAGCGCCCCGCAGGCTGTCGTCAGAAGGGTCATCCGGGGCCATCGGGCGAGGCGGGAGCTACACGGGCGACGCCGGAGTCCCGCATCACGAGCCGGCGTCGTTGTCGCTGATCACCTTGTAAAACGAGTCGCTCGTCTTCGCCGACAGCAGGGCGTCCAGGATGGCTTCGTTCATAACCATCCGGCTCAGTTTGGCAAGGGCCTGAATGTGAAGGCTCGTTGCCGTCGTCGGGCTGGCCAGCAGTGCGATCAGGGTTACCGGTCGTCCATCGATCGCGGAAAAATCGATCGGCTCCGCCGCGCGGCCGAACGCAATCGCCAACCGGCCGACCGCGTCGCACTTCGCGTGCGGAACGGCAAATCCACGGCCGATCCCCGTTGTTCGCTGCGACTCTCGTTCGAGTACCGCCTCCAGCAACACGTCTCGGTCGCCGGTCATTCCCTTCTCGGCGAGTAAGTCAACCAGTTCCGTGATGGCCTGCGCCTTGTCCGTCGCCTTGAGCGGTACTCGGACAAGCGGCAGGGTCAGATACTCTGTCAGTTTCATGCGTGGCTTTCCAGCAACGGCAGGCCATGTGCGAACACCCCCGCCCGACGTCCCATGTGGACACTGTTCCGCAGACCCCCGACCCCATGCCCGGGTCCGCCATCCGGGTCAGGGGTGCGAGCGATGGACAGCGCCGTCATTTCCAACAATTCAAAGTGCGGTATAGTATCTCCCAACGGCCTGAAACTCAACGCCTCGTGGAGTCGCCAGCATGCCGTCGCTTCCCGACATCCGCGTCGATCGGACCGCCGCTCGACCAACACGCCCCCGTGACCGCCCCGTGGGGTTCGACCTGCGTTGTCCTGGATGCGGCTATAACCTGCGTGGGCTGATCGAGCGGCGCTGCCCGGAGTGCGGCCGCGCCTTCACGATCCGCCGAGCACTCATTGAACAGTACGGCGCCCTCGATCTCGCGTTTTGGTCGATGTACCGGCGGGCGCTGCTGGCTCCGAGCACCTTCTGGAGTCGGGACGGGGCCCGGCTCGGCCAACGGCTCCCGTGGATATTTGCGATGCAGTGTTCCCTGCTGTCGGCTGTGATCGGGGCTTCAGTCGCCGTCCTCCTTCTCGTGCCGGTGACCGGCTGGGGTTGGTCCGCCGTACTGACCATGTGGGGCGTCTTTTTCGTCTTCGCAGCGGCCGTTGCCGTTGGCATGACCGAGCTGGCCGCCGTCGCGGCCGTCGCGGCCGGCGCGGCGCTGCTCCTGTTCGGACGGTCCAACCGCATGGCATACAGTCGGGCCGCAGCCGCCCTCTGGTTACCGGCGTGGATGATCTACCTCGCCGTTTGGTTTGTCGATCAATTTGGCGTGCTCTTCTTCTATCGTCTGGCCAGCAGTAATCAGATGAGGTCCTACGCCATGTTGACGGCCGGCTGCGCCCTGACGCTGCTCACGCTCTGCTATGGCGTCCTCGCGAGCGCCCGAGCAAGCCACACCGAAAACTATGATTGATGGAAGTCCAAGAATGGAACAAAACCGGATACGTATGGTGGAGATCGCAACTCACGCTCCGCCACACCTCACCGGTGTAGCTCCTCTGACAACGCAGGGGCGATCTTGTCCACACACCCCGCCAGTCCAGAGATGACAGGGCACTAGCCCGCCAGCAGTTCGACGCCGCGCTCGCCGATTGCGTCGCGAAGCTTCTCCAGCGCCCGTCGTTCAATCTGACGCACACGCTCCTTGCTGAGGCCCAGGTCACACCCGATATCCTTCAGCGTCTGTCGCTTGCCGCCGCGGCGCAGGCCGAAGTGTCGCTGGACGATCGACCGCTCGCGCGCGTCGAGCGTGTGCATGATGTTTGAAATCGCATGGTGTGCCTGCTCCGCCGCCGACTCGGCCGACTCGACGCCGCGCGGGTCGCCGGCCATCGACACCACCTCTTCGTGACCGGTCTGAAAGCGATCCTGATGACGCAACTCGTCCGGGATGCTCCGAGCGTAGTGCCGCGTGATCGCCCATGAGGCATATGTGCTGAACCGGAAGCCCCGGGCATAATCAAACTTTTCCACCGCCCGCATCAACGCGATGTTGCCGTCGCTGACCAGCTCGAACAGATTGGCCGACCGCCGGCCCGGCAGGTGGCGCTTGGCGATGCTGACGACCAGCCGCAGGTTCGCCTGAATGATCCGGTTCTTGATCACGCCGGCGCGGTCGAGCAGCGACTCCATCTCGCCGATCTCGTCCGACGTCGCCTCGGTGACGTGCGACGCAAGCCGCTGGCGAACCAACTCGGCCTGATGCAGCAGGAAGTTCATCTGGCGAAACATCACCGCCTCTTCCTCGCGTGACAACAGCGGAATCCGGTACAGTGCCCGCAGGTAGGCCGGGACCTCGCCCGGAACCCGCGTCAGCTTCACGTCGTCGCCCGAATCCTCACCGCGCGCAGCCGCCGCCGACTCGGAAAGAATCTCCCGCTCGGCGCCGGGGGCATCGAACGACTCGTTGTAGATGTATGCGACAGGCCCTTCCGCCAGTTGTGCCGCCCGGACCCGCGTCACGATCCGCCGGATCTCCGGCTCTCGCCGGTTGAATCGCGACGCCAGCGCCTTGATCGAGTCGCCGGACGCATGGGCCTCGAAGATGACCGTCTCTTCGTCGATCGGACGTCCGCGCTCGGTCCGGTCGAACATCGCCGACTCCGGATGATCCCGATCAAACCGGCGCAGCGTATAGCGAATCGTCTCCACCGCGCGGCCGGTCTCAGACGCGAGTCGCAGGGTGACGGCATGCAGGGTGCAGCGCTCGGCCGCGACCAGCTCCCGCGCCCGGGCCACGATCTCCGCCTTTTCCTTTGCCCCCATCAGCCGGAACGACGCCCCTCGGCGGACGACCTCACCATGCCGCGCGACGAACAGTTCGACCGATCGCCGCGCGAATCCGACGCGCGTCTTTCCGTCCGAAAACGCATACCAGCAACTCGCCAGGCCGCGCTCCCGCCAGCGGGAAATCGTCTTTGTCGAAACCCGAAATCGCTTTGCCAGTCCGGCCGCATCGTACAGCCGACCTGCGGCCGGCAACGGCGCCGATGACGTCAGGGTATCCACCAGACGCGACAGATCGGCCAAGAGCGCCTTGCCGCCCAGCAGACCCTCAACCGGCTGCTTGGGGTGATAGCCCGTGACGTGATAGCACACAAACGAATACGGGTAGTCCTGAGACGGCTCGATCAGCTCGATCGCCCGCACCACACCGGCCACCTGCCGAATCCGATGGCGCACCGGCGACATCGTCAGCTCATGGGCCAGTTGGGCAATTTCAGGACACCGATACGGCTTCATTCGCTTCTACCTCGGCCGTCATACGACCCGTTTCTCTTCCCGTACAGCGAACCGCGCGGTCCTCCGCCCCGGTCCACCCGCG
>JBHHVX010000045.1:0-26336 GCA_046754505.1 Phycisphaerae bacterium | reverse complement strand
GGCTCATAACCCGGAGGTCGCAGGTTCGAGTCCTGCCCCCGCTAGTCATCCTAAGTCAAGTTATTGCAAGGGCTTGGGACTCCCGTCAGGTCGTTCCGTTCCGGGACAAGACACTGTTTTAGCGCGGAGCGCGCTCCTCAAAACGGGAGACCAAGGATGCCACGTCCACCGAAACCGCCGAAGTACCGCCGCCGCACGATCCGCGGCAAGACCGTCGCCTATTGCACGTTCACTGATCCTGCCACCAATCGCCGCCGGGATGTCTGGCTCGGCCCCTACGGCAGCCCGGAAAGCCAGGAGCGGTACGCCCGCGTGCTGGCCGAATTGCAGTCCGGGTCGGTCGCCGTTCACGACGTGGCTCGACAAACACGATCTGTGGGCGGGCCGACCGTCACGCAGTTGTGCGACGCCTTCCGTCGCTCAGAGATCGACCGATTCAGCCAAGGTGAATCGGCCAACTACGATTTGGCGATTCGTCTGTTCCGCCGACTGTGCGGCAACCTGCCCGCACAGTCGGTTGGTCCGAACCGACTCCGTGACGTTCGCACCGCGATGATCGAACTCGGCTGGTCGCGCGGCTACTGCAACAAACAGACGAACCGCATCCGACGAATCTACAAGTGGGGCGTGTCTCACGAAACATGCTCGGTCGAAAGCTATCAGCGTCTCGCGACGATCGAACCGTTGCGGCGCGGACAGACGGAAGCCCATGACAATCCGCCCGTGCGGCCGGTGCCGGACGAGGCGATCGACGCCGTGCTGCCGCACGTCTCCCGGCAAGTTGCTGCGATGATCGAACTTCAACGACTGACAGGGATGCGGCCCGGCGAGGTGTGCGGGATGCGGCCCGTTGACCTCGACATGAGCGAAGCGATTTGGGTGTTCCGTCCTGAGACGCACAAGACGGCTTGGTGTGGTCGAACTCGCGTTGTCCACCTCGGCCCGAAAGCTCAGGCCGTCATCCGGTCGTTCCTTGCCGGGCGTTCAACGACCGCTCACCTGTTCAGTCCGGCTGAGGCAGAGATCGAACGCCGAGCCGCCATGCACGCTGCACGCAAGACTCCGATGTCGTGCGGCAACCGGCCGGGGATATGCCGAAAGGACCATCCTCGCTGGAAGGCCGGCGACCGCTATACTACGCCGAGCTACCTTCGGGCGATTCAATACGCCTGTGACAAAGCCTTTCCCCCACCGGACCCGCTGGCCAAGCGCGATGGCGAGACCAAGGCCCAATGGCAGGCCCGCCTGACGCTGAAGCAGAAGCAGGAACTCAAGGCCTGGCGGAAGGCCCACCGTTGGCATCCGCACCAGCTCCGCCACAACGCCGCGACGCTGATCCGCCGCGAGTTCGGATTGGAGGCCGCCCGCATTCTGCTGGGGCATTCGAGTGCCGTAGTCACCGAAGCCGTCTATGTTGATCGTGATGAACAACTGGCCTTGAGAGTTGCGGGCACACGGGGCTGATGCATCGATTCGGGCAAGACCAGTCATCATGTCACTTTCGCAGTAGCCGAATCGATCTCCACTCCAACGCATCAGCATGCGTTCAACGAATCGATGTGGAGCGCTGCGGTAGATTATGGCTACAGCGATGCCCCTTCCTTATCGGTAGCTCATTGGATGGCTTGCGCCGAGCGCTTCAACGTACGACGGCGACAGAGTCGCCTGAGGAAAAGCGAGGAGGCGGCACAGGCTCATTCGGAAGAAACGCGATGGTTGTGGAGACGATGCACTGCCGTGTCTGTGACTCGAACGGCCGGCTCCTCCTCGTGCCGGTCGATACGCTCAAAGAGCTACGATCTCAAGGCATCACCGAGATCGTGTTTCGCGTCCGCCTCACCAACGCACGTTCCGATAACTGGCTCACGGTCACGGAAGCAGCACGGCTGCATCAGAACGACGTGGACGGGCTGTCGCTGGAACACGCTAGTGTGAAGATCACACGAGGCTGCAATTCCAGTGCAATCCACAGCACCGGCAATGGCCGACAGCGACGCATCGACCCCGCATCGCTCAATGCTTGGCGGTTAGTGGAACGCGAGAAAGACCTTGACCGGATGGACGAGGAAAACTAGCACGAAAGACCTCCGTGATATTTCGGGACACACGGCGGAGCACCAACGCGGTCGTGTGCCCGTCTTTCGTCGTGCCCGCAACGAACAGGACCACGTTCGCCAGGTCCAGCACGTCACCGTCGATCAGTCCGTGCGTGTCAGCTTTCAACCGGTACAACCGTCCACTGTGATCTCGCTCAGGTCGCAACCGCTTGATGATGGCGCTGTGGCCGTCGCGGACTTCTACAACGACGAAACGTTCAAGCACATCGCCAAGGATGCCGACCGATCCTGCTCGCAAACGTAGCAGCGGAAACACCGGATCAGACTGCGATTCGAGCGCGCGGATTTTCCGCCGCCACTTGCGTAACAGCCGACCTCGCCGCAGTTTCGCCTCACGTCTTTTTTCGGCGTTCCGCGGCAACGGCTTGTCGGTCAACGCCCGCACCTTGTCGCGCAGTACGTCAACGTAACCCACTCGCTGTTTCTCGTAGGCTCGAAACAGCCGGTCGATGAGTTGCGTGTCTTCCGGCACCGGCACGGAAACGACGAGGGCTGGTCGGCGGACGAGACGTTGAATTGGCCGCGTCTGGTTCCCCGGCAAGGGCACCGCGAAAAGAATGGAAAGGAACACAGGCATCGAGACGCATGATCGCGCCGTACCGCGTTCGCCGCAAGTGAAATAATTACGAAAGAATGTATGAACGGAAAAACTTTTGCCGCATAACCGACTTGGCCGCAAAGGCTTACCGATTCGCGGCTCATTTTTTTTCTTTCACGCGGGAATCTCCTCTCACGATTCCCGGCATGAATGAACACAACGACAGCACCACGCTTCTCACGTTCGCTGACGCCGGCAAGCTCCTCCCCGAACCACGCAGCGGACAGACCGTCTGGCGGTGGGCACGGCGGGGAACGCCGACACGCAGCGGGCACCGCGTCCACCTCCAATACCTACAACTCGGTCGCCGCTTCTACACGACGATGAAGTGGGTCGCTGAATACGGGGACGAACTCGCCCGCAACGACAGGATCGTCGAAGCATCCAACGCGGTGCCGGTCGCCGATCACGCCGTCGCCGACCGACGGCTACAGGAGGCTGGATTATGAGCAGCAACCTCCTGACCGCCACGCGGCTCGCAACACTCCGCCAGTGTGCCCGAAAGCACTACCTCCGCTACGAGTTGGGCCTGTCGCGCATTCGCACGGCTGATGCACTCCGGCTCGGCTCGGCGTTCCACCGCGGCCTCGAATTGCATAACAAGGGCACCGATGCTGCCGTTGCCGTGATGAATGTCGCGGCCGGCTACACTGCCGTGCCAGAGTGGGCCGACCCGTTCAAGTGGGACGTTGAACGGGTGACGGTCGAAAAGCTGTTGTCCGGGCACTTCTGGCGCTACGAGAACGACGACGTTGAGATCGTCGAAGCCGAGCGCAGCTTCGATATGCCATTGGTCAACCCGGACACCGGGGCGAAAGGCCGCACGTTCCGACAGCCCTGCGTGCGGCCCCATGACCGCCCCGACCGGCTGCGCCGCTTAGTCGACCCGCTAAACAAGTACTAAATGGGGCTTGAAGAGATACCCGTTGTACTCGCGATCGAGTTGCCGGAATCGGGTGAGCAGGACGTCGTGGAGTTCGATGCGCTCCCGGACGGCCCGGTCCAGGTCGCTTCGCAGACCGCCCCAGTCGGCAATGTCTCGATCCTCGCAGACGCGAATGAACACCAGCCGGTCGATGAGGCGTTGGGCGGCCTCGGTGAGGGTGGCGGCGCCGTGGCGGGTGTCGGCCTGCGGAAAGGCTCCGGGGTTCTCGCGGTAGAGTTCGCGGGCGAATCGTTCGCGATAATCCTCCAGATGGGCGAGGAAAGCCCGGTCGACGGGCTCGCTGCCGCGCAGGTCCACGAGCATCCGGTCGATGCCGCGGATGCGACGGCCCCGGCGAACTTTCTTGATGCGTGCGAGCAGCCGTTCGAGCGAACCGGCGGCCACGGCCTCGCGGCCGAAGGTGCTCCAAAGCACATCCCACTGAGCCGGATAGTCTTCGTAGCGAAGATCAAAGTCTTCGATCACGCCGCGCTGGGGTTCGTCGTGTCGGGGCTTCAGTGTGGCATCAAAAAGACGAAACTCCTCGAAGTCGGTCAGGATCGCAAAGGGAATCTGGGCACTCCAGGCGTAGGTCTTGGCCTGGAAGATGGCGTCTTTGTCGGTGGCCAGATCGACAGCCGGCTTCTTGGCCTCGACGATGAAGCGGCAGAACCCGTCAATCCGAAACAGGTAGTCCGGACGCCGGGACCTGAGGCGCTGGGCTTCGATGGTCCCGACCGTCGCCTCGATGACCACATCCTTTTCCGCGGCGCTGCGATGGGCCGTGTTGGACACGTCCCAACCCAGGGCCTTCCAGAATGGGTCGATGTACTCCTGGCGGACAGTCGCTTCGAGGGTCTGCGCCCCGCGCAGCGTTCGGATGTTTGCGCTGAAGCCGCGAACCAGTTCGGCAATGCGTCCACGGTCTTCCGCACCGGGTTCATTGGACATCCGGGAAAGGATACGGGGTGCGAGGGGGCGCAGCCAGTGGCAAGCCGAGGGTTCCATTCCAGGCGCGTGGGTGCCTGCCGGACGGACCTTCTGTTCTACGGCCGGGCCAGAACCGCCGGGCGCTCCGAGAGGGCCGGCTCGGCCGTCGGGTCTTCGATGCGAAGCAGACCGACGTACGAACCGTCGCTCGCGCGGTCGCCGGTGAAGACCAGCCGCGCCACTGCCGTGTCGAACAAGACGGGATTGAACGATGCGGTCAGAAAGAGCGTCGAACCGGCGATCGAGGCCCGCGGGGCGTCCACCACCCGCGCGGCAAAGCCGGTCCCGTCCGGACGGCAACCGACGGTCAGAATCGCTACACGTGTCTGCTGAATGCTCAGACAGAATCGCGTGGCGTCATCGCCGGTCAGGATCCACCGCCCCTCCAGGCCGATCCGGCTCACGACTGTGCCCAGCGGCACCTGCGGAGGCAATCGATCGACGGCCTCGACCACGGCGTCTGCCACCGGCGCCGGAATGGGCAGCGTCTCCGGCACCACACCGCAACCCGCAACAAAACAGACAAGAATTGATATCAGGATCGGCCGCTTCATGACGCCCCTCCTCCAGTCTTGATTCTACCCGGAGCGCGGAGGGAAATTCAATGCCTGGTCGTTATCGGTCTGGTCAGCCTCGATGCGAGGCGGCCGGTGGGCGGCGTATGAATCGACCGGACATCGCGATGCACGGCCACGCGGAAGAGCCTACGAAGTGCCGGCGTGCGGCGTTTGAATCGAACCCGACCCGTCGACGCCGAGAAACCGCTTCAGCGCCGCGACGCACCGGGCATCGAGCTTCTCCGGCGTCATCTCATCGATGATCGCCAGGGCCTCCGCCGCCGACATGTTCTGGCGATAGTGCCGCGTCTGTGTCAGGGCGTCATAGATGTCCGCCACCGCCAGGATGCGGGCGGCCGTCGGGATGGCGTCGCCCTGCAAGCCGTCGGGATATCCGCTCCCGTCGAGTTTCTCGTGATGGGCGGCCGCCACGAAGTCCACGCCCTTCAGGCTCTCGATGAACTCGATCTGCGACAGGATCGTCCGGGAGTGTGCCGCGTGCTGCTTCATCTCCTCGAACTCGTCCGCCGACAGCGCGCCGGGCTTTGTCAGCAGAACCTCCCGCACGCCGATCTTTCCGATGTCGTGCAGCAACCCGGCGATGCGAATCCGCTCGATCTCGCCGGCGTCCAGCCTCAGCTTCACGGCGACGCCCATCGCATAGTTCGCCACGTTGATCGAATGGATGGCCGTCAGCGGATCACGGGCGTCGAGCGCGGCGCTCAAGGCCCGGATGAAACTTTCAAATTGTCGAGTTTGGGCGACGTGCAGTCGCGAGTTCTCCAGGCTGATCGCGACCTGCACCGCGATCGCCTCCATCAGCGGAATGTCCTCGCTGCTGAAATGGCCGGCCCGACGATCCATCACCTGAAGAACGCCGTCGCACCGATCCGCTCGATACCCGACCGGAACAACTAGCATGGACCGCGGATAGTAGTGAACCTGGTCGGCGATCGCTCGAGCGAACCGGGGGTCGTTCAATACATCAGGCAGGCACAGCGGCGAGCGCGTCCGAAAGACATGGCCGCAAATGCCCTGGTCCTCGGCCACGCGCAACCGCGACGGCATCGCCTCCAATCCCTCGGCCACCTCGCTCCAAAGCTCGTCACGTTGAGGATCATGCAGATAGAACGTGGTCCGTTCCGCATCGAAGACCAGCGTCACCTGCCGCACGATCGTCCGGATCAGGTCCCGCTGATCCGACGCCGTGCCGAGCGCACGACTGACCCGCACCAGGGCCTCCAGTTGACGCTCATGCCGAGGCTTCACGCCGGAGAGGCGGGCGGACAAGGTTTCATCCAACAACTCAGCCACGCGGAGTCCCCTCCAACGGCGCGCACGCAGCGCAACTTCGGCCCCGTCTCCAATCGGCCAATCCATCCGACGGGATGAACAGTGATTAAGGGACGTGCAGGGCCTCACACGGCCGGATCGCTATCGGGCGTGCCCACGAGATGAATCAACAGGGCGTTGGTGTCGCCCGGATGATCGAGGTGCGTCCCGGCGACCACGACGATCAAGTCGCCCGGCTCGGCGAGCTGTCGGTCGAGCAGGATCCGATCGATCTCCACGAGCATCGTCGGCGCGTGGGGGATGCGCGCCATCCGAATCGGCAGAACCCCATAATACATCGCCATCCGCCGACAGACGTGCTCATCCGGCGACAGGCCGACAACCAGTGAGTCCAACCGGTGCTTGCTCAACAGCCGGGCCGTGTTGCCTGCCTCGGTCCAGACGGCCACGAGCCGCGCGTGCAGCTCCCGCGCGAGCAGACTCGCACCGTTCACGACAACAGTCGTCACCCGCCGCATCGCCGGCGACAGGACCTCCGGCCGATGATCCGTCGTGGCCAGAAAGGCCTCGGTCTGTTTCCCAACGCGACCAATGACACGAACAGCCTCCATGGGAAAGCGGCCGACCGCCGTCTCCGCGCTGAGCATGACGCAATCCGCCGAATCCAGTATGGCGTTCGCGACATCGCTCACCTCGGCCCGCGTCGGGGTGGAGCTGTCGACCATCGACTGAAGCATCTGCGTCGCGATGATGACCGGCTTGCCCGCCGCCTGGCAACGCCGCGTAAGGTCCTTCTGGATCAGCGGCACGCCCGCCAGGTCCATCTCGACGCCAAGGTCACCCCGCGCCACCAGCACGACGTCCGCCGCTTCGATGATCTCGTCGATGTGAGCGATGGCCTGCGGCGTCTCGATCTTCGCCACCACGCGACACTCCGGAGCACCCAGCGGCATCTGCCCACGCAATTCCATCAGGTCCTGCGCCGTGCGGACAAACGACAGCGCGACATAGTCCACGCCCTGCGCCAGCGCCCAGTCCAGGTCCCGACAATCCTTCTCGGTCAGCGCCGACAGGGCCAGATCACTGTCCGGAAGATTCACCCCCTTGTGATCGCTGATCCGCCCCCCGACCTCGCAGACGCACTCGATCCGGTCGGCATGCGCCGCCCGCACGCGCAGGCGGACGGCGCCGTCGTCGATTAGAACCCGATGCCCGACCGCGACCTCGTGGACCAGTTCGGGCCGATTTGTGCTGACCCGCGAAGCATCACCGACAACAGTCTGCCCGACGATGTCAAGCGATTGTCCGACGGCAACATCGAACCCGCCGCCGTCGAGGGTGTCGACCCGAATCTTCGGGCCACACAGATCCGCCATGACCGCGGCCGTCGCGGCCCGCTCTCGACAGGTCGCTCGAATGTTCTCGAGCGTGCGGCCGTGCTGCTCCAGCGTGCCGTGGGAGAAATTGAGCCGAAAGACATCGACGCCCGCCTCCAGAAGTTCGCCGATGACCGCCGGCGAATCAGAGGCCGGACCGAGTGTCGCGATGACCTTCGTGCGAAGCATGGTGACCGTTTCCTTGCGCAGGCTCCCTCAATCCAGTGAGGATGAAACCGATCGGATTGTCCGCTCGCCAGACGCTCTCGGCAAGTCATCGCCGCAAGAAGAACTCCATCAGCTCGCAGCCGCGCTCGATATGAAAATCGGTGGCGGCGGCCACCGACTCGCCAAACCGCAACCCGTGCAGCCCGCGCGGCACGCCCGGCCCGGCCATGCAGAACGGCACCGCTTGGCCAACGACCCTCCGGCCCGCAGTCGTCGCCACATGATCAGGTGCGATCAGGATTCGCCATTGGTCGTATTCGCGCAACCGCCCGAGCAGAGGTCCGACGATATCGGCGTCGATCCGCTCCAAGGCCTCGACCTTCGCATCGACATCCCCCATCAGCGCAGCCTCGCCCGGGGCCTCGACATGGACGACCACGAGATCGTTCTCGTCCAGTGCGTCGACCGCCGCCCGCCCCTTGGCAGACGTGTCGGTCCCGAGGTCGCCGCTCGCGCCGGCGACGTCGGCCCACGCCAGGCCCGCCAGCTTGGCCAGTCCGCGCATCAGGTCCACCGCGCCGACCACCGCGCCGACCACGCCAAATCGCCGCCGAAACCGCGGCAGGATCGGCGTGACGCCCTGTCCCCACAGCCAGACCGCGTTTGCCGGCATCTCCTCCAGGTCCTCACGCACCAGGTTCACGTCATGAGACGCCGCGATCGCGCTGGCCCGCCGCGCGATGGCGTTGATCCGCTCCGCGCCGGGACCCTTCGCCGTGTAGTCGGCCGCTCGTTCCGACTGAATCGCATCCGGCGGGATGCACGCGGTGTCCAGAACCGACGAATCGCTGATGACCATGAGGTGACGATACGACAGTCCCGCATGGAAACGCACCGGCTCTGCGGAAAACTCCGCGTTCAATGCGTCGATCACCTGGCGGGCTTCGGCCGTACGGATGTGGCCGCCTGCATGGTCCACCAGTTCTCCATCGACCACGGTCACCAGATTGCAACGGAAGACGACCTCGTCATGCCCCAGGCGGATGTTTTGCGCGACGGCCTCGATCGGAGCGCGACCTGTGTAACATTTATGAACGTCGTAGCCCAGCAGCGACAGTACGGCCACGTCGCTGCCCGCTGCGAACCCCGCAGGGATCGTCCGAACCATGCCCTGCCGGCCCTCCGAAACGACGCCGTCGATATTGGGAATGTTGGCCGCCTCCAGCGGTGTCCGGCCCCCCAATGCCTCGGCCGGTTCATCGGCGGCGCCGTTGGCAATGACTATCGCGTACTTGCACGTCATGCGGTCTCATCAATCCATCCGACGCTCGGCCACGCCGTCGCGGCTTGCATCCGAGCGCGTGGCGATCATACGGGTCGTCCAGCCGCATCGAAAGCGACCTCGCCTCGGACTTGCCCGAGACGGCCGGCGGCCTACCATGCGCCGTGCCGATTGGGCGGCAGGAAGAGGCCGCGACCGCGCCCGCGACGGAGCAGCACGATGACAAAACGGCGAATACTCATCCTCTGCACCGGAAACTCCTGCCGGTCGCAAATGGCCGAAGCCCTCGTGCGCGACCTGGCCGAAGCCGAGTGGGAGGCGCACTCGGCCGGCACGCGCCCGGCCGGCTATGTGCATCGCTACGCCATCGCGGCCATGGCGGAAGTAGGCATCGACATTGCTGCCCAACGCTCCAAGAGCGTTACGGAATTCGCCGACCAGTCGTTTGATTACGTCGTGACCGTCTGCGATGCCGCGCGAAAAGAATGTCCGGCGTTTCCCGGCGCGAGCAAGACCCTCCACTGGCCGCTCGACGACCCGGCGGCGATGCTCGATGACAAGGACGCCGGCCTTGCCGTCGCCCGGCGCGTGCGCGACGAACTCCGGTGCAAGCTCGCCGCCCTGATCCGCGAAGACCACTGCAAATCGGCGGAGGCCATGCCATGAGCACCTCCTCGAACGAGGCCATCAAGACGCTCGCCGACTGGTTGCGCGAGGCGCAACGCGGTGTCGCGTTCACCGGCGCGGGCATCAGCACCGAGAGCGGCATCCCGGACTTTCGAAGCCCCGGCGGCGTCTGGTCGCGCCATCATCCGGTCATGTATCAGGATTTCCTCCGTGATCCCGCCGAACGGAGACGCTATTGGCAGATCCGAAAAGAGAGCATCCCCGCCTTCGCCGCCGCCCGGCCGAACGCCGGGCACCTCGCCCTGGCCCGGCTCGAAGCCCGGGGCCACCTCCGGGCGGTCATCACCCAGAACATCGACGAACTCCACCAGCGAGCCGGCAGCCGCCGCGTCCTCGAAGTCCACGGCACCGCCATGAAGGTGCATTGCCTCTCCTGCGACCGGCGATATACCGGCGAAGAAATCCAGACCCGGCTCGAAGCCGGCGAGCACGAACCCGCCTGCGACGACTGCGGCGGCATCTTGAAATCTATGACCGTCTCATTCGGGCAGGACCTGCCCGCCGACACCTGGGCCGAGGCGATCAAACTCGCGCGGACCTGCGACTGCTTCCTCGCGATGGGGTCCAGCCTGGTCGTGCACCCGGCCGCCGGCCTGCCCGAGATAGCCCGGGCCAACGGCGCCCAATTCATCATCCTCAATCACGACCCGACCCCCCTCGACGACATCGCCGACCTCGTCCTCCGCACCCCGATCGGCCCCACCCTCCAGCGCGTCACGGCCCGACTCGACGGGAGCGGCCTTTGATCGCATGTGGGAAGGGGCGTTCGCCCACTCATCTACGCTTCGTGGCGATCTGTTGTCGGGTAGTGGTGGACCTGCGCGAGGCAGCGGCGTCCGGATGGGCCCGTGAGAGAACCAGAAGGCGAGAGGTCGTGTGATCGGAACGGACCATGCGCCAATTGAAGCCCGGCGCTACGAAAAAACAGAAACGGCGTCAGGCGATCGTATAGACAAGAGCGAGGAGGATGTTGGCGGCGAGGAGGACGGGCACGAGGGTCGCCGTGACGGCACGGCGGCGGGAGGTCCCGTGGAGGTTCTCGACGCCACTGGCGACGACGGCGATGTACCAGAGGAGGCCGACCGGCGGAAGCAGGACCAGAGCGGGGAAAACGGCGCTGCCGTAGGCCACGGCGCGGACGGAGTGTTCGGGGTCGCTGTTGCGCTGTCCAAGACAGAAGAGCACAGCCTGGATGAGGAGTCCGTAACTGGCCGTCCAGGCGATCTGAGCAAACGGAATAAAGACAATCAAAAAAATCAGGAACCGGGGCGCGGAGACCAGGGCGGTCGGGATCATACCCGTCGGGCGAAGGGCGCCCATGAGGAGCAGGCCGCAGACAAGAATGGCCGTGGCCGCGTAGGCGCAGAGGATGCTGAAGACGAGGGCGCCGGAGCGCGACCCATCGGCGTAGGACTGGCGGAAGTATTCCCCGGGCTGGGTGGCGAGCCTGGCGAGGCTGTCCAGGAAGGCCTGCACGCGGCCGAACTGGTCGCGGTGCTCCCACGGCGTGCCGCCGCGGAACGGCGTGCCGCGGACCCCGTCGTACTGAGGCCGGACCATCAGCCGGACGGCGTCGAGCTGTCGCCCGCAGGCGACGCAGGCGAAACGCCTTGGCGACGGAAGGCCATGGCCGTCATTGCCGAGATACGCCTGCCCGCAACTCGGGCAGAGGAAGTGGACGCCGTCGGGTGGAAAAGCGAAGTCGGTAACCTTGAAGGGCGTGGCACACTCGGGGCATCGGGCTTCGGGGAGTTCCCACAGGAGATAGTCGCAGCGGGCGCAGTTCATTCTTCAAACCGCCGAATGTCGGCGCCGACGGCGACGAGCCGTTCTTCGAGGCGTTCGTAGCCGCGATCGATGTGATAGACACGGGCGATCTTGGTCTGTCCCTTCGCGACGAGACCGGCCAGGACGAGGGCGGCGGAGGCGCGGAGGTCGCTGGCCATGACGGGGGCTCCGATGAGTCGCTTGACGCCCTCGACGATGACGACGGGGCCTTCCTTTCGCAGCTTGGCGCCCATTCTGTTTAATTCGGCAACATGCACGAAACGGTCCGGAAATATTTTTTCCGTAATGATCGAATTGCCGTCGGCGAGGCAAAGGAGGGCCATGATCTGGGCCTGCAGGTCGGTGGGGAAACCGGGGTAGGGCTGGGTCGTGACGGTGACTGGCTCGAGGCGGCGGCTGCACGAGATTTCCACGCCGTCGGCCTTCTTCTCGACGATGACGCCGATCGCTCGGAGGCGGTCGGCGACGGCGAGCAGGTGGTCGATTCGGCAGTTCTTGATGATCGCGTCGCCGTTGGTCACGGCGATGGCGATCATGAGAGTGCCGGCCTCGATGCGGTCGGGGATGATTGTGTGGTTGCAGCCGTGAAGCTCGCTGACGCCTTCGATGGTGATTCGCGTGGACCCGTGGCCGGTGATGCGGGCGCCGCAGGCGTTGAGGTAATCGGCGAGGTCGACGACCTCGGGTTCGCATGCGGCGGACTCAATGACGGTGGTCCCCTCGGCAAGGGTGGCGGCCATCATGACGTTGGCCGTGCCGAGAACGGTGGAGCCGAACGGGCCGCCGAGGAAGACCTCGGCCCCGCGGAGCTTTCGTGCCTTGAGGTGGATATCGCCGCCGACGAGATCGACGTCGGCGCCGAGGGCCTTGAATCCCTGCAGGTGGAGGTTGACCGGCCGGTCCCCGATGTTGCAGCCGCCCGGCAAGGCGACGCGGGCCTGGCGGCGCTTGGCGAGCAACGGCCCCATGACGCAGACGCTGGCGCGCATCCTGCGGACGAGGTCGTACTCGGCATGGCAGTTCATCTCATCTTCGACCTTGAGATGCAGTGCGCCGTCATCGTCGCGTGAGACGGCCACGCCGAGCTGGCGCAACAGGTGGCAGAGGGTCTCGACATCGGCCAGCGTGGGGACGCCCCGAAGGACCGTCTCGCCCTCGGTCAGGATCGACGCGGCCATCAGGGGCAGAGAGGCGTTCTTGGAGCCGTTGACGGAAACGGTTCCGCGAAGCCGATTGCCGCCGTTGATCAGAAAATAGTCCACGGGTCATTCGCCTATGTTTCAAGCACCGACAAAGCGCGATGTCTGCGTCGCGGCCGGATTATACATGCCCGGTCGTGCCGGACAAGGTGAACAGTCGGAGAGGATGAAGAATGTGTTTGCCGCAGGAGGTGCGGCCCGGTATCCTGCGGCCCGGCACGCCAGATTTCGTCGTTCTGGCTGTCTGCAATATCGATGTCTCTGAGGTCCTTGCAGGGGTTCGCGATATGCCACCGGCGACAACTGCCCACGGCAAGAACGGGCGCAACAGCGCGGTCGAGCCGGCGAATCTGTTCGCGGCGCAGAAACGCAACATCGATGTCTGCCCTGCATTTGCACGCGATCACGAATGCACGGTCTTCCATGGAGACTGCATGGAACTGCTCGCCACGATCCCGAGCAACAGCGCGCAGCTCGTGGTCACATCTCCGCCCTACAATACCGGGAAGGACTACGAGAACGCGACAAATCTTGATCGCTACCTGCGGGCACTCGCACCGACCGTGGATGAGCTGGTTCGCGTGCTGGGTAGCCAAGGATCGCTTTGCTGGCAGGTGGGCAATTACGTGAAGGATTCAGAGGTCTTTCCCTTGGATATCTCCTACTGCCCATTCTTCCGAAAGCACGGGCCCAAGCTGCGGAATCGCATCGTATGGCACTTTGCGCATGGCCTGCACGCCACCAAGCGATTCTCCGGGCGCTATGAGGTGCTGCTCTGGTTCACCAAAGGCGACTCGTACACATGCAATCTCGACGATGTGCGCGTGCCCTCGAAGTACGATCGTCGCTGGCATGTAGCCGAAGTCGCGGGGCACGGTGCGCGCAAGCTACGTGACGGGACTAAGTCTAGTTAGGAGCAGCAGCGAAGTGAATCTAAGCGCCCAGATGCCGGCTTCCTGCGTCGGACTGGATGCATCGGTTACACGGAGCTTCAATGTCTAATGTTTACAAGACACGCGTGCTCGACGAGTTGCGTCGGCGTTTCGGTGAAGTGCACCGGCTTTCTGGAAGCCAGTCGCTGTTCTCCGTCGGGGCTGATGCGGCGATAGTCTACTTTCGTTACTCAAAAGTGCATGAGGGTGGCAAGACGTTTTTCGGCCTGCGCGATGTCGACCTGAAGCAGCTCGAGGGACGTAATAGCTTTGTTTGCTTTCTTCTTGACGATGGCACTTCTCCTGTTCTCATTCCTTATGCTGATTTCGAGGCGGTATTCCGGGCGTCCGATCCAGCAAGCGATGGACAGCACAAGGTCCAACTCATTTCACAGGACGACACCTGGCAACTGTATATCGCGAAACAGGGACGCTTTAGCGTAGAAGGGTACATCGGCCTCGCGCTACTGGAGCAGAGCCTCGATGCCACGCGATTGCGACCAGACTGCGGACTTTCCCACTCGCAGGTACAGAGTCTACTTGCCGGGGTCGGCCACCTGAAAGGGTATGATGTTCGAGTGCCTGATAGCGACATTGGGAGGCTTGACTGGGCAATGACGCCGCGCTTTACCACTGCCAAGCAGATTCCATCAGGATTTGATGAGGTGTCCAATGTCCTGTCGGAGGTTGATGTTCTATGGATCGGCACGGGAAGTAACCGGATTGAAGGCCTCTTTGAGGTCGAGCATTCCACTCCAGTCTATTCGGGGCTTCTCCGATTCAATGACATATTGCTCACCGAACCTCGCCTGTCGCGATTCCACATCGTCGCAAACGATCTCCGTCGCGCCGTCTTCTCGCGACAAATATCTCGGCCAACCTTCAGAAAGAGCGGTCTCTCTGAATTGGTCAGCTTCCTTGAATACGCTAACGTGCTCTCTTGGCATGCTCGTCTAATCCCTGATCAAGCGTAAATTGCTTCGCTTGGCGAAAGAAAAGGCTCGAAATGCCTGGATTTGCTGGTACAAGAGGGAGATCCAGAAACGAGACCCTCAACCGCAAGGAGGCATTTCGAGTGAGCGACAGGAAACACCAAAAGAGCGTCGAACGCAAGCGAAGACTTCGGAATCGCCGGCGTCGGATTCATGACCCGCTTCGTGATCGGGTGTGGGCGCCACAGGACCGGCCCGTGTTCACGGCGAGTAACATTCAGTACGAACTGGCCGACCGAATCCGCGGGCTGGGTCCTGGTGGCATCGGGGCCATACACATGGTGGCCGAGCGGACCGGGCTCCGGGATGCCATTGACGAGCACCTGCACGTGGGAAAGGTCACTCAGCCTGGATGAAAGCGAGGAACCGCGTGAGCCAACGACAATCCGATACCATGGCTATGACACGACCAGTGGTCGGCGCGGGTGGCCCGCGCCACCGATCCCTGCCCGCCAAGCACGGGCTACGAGCTTGCAAAATACGCTTGTATTGGGCCTAGTGGTTCATTCGATCTGAGAGGGTGTTTGAAAAGGAGCGGAATGATCACAGCCGCGACCGTAAGGGAGCGGGGACCTTTGCCTAACACGGCCCGCTCCCTCACGGTCGCAGCCCTGAAGAGGCTTTTCAAGCACCCGCTGAGTTTGCGCGTGCCCCGCTCCTTGCAGGGCTGGACAGTTGAAGTCGTTGGTGACGGCAACGGGTGATGCTTGTGTAACATCGGCGGTCGATTCCGTCCCCCACCCCCGGAGGGGATGGGGCACCCACGCTACAGGAAAGACGTATGATGTCCGTGACCCAGTCTGTGCATGCCAAGGCGATTGAACTCGGGAAAGAAGTCCTGCGGATGACGACCGCGGCGGGGTCGGGGCACCCGACGAGTGCCCTGTCGATCATGCACGTCGTCGTGACGCTCATGTATGACGTCATGCGGTGGGACCCCGGCGATCCATGGAACCCGGCGAATGACCGGCTGGTGCTGTCGGAGGGTCACGCGGTTCCGGCGGTGTACGCGGCGTATGCCGATCTCGGGGGAATGGTGGGGCGGGATCGGTCGTCGGCCCGGCGGCTTTCGATCGCCGATCTGGCGACGCTCCGCGAGGCCGACAGCGTGCTGGACGGCCATCCGAACCCCGCGGAGGGGTTTCCGTTTTTTGACGCGGCGACCGGCTCGCTCGGACAGGGGCTGAGCGTGGGGGCGGGGCTGGCGTTGGCGGCGCGCCGGCGGAACCTCGACAAGCAGGTTTATGTGTTGATGGGCGACGGCGAGTCGCGCGAAGGGCAGGTCTGGGAGGCGATGGATTTCATCGTCGACCACGGATTGAACGGCGTGGTGGCGTTCTTCAACTCCAACGGGCAGGGGCAGGCGGACTACGTGTCGAAGCAACAGTCTGCGGAATCGCTGGCGGCCAAGGCCGAGGCGTTCGGCTGGTGCGTGGTTTCGATCGATGGCCACGACGGCTCGGCGATCAAGGCGGCCATCGGCGATCCGGCGATCCGCGATCGGCCGCTGGCGATCATCGCACGGACGAAGAAGGGCTGGGGGTGCGCGTCCATTCAGGGTCCCAAGAATCATGGCAAGCCGGTCGCGGGCGACAAGCTGGAATCGGTCATTGCCGAGTTGGACGGGATGTACGGGAAGCTGGGTGTGCCGCGTGACTTGCGAGAGGCGGCTGTGCCGCGAAAACCCGTCGCGGTCGAGCCGTTGGAGGTGAAGCCGATCGTGCCGGCGGAGTTTGAGACGGCCGTGGCCGCCGCCGGGTTTGGGGCCGCCCTGGACAAGGGCAAGCTGGCGACACGGCGGGCATACGGTGCGGCCCTGCTAGCGCTGGGAGAGGCCGACGAGCGGATCGTCGCGCTGGATGGCGACGTGCGAAACTCGACGTTTGCGGAGGTATTCGCAAAGAAGCACCCCGAGCGGTTTTTCGAGTGCAAGATCGCCGAGCAGAACATGATCTCGACCGCGGCGGGGCTGGCCGCTTCGGGCTTCATTCCCTTTGCGAGCACGTTCGCCAAGTTTGCGGCGCGGGCCTATGACCAGATCGAAATGGCCCAGATCACCCGGGCGAATCTCAAGATCGTCGGTTCGCACGCCGGCGTTTCGCTGGCAGCGGACGGTCCGAGCCAAATGAGCCTGCACGACGTGGCGTATTTCCGAAGCGCCACGGGCGCCGATGACGGACACGGTCGACCGGCGTGCGTCGTGTTCCATCCCAGCGATGCGGTGGCCGCCTATCACTGCGCCGTTCTGATGGCGAATCATCCGGGCATGTGCGCGATGCGGACGCACCGGCCGGATGTGCCGGTGATCTATGCGCCAGACACACGCTTCGAAATCGGCGGGTCGCACGTTCTCGCCGAGGGTGAGGCGGTCACGATCGTCTCGGCGGGCTACATGGTTCATGTCTGTCGGGACGCCGTCGAACTACTGGGGGCCGAGGGTGTCCGGTGCACGCTGGTGGACGCCTATTCGTTTCCGCTGGATGCCGGGCCGATTCTCGCAGCCGCCGCGAAGACCGGCGGGCGGGTTCTCTGCGTCGAAGACAATTACGGAGGAGGGCTGGGGTCCGCGGTGGCAGAAGCGGCCACCCTCTCCGGCGACATCCGGGTCGAATCGATGCGGTGCCGGCGGATTCCCAAGAGCGCCAAGACGCCGGCGGAGATCCTGTCAATGGTGGGGCTGTCGGCAAGCGACATCGCGGCCCGTGTCCGCGTCATTCGGGGCTGAGGCCTGCCGGCGTTCAGGCTTGTGTTTTTTCCTGGTGGCACCCTGTCCGGACGGCGGGCGAGCCTGTACACTGTGTGCAGCAAGTCTGCTCGATGGGGACGAATGGCGGGCCTGGAGCGATGATGGTGCACCGGCTCAAGTGTGCGGAAGTCTGGGGCGGAATCAAGAACACCGATGTGGACGTCTGCTCGTCGGGGATGACGGTCAGCCTGTATTCGAGTTCGTGCGACGGCGGCAAGGGAGGCGACGCATACTATTTTTCGGTCTGCGGCGCGGACCGCGTTTCGCGTCTGGTGCTGGCAGACGTCGTCGGGCACGGCGAGCAGGTGAGCCAGATCAGCCAGTGGGTCTATGAGCAGATGACGACGCGGCTGGATGATCCCGATTTGCCGGGTCTGTTGTCGGAGTTGAACAATCGCGTCGTGACACGGGGGTTCCAGGCGCTGACGACGGCGGCAGTGGCGTCTTACTACGTCGACCTCAAGCAGATGTACTACTGCTATGCGGGGCACCCGCCGATGCTGGTCCGGCGCGGCGGCGAGAGGTGGCGCGAGGTGCCGCTTCGGGCGAGCGAAACCGCCGGCGATGCCAACCTGCCGCTCGGCGTGTCCGAGGACGTCCGATACGACATGAGCGACGTACGCCTCGGAACGGGCGACGACCTGCTGTTGTTCAGCGACGGTGTGCTCGAGGCCCGCGACGACGACGGCAAACTCTTCGGCATGGATCGCCTGAGGGCGGCCCTGCAAGAGGCGGGCGATGTTGAGCCGATGAAAATCAAGTCTGATGTATTAAACAAGCTGCGTGCGTGGACCGGCGGCGCGTTGCGGCACGACGACGTCACGCTCATCGCGATTCGCGTGGCATAGGCTCGATCGGAGCCGGCTCCCATTCCTTGTTCTTCGGCCGGACCCTCCGTCCAAGCTCGCGCCGAGTGCGAGAAGCACCAAATCAGAGCTGCGGGCCAAAGGACCGATCCCGCCCCCTCCTCATCCGGCACAGACCTCAATGCCGCTGTGTGGGACGACGCCGCTCAGCCACGAGCGGCTGTCACCGACGCCTCACCGCAACCGTTTCAATCTCGACCGATAGAAACTCTTCCTGACACCTTTGGTTGGTCAGAACGCCGCCGCGCCCGTCAGTTCGCGGCCGACGATCAACTCGTGAATCGTTTCCGTCCCTTCATAGGTGACGACGCTCTCGAGGTTCAGCATGTGGCGGATCGGGCAGCACTCCACGCTGATGCCGCCGGCGCCGAGAATGTCGCGGGCGTCCCGGGCGATGTCGAGCGCCATCCGGACGTTGTTCCACTTGGCCAGCGAGACCTGGCTGTGGTGCAGCGCGCCGCGGTCCTTGAGCCGCCCGAGTTGCAGCGACAGAAGCTGGGCCGTCGTGATCCGGCGGCACATGTCCGCCAGACGCCGCTGGATCGTCTGCGTGTGCGCGATCGGCCGCTTGAAGACGACGCGGACGCGGGCGTATTCCAGCGCCTCGGTGAAACAGGCGATCGCCGCGCCGATCACACCCCAGGTGATGCCGAACCGTGCCTGCGTCAGGCAGCGCAGCGGCCCCTTCAAGCCGGCGGCCGCCGGCAGCCGATTGGCCTCCGGCACGCGGACATTGTCGAAGAACAGCTCGGAGGTGACCGAGGCCCGCAGCGAGTATTTTTTCAGAATGTCGCGCGTCGTATAGCCCGACATGTCTTTTTCGACGATGAACCCCCGCACGCCCTCGTCCGTCATGGCCCAGACGATCGCGATGTCGGCGAGGCTTCCGTTGGTGATCCACATCTTGGCCCCGTTGATCACCCAGTCGTCGCCCTGCCGCACGGCGTGGGTCTTCATCGTGCCGGGGTCGGAGCCGCCGTCCGGCTCGGTCAACCCGAAGCAGCCGAGCACCTCTCCCCGCGCCATCGGCGGCAGCCAGCGCCGGCGCTGTTCCTCGCTGCCGTAGGTCCGGATCGGCCACATGCACAGGCTGCCCTGCACCGACACGAAGCTGCGCAGCCCGCTGTCGCCCCGCTCGAGTTCCTGGCAGACCAGCCCGTAGCAGACGTTGGTCAGCCCCGCGCAGTCATATCCCTCGAGGTTGCAGCCGAACAGCCCCAGCGCCGCCAGCTCCGGAACCAGTTCGCTCGGGAAACGATGGTCATCAAACGCCTGACCAATGATCGGCAGGACGCGCTCGTCCACGAACCGTGCGACGGTGTCGCGGACCTGCAACTCGTCTGCGCTCAAAAGAGATGTCGTATCACAGAAATCCGTGGCACGAGGCGGGGCGACGGCGGAGTGGGCGGCCTGCGACGGGTCCATACGTTCGGCTCTCCTTGCACTGGCGGCACCCGCAAGACTCGCCGTCTCGCAGCCGCGGCCCGCCCGCGGACCGCTGGCATCGGCGCCGTCCGCCAATATAGCACAGAGCCGCCCCGCAGACATCACGCCCGCGAAGCAGCGGGGAACGTCGGCTGCGTGACACGTGCGGCGGATTGGGCAAGCCCGTCTGCGTGTGCGCGCAGGCAGACTTGATCCGAACCGCGACCGTCAGCGAGCGGACCACTTGCGGGTGCCACCGGCGGCGTTGTGGCGCAGGCTTCCAGCCTGCCCATGTGCCACTGGCGGCTCGTCCGCAGAGACTCACCGAGTACATGACAGAATCGGCGGTGGCGGTCGTGGCGTCCCGTAGGGACGAAGTGAGCCAAGCCCGGCACGCAGTGCCGGGGTTCGTGCGAAACCGAGAAGACCGAGTCCCGTCGGGACGACTGAGACCTCAATCGTCCCTACACTGTTATGGTGCAGAATCTTGTCTTCCTGCGCGCATTTTTGGCTGCGGCGGAGCCGCGCTAGGGGACTCGGCTGTGCTCCTGGCGACCGCTCCCAGCACTTCGTGCCGGGCTACGATCAAGCGCCCCTGCGGGGCCTGTTCAGCGAGATACGGCAGGGGAGACGCCCGGCGATGCTGTCGCGGCCCCGCAACCCACCGGGCGTTTTCAGCTACGCTTGCCGGACACGGGAACCGACATATAATAGCAGCCCGCTCGCAGAGCGATGGAGCCTGAGGCCGGTCTCCGGCACGGCACCGACGGCCGCGTGCCCAAGTGGACTAAGGGGGCGGATTGCAAATCCGCTATTCGTCGGTTCGAATCCGACCGCGGCCTTATCCTTCTGCGTCCATTCCAGTAGTGGCGCTTGGTCGATGGCACACCGGCGGTCCGTCCCACTCGGGGATCGCGACCGCGAGCGGTCGCGTCTTGCTGCCGCGGCGGCAAACTCGTACACTTACGAATTCGACACGGCGGTGCCGATCTGATCTCAGACGGGTCCGACCGCCGATTCCACACAAGGAGTCTCTCGTGAGCGCGAATGGAAAACTACAAAGGACCGAGACCGGGCGACGCGTCTTCACGTCGGAGTCCGTCAGCATGGGGCATCCCGACAAGGTGTCCGACCAGATCTCCGACACCGTTCTCGACGTCCTTCTCGAAAAAGACCCGGATGCCCGCGTGGCGTGCGAGACGCTTGTCACGACCGGATTGGTGGTGATCGCCGGCGAGGTCACGGTCCACAACAAGGAAGCGGAACTGGCGCTGAACGCCATCGAGGACCGCGTCCGCCAGACCATTCGGGATATCGGTTACACCGACCCGGACTGCGGGTTCGACCACAAGAGCTGTGCCGTGATCCGGACGATCCATAGCCAGTCGCCGGACATCAGCCAGGGGGTCACGGCGAATCGCAAGAAGAAGAAGGCCCAGGGAGCGGGCGATCAGGGGCTGATGTTCGGCTTTGCGTGTCGGGAGACTAAGGCCCTCATGCCGCTGCCGATCCACCTGGCCCACAGACTCGTCGAGCGGATGGCCGACGTCCGAACCAGCGGCGAACTGCCCTGGCTTCGTCCCGACAGCAAGAGTCAGGTCACCGTCGAATATGACGGGCAGACGCCGGTCCGGCTGCGTGCGATCGTCATTTCAACCCAACACACGGACCGGGCAAGCCTGTTGGACCGCCACGGCAACGTCAACGCTCGGTTCAAGAAGGCGATCATCAACAAGGTCATCCGGCCCGTGGTCATCAAGGAGTGCCCCGACCTCTGGAACAATCGGATCAAGTTCCACATCAATCCGACGGGCCGGTTCGTGGTGGGCGGACCCCACGGCGACACGGGACTGACCGGCCGCAAGATCATCGTTGATACCTACGGCGGCCGCGGGGCACACGGCGGTGGCGCATTCAGCGGCAAGGACCCCTCCAAGGTGGATCGGTCGGCGAGCTATATGGCGCGCCACGTGGCAAAGAACATCGTCGCGGCACGGCTGGCCGACATCTGCGAGGTACAACTGGCCTATGCGATCGGCGTGGCCGAACCCGTCAGCGTGCTCGTTGAAACGGAGGGCACGGCAAGGATCCACGAACGGCAGCTCGAGCGCATCATCCGTGACCAGTTCGACCTGACCCCGGCCGCGATCATCGACTACCTCAAGCTAAAACGCCCGATCTACCTCCCCACCGCCGCCCATGGGCACTTCGGCCGCAACGGCCCGGGATTCACATGGGAAAAGACCAACGCCGCAGCGTCCTTGCGCAAGGCTGGGGCGAAATGGCTGTAGGGTCCCGGCGCAACGCAATTGCTGTAGGGTCCCGGCGCAACGCAATTGATGGGGAGCATCGGCGTCTCGCCGGTGCGCTTCCTGCGAGGCGGTATGCGTGGGATGTCCGCATCATCCACCAATCACGTGCGTCGGAGCAGTCGGCGCCTGTGATGCTTGGATTGACAGGAGGCGTGGGCAAGATCGGCCACGCGTCCTCAGAGGGAATACACCGGCGGGACGCCGATGCTCCCCACCCGGTTGGGGCGTGACAGAGCTGTAGGGTCCGTGGCGGACGAGTCCCGATCGGCGTATGGCCCCCCGGCACAGGCCACTTTGAGTCTCACAATCGGATGGGCATGCCGATGATCGTGCACTCAAACACCATCGCGCCATCCACATAGGCCTGCACGGCCCAGATCAGCCGCCGCTTGCGCGGGGCCTCCAGCGCCCGGCCGGCCAGCAGCAATCGGGCCGGCGGCAGCACCGCCCCGCGGAACTTGGCGTCATCCACCCCACCAAATGCCATAAACTGGTCATCTGGGATCATAATCTCCCGGACGAAACCGGCCAGTTGGGCCGCCGTCTCGATCATCAGAATGCCGGGGAAGATCGGTTTTTCTGGCAGGTGGCCGCGGCACCACCACTCGTCGGCCCGCACGTCGCGATAGCCGGCTGCCGTCCCGGTCTCCGGATCGAGGTGAATGATGGCGTCGAGTTGCGCAAATTCGTAGCGCTGAGGAAGCCGCTCATAGATCTGCTCGCGCGTGTAGACCACACGGTCGCAGTCCAACGCGTCCAGGTTGAGAAGAGCAGGAGGCGGCATGAGACCTCATCATCGCGGCCAAGCGGACAATCCATATCCGCAGGCCATTACCACCGATGATCCGCAGTGATCCGGCATCGAACCGGGCGCGCAACTACGGCGTGGCGCCTTCGGAAGACCGGACTTCAAGGATCTTCTTGCGAACGGTCTGGGCGGCGTTCTTGATTTCCTGCATCGCCTTCCGGACGCGGGTGCCGGCGGCCCTGTTGCCGCCTTCGGCCTTCGCGACATCTTCTTCTATGTCCTGGATCAGCGTCTTGAGGGTCTGAAAATCCTCCATAGCGTCTGTCTCCTGTCCGCGCACGCTGGCAACTCTAGTTTCCGGGCGGGTTTCACCGTCGGTCCGCCACTTATGCGGCGCGGCAGTCTAGCAGAGCCGGGTCGGGACGGCAAACCGGCGAATCGGGGCCGGCAGAGCAGAATCACCGATCCGGCCATTTTTTCTTGCGACGCCCTTGAGACTCCGCAGGAGAATCGTTATCATGCGGGGCTCGACTGGCTGAAACCCGGCCGGAGAAAGGGACGCGGAATGCACTATCCTCACCGGAAAAGCATACGTAAACGCTTGCGAAAACAGGGCTTCCGTGCCCGGATGCGGACCGTGGGCGGACGCCGCATGATCCGGCGGAAACGCCGCCGCGGACGGAGCCTCAACGTCAAATAGGCCTGTCCGGGCACTTCAGATCTTCGGACGATCGATCGGCGAAGGAACAGGCCATGTGCCCAGCAGGGCGACAGGGTCGGTCACGCCGATCGGGCGCGGCAGGGCGTACAGCTCGCCGTAGGTAAAGCCGCAAGCCCCGCCCTCATACCCCGCCTGAGATCGGATGTAGTGCTTCATCCGCTCGAACCGTTCCGGCGGGAACTGCGACGCGTAGCACGCCACGGCCTGCATCTTCAGGTCGATCGTGTGGGTGATGTCCACGACCAACCGGGCCGGCCAGGACGTGGTCTCGGCCGAGCGGGCGATCGGCCGGTAGAGCAGATGGTCGACGCGATGAGGCTCGGTGCCGTCGAAGCGGTCATCCCACTTCGTGAGCTGCGAGTAAAAACGCGTCGCCTCGGTGATGAGTTGAGCCTGATAGTGGTCGGGCGAGGCGGCCACCGTACGACCGGCAATCCCCACCAGAATCCGCGGTCGGTACTTCCGCATGGCACTCGCCAAGGCGAACCGCGCTTCCGGCCCGTCCATCAAGACACGGTTGGGCAGGCCGACGATCTCGCACACCGTGGCACCGAGGATCTCCGCTGCGGCTTGCATCTCCTTCACGCGAGTTTCCGGGCTACCCAGGGGCGTTGGTTCGCCGTTGGTCATGTGGACCATGCCCACGCGATAGCCCTGCTTGACCAGGGAAGCGATCGTCCCGCCGCAGCCGATCTCGATGTCGTCCGGGTGCGGGGCGGTAAAGATGATATCCAGCGGTTCAGGCATGATCGATCGACTCCGGCCGGGGCACAGCGCCCAAGGCGCGATGATACGCGCTCACGCGGCGGAGGACAAATGGGTATCCGCCGGTGCGGCCGGGAAGGGTCCATGACAGTTCCGGCGGCAACCCCCGGCCGCCCCGATGGGTGCCACTGGCGGCTTGTCCGCCAGTGCATCGACGGACCGCGCCTTTCGCGGGTACGGGCAGACAAGCTGCCCGTGGCACCCCGCCGCCAAGACTATCGCGCACCCCCCGGGACGGAGTCGGCAGGAAAAGGACCGGGGGCCAGGGCCGCGATGGTGCGGCCGTGACCCCCGAATAACGTCGATTCGCGTCGGGTTAACCTCCGAGGAAGCACGTCTCCGCGCTGAACACGCTGCAGGGCGCCAAGGCCGTGCAGCAGGTGTCACAGTAATCCAGCAGGAACTGTTGAATGGCCGCGTCGGTCTTGATGGCGATGTCGTCCTGGAAGGCGAAGACGCAATCCTGGGCCGCGACAAAATCGCAGGCGATCAGGTTCAAGTCGCAGAAAGCGGTGATATCGAACGGATCGCCCACGGGTGCGGGGCACAGACCCGGCACGCAGATCACGCCGTCGCCCTGGTACAGCCCGCCGGCCGCCGCACAATCGACCTGCGTCGCCTCGACGCAGATGCCGACCGTAAAGCAGCATGCACCGATGGGCGACGGGGGCGCTGCACAGACACAGTCAGTAAACTGAGTCAGCAGACCGTCCAGACACGTATCCAGAGACGTCTTCGTCTTGACCGTCTGCCCCGGCGCTGCCGTGTCGCCCGTGCGAGCCTTGACTTCCACACGACTGCACAAGACATTCGCGAACGTCGCCACATAGCTGATCGACACGCACTCGCCGGGAGGAATGGGGGCGGGCAGACAGATCTTGACCTTCTGTCCCTTGCACGGATCCCCGTGATCACCGCCGTGATCTTCGCTGGGCGGGGTCCCGGCCCCGGTGCCGTCACACGGGGCGCTGAACGCGCCGCCGTCGCGCGACGAAAACGCCTCCACCGTGAACGGCCCGAAGACCGAACCGATCCCGATCGGCTGCGAACAGGAGACGTGAATCGTCGTGTCCTGTCCGTTGGCGCTCAGGATCAGGTTGTTCTTCTGGAACCTCCCGTCGGCGCGCGTGCCGTTCAACACAAAAACATCGGCGTCGTTGAGAATCTGATCAAAGACAACAGTGTGATTGTCCTCGACGGTCACGGGCGTTCCGATGTTGCCGTTGAAGCGGAGGGTCAACGACGTCACGCCTCCCTGACAGGGACACGCCGGCGGCGGCGGGACGCAGGGCACATCGAACAGGCCGGCGTTGCGCGAGGCGAGGGCCTCGACGGTGAACGGACCGAAGACGAACCCGACGCCGATCGGCTGGGAGCACGAGACGTGGATCACGGTGTCTTGCCCGTTGACGGTGAAAACGAGGTTGTTCTTCTGGAATCGACCGTCCGGACGGCTGCCGTTGAGTTCGAAGACATCGCCGCCGTTCAAAACGGCAGAGTAGATGAGGGCATTCTTGGCCTCGACCGTGACGCTGGTGGCGTCGGGACCGTCATAGCGCATCCGCAGAAAGGTGACACCCCCCTCGCAGGGGCACGCGTCCGCCGCGGGAACGGTCCCGGCCGTGCACGGGCCGGCGCCGATGTCGTTGCCATACGCATCCACGCCGATGATCGACCCATCGGAGAACACCATGCCGACCGGCAGCGTGTCCGTGAGAACGACCTCCTGAAGATCGGTCGTCCCGACGTTGCAGACCTGTGACTCGAAACGCAGGCCGGGCACGTCGCAGGCGGCCCCGACCGCGGTCGTGATGTTGATCACGGGCGGACCGTCGCCATCGTTACCGTT
>JBHHVX010000044.1:0-26815 GCA_046754505.1 Phycisphaerae bacterium | reverse complement strand
CGGAGAGGGAGGGATTCGAACCCCCGCTGCACGTAAGCGCAGACCGCATTTCGAATGCGGCTCCTTCAGCCACTCGGACACCTCTCCCAGCGGGCCAAACGACGGCAGGCTTTGCTGCCGAGGCCCTGCGCGGCGGCTGCAGCGGGACAGTCCGACGCTACGCGGGGGCGATCCGACGCCGTGGGAGACGCCCTCGCAACACACGGCCACGCTCCCTCATCTTAGCGGCGGAACGCACAGAGGAGAAGCCCTGATTCCCAGCAGTGATGCCGGAAACAGGCGCTCGCGCACGGAACAAACGCTCATGCCAGAGACTCCGCCTCCCGTCCTGTGCTGCTTCAGTCGGAATTGGAGAATCCGGCCAGTGCCATCCGCCCACGGCAAGACATTGCCCCTCCGAACTCGCCCCATTGGGTCTGGCCGGAAGCGATGGGCTTGGCACGAGACAACGCTTCGCCGCGCGCCGCTATGCGGAGCCGGTTCGCTTGGTCTGGGGCGGAGACCCAGGGGGACGTTCGAACGGCGGGGGGCCGCCATAGCGGAATCGGCGACCATTCATCAGAAAGCGAACCCGCGACATCTCACTCTCGCTGACGAATTTCGCCAGGGTGCGTTTTGCGTCACGAAGAGCCGTGCGTCGCGTTACGTGTGTCAGCACAATGTGGCGGTTGTCCAATCGCCTGAGCAGCCGGGCTACGTCACGGACATGCATGTGGTGTCCGGCCCGCGCGCGGCGCACATGGTCGGGATCGAAGAACGTGCACTCGAGCAAAAGGACGCGCGCAGACCGGACCAGTTCATGGTCGATCCAGTCGCCCTCTGCCGTGTCGCCGCAACACGCGATCAGCGGCACCTCGAGCGTGTACTCGATTTCAATGCCCTGTTTCTTAAGTTCGACCAACTCGGGGCCGGACCGATCCAGGAGTTCGGGCTTGAGCTTGCGCCGCACATCGATGACGACATAGCCAAGCGAAGGGACTCCGTGATTGACGCGAAAGGTCCGCACGATCAGGCCTCGGCGAACCTGGAATTCGTCGCCCGGATCCAGCCCGATGATCCGTGCGGGCGATTCGTGACCTTCGATACGCCCCCAGACCTTGAGAAGATCGCGGATCGGCGTGGCGAGGGCATTCGGAACAAGGACGCAGCCTGGAGCGTTTCCAACGAAGTTCCGCTGGCTGAAGTAGTAGGCCAGTCCGGCGGCGTGATCCATGTGGCCGTGTGAAAGGAGGACATGGTCGACCGAGAGAATCTCGGCCGGCGCCTTGCCGACGTCGAAGCAGACGTTCAACTCCGGCGCGGCGACAACCGTCTCCTCGCCGGCCACGCTGTAGCCGATCAGGCGTATATCGCCCACTTGTTGTTCGATCAATCGTCCACCCACGGGTTGCTTCCCCGGCTGTGATTTCTCTTCGGTGGCATGGATCGCGGTAGCGACACAGCCGCCACGACCTCGTGGGCCGACGCCGGTTGCCGCCGGTCATTCCGGCTTGTGCCTCGGCCTACGGCGCCTGCAAGCCGGGCAGTTTACATGAGGAGCGATGCGGCGTGAAACGGCAATCGCGCGAGCGAGTTTTTTTCTTGACACCCAGATGATGGGGTTCTACGCTCCGGTCGGTACTATATGTATGGGTTGGCGCGTGCCGGCCGGTTTGAACGCAACCCAATGCGATGTCCGTACTGCAAAGAACATCGGGACAAGGTGATCGACTCACGGTCGACAGAAGGGGGGGGCGTGATTCGTCGCCGCCGGCAATGCTTGGTGTGCAATCGACGCTACACGACTTACGAACGCTTGGAGGAGACGACACGGCTGAGTGTGATCAAGAAGGGCGGCGATCGCGTGCCATACGACCGCAACAAGATCGCCAGCGGCGTGCAACGCGCGAGCTGGAAACGTCCGATCGAGGCGACCGCGCTTCACGCTTTGGTGGATTCCGTCGAGGAAGCCATTTTCCGGGAGTTCGATCGGGAGGTGCCCAGCAGCACCATCGGCACCCTCGTCGCCGAGCGGCTTCGCAATCTCGACAAGGTGGCGTACCTGCGGTTTGCGAGCATGTATCACGAGTTCCAGATCGTCGACGATTTCATCGACGAAGCGAAGGAACTCATCGAGCGTGATCGAACCGAGACGCCGGGACAGCAGGAACTCTTTGAATGACTGATCGACACCCCGATGGCGGGACGATTCGGGTTCGCAAGCGGGATGGTGAGGTCGAGCGCTTCAGCCTTCCCAAGCTGATGACTTGCATGCGGCGCGGATTGGATGGTGCCGGAGACGCCGCCGGGTTCAGTCTCCGCGGCGCCCGGGGGCTGGCGGAGGCGGTGCAGACCTATCTCGCGGAGATGGCTGACACCGACCCCGTCATGGCGGCTCGGATCGCGGATATGGTTTACCTCGTTCTGACACACACAGGCCACGGCGAGGCGGCGATGGCGATTCAGGAGTTTGCCCGCGAGCGTGAACGCGATCGGCGGCGCGTGCTCGTGGCGACTCGGCGCAAAGTGGACGGCCGGTACGCGCAGCGTCGATGGAAGAAAGGGCTGGTGGTCAGCCATCTCCGCCGACAACACCTGCTCGACGCGCCGGTGTCAAGGATGATCGCCGGCCGTGTCGAGCAACTGGTCTTTAATTGCGGCCTCCGGGTGGTCACCTCCGGATTGGTGACGGAGATGGTTCGCAGCGAACTGCTGGCGTGGGGCCTGTTGCCGGCGGCGCTCATGGCGAAGCGCGTGCGTCGACCGCGACGCGGCCGGCGCCTTCAAGACAACGTGGACCACGCCTGACGCGGATCGCGCTTTCGGAGAGCGCCAAGGCGAAGCCATTCACGGACGATTCGCACCGGAACATGCTGGCTTCGCCGCTTCTTGGGCCTGTCGCAAAACCGCCCGCTTTGATGCGCCACGGCAGGGCCGGTTTTTGCGACAGGCTCTCCTCTTGCTCGTCGCGTCGGATTCATTTCGACGAGGACCGTATCGAGGAACCCCGCTGAGGCATCGGGACGTCACAGGACCGCCGGCTGCACGTCAGACGTCCGGCTGAAGTGCAAGGATGCGGGGTGCGGCTTGCCACCGACGGCCGGCGTATCTATTATCGATTCCCGGCGTTTTATCTGTTGGACAATAGCGCAGACATGCCCAAGCGGGTCATCATCCTTGGTTCCACCGGTTCGATCGGTCGCAATGCCCTCGACGTGTCGGGCAAACTCTCGGACGAGATCGAGATCGTGGCCCTCGCTGCGGCGACTCGATGGGAGGTGATGTCGGAGCAGGTTCTGCGTTTTCACCCCGCTGTCGCGGTCCTGACCGATGCGCACGCCGCCGCGCAATTGCGTGACTCGCTCAGCGGGACCAGGTGCACAACCGAGGTTCGGACCGGGACGGACGCGCTCGTCGATATCGTGGAAACGATGGACTGCGACTTCGTTTTGTCGGCCATCGTCGGAGTCGCCGGGCTGCGGGCGACGCTCGCGGCCGTCGAACGGGGTTTGACGGTTGGATTGGCGAATAAGGAATCACTGGTCGTCGCCGGGAGGCTGATTGTTGCTGCTGCGGCTCGATCCGGAGCACGGCTTCTTCCGGTCGACAGTGAACACTCCGCGATCTATCAGTCCCTGCGTTCGGGCCGCCCGGAGGAGGTCGAGCGAATCTTCCTGACGGGATCAGGGGGGCCGTTTCGGACGTGGTCGAAGGAACAGATGGAGACCGCCACGCTCGAAGATGCCATGCGGCATCCTACCTGGGACATGGGTCCCAAAATCACGATTGATTCGGCGACCCTGATGAACAAGGCGCTCGAGATTATCGAAGCCCAATGCTTGTTCGGAATCGAGCCGAATCGTATTGAAGTGGTCATCCATCCCGAGTCGATCATCCATTCGATGGTGGCTTTCCGCGATGGGTCCATCGTCGCGCAGATGGGCAGTCCGGATATGCGAACGCCCATTCAGTATGCCTTGACGTACCCGCGGCGGCTGGCGGGGTGCAGTGAGCGGATCGATTTCGCGACGCTCGAACGGATGCACTTCGAGCCGCCGGACCCGGAGCGGTTTCCGGCGCTGCGACTGGGCTATGAGGCGGCGCGACGCGGCGGCACCGCCGGCGCGGCCCTCAACGCGGCGAACGAAGCGGCCGTGGAGGCGTTTCGAGCCGGGCGGATTCGGTTTCCGGACATCGTGCGGAGGGTCGAGGAGGTCTTCCACCGGCATGTCCACGAGACCCGCCCGAACCTGGAGAAACTCATGACGGTAGACGCGTGGGCGAGGAAAGAGGTATCTCAATGTTGTTCAGTCTGACGCAGAGCACACCGCTCGCCATGGCGCCGTTGGCGGCACTGGGCTGGCTGTCGAACATCTGGCCCTACCTGTTGCTGGCCTTCGGTTTCTCGGTCGTCATCTTCGTGCATGAGCTGGGTCATTTCCTCGCGGCCAAGTGGGCCGGGGTGCGCGTCGAGCGGTTCGCGATCGGCTTCGGAAAGGAACTGCTCGGATTCACCCGTGGCGAAACACGCTATTCGCTGAACGCGCTTCCCCTCGGCGGATATGTCAAGATGCTCGGCCAGGAGGACTTCGTCGTCGACAAGTCCGGCGAACTCAAGGTCAAGGACGACCCGACCAGCTTCACCAACAAGTCCGTCGGAAAGCGGATGGTTATCGTCTCGGCCGGCGTGATCATGAACCTGTTCTTTGCGGCGGCGGCATTGACGATTGTCGCGATGGTTGGCCGGATACAACCCCCGGCGATCGTGGGCATCGTTCTGCCGGATTCACCGGCCGGCCGCGCAGGCCTCCAGACCGGAGACCGGATTCTGGCGATCAACGGGGGTCGCGTCGATGATTTTGAAAGCCTGAAACACAAGGTCATCCTGTCAGACTCGGGTGAAGTCTTCGAACTGGCCGTGGAGCGCGACGGCAAGCGGGTGCAGCCAGATCCCAGAATCATTCCCGAATACCGTTCGGCGGCGAAGGAGCAGCAGTTGGGGTTTACGCCCGGCATGAATCTGCGCGTGGCCGACGCTGCCCTCGTCCAGTCCGACAAACGGCCGCCAGACGCATTGCATGAAAAGGATGAGTTGTACAGGTTGGTCCAGGATGGCGAGGACATCGTCTGCAAGGACTTGGGGCGCTATCGTCGCGCCGTTCTCGCGGCACGCGGCGCTCCCGTCGAAGTGGTCGTCCGCCGCCCTCGAGATCCGGATGCGCTGACCAACGAGCAGCTCGGGCAGTACGGCCCCGACGTGGAGTCGGACGAGCTTCGCCTGAAGCTCCGAGCGGCGTGGTTTCCGCTGCCGTACAATCCAGACGATCCGTCGACCATGTCGTTATTGGGTCTCGTGCCTCGCCTGACCGTCCTGCGGGTCGTGCCCGACAAGTCTTTCGATAACGCCGGCGTACGCACAGGAGATATCGTCAACCGGATCGGCCAGTCGATCCACCCGATGTTCACGGCGTTCAAGAAAGAGATCACGAACAACCCTGACCGCGAGTTATCGATCGAAGTGTGTCGCATCGACGAGGAGAACCGCGGCCTGAGCAGTCGGGGAGTTCGCTTCTGCGTCGAACATCGCGAGGCTCTGATCGCGGCCGCGCGGGATGGCCTCGAAAAAGCCCGGAGGCTCTTGCCGCGGCTGGCCGCCGAGGTGAATCTGCCCGAGAAGGATCGTGCGAAGATAACGGCCGCGCTGGGCGCGTCCGAGGACGCCTCCGCGTGGCGGCGATGGCTCGATCGCGTCGACGTTCACGAGCTGCATGGACTCATACCGAAACGCCCCTTCGCGCTCTTTTCCACTCCCGCGCCGACCATCGACGTCCAAGCCGTCGCATTCGATCAGGAGCGGTTGCTCGTCGCCGATGTACTGGAGCACTTGGGCGATCGACCGACGCCCGCGGCCGAGGCCGGCATTCCGGCCGGAGCCGTCATCGCTTCGGCCGAGGGGCAGCCGGTGCAGCACTGGTATGAGTTGAGCGAGGTATTTCGGAAGAACGCCGGCCGGACGGTCCAACTGACCTACCGCCTGGCGGACGAGGTTCATACGGCGGCGTTTCGTGTGCCAGGCTCGCTTTCCGCCGCACTCGATCTGCCCTTTGGGGCACGCATCATCAAGATCGACGGCAAATCGTCCTGCGAAATCTCCGGCGGCAAGGGCGGCTCGCGGGATCTGCCGCTGCCGGATTGGCGAGCGGTTGCCGGCCTGCTCGAAGCGTCCGTCGACAAGACGGTGCCGGTCGAATACGTCACCGTGGACGGTGAACGCCGTACGGGTCAGTTTCATGTCACCGGCGATTCCACCGACCCATGGCTCCAGCGCGTCCAGTTCATCGCCAATTTCGCGTGTTATCCGTTGCTGGAACGACACCCCGTCCACAATCCGATCCGCGCCGTGGGCGTCGGGTTTCGCGGGGCGTATGAATGGACCGTTTTTACGATTGAAACGGTCCGCCACCTGATCCTCACTCGGAACGTCAGCGTCGAGAAGGTCAGCGGACCGGTGGGTATCATCGCGATCGGCGGGCGCGTGGCGCAATCGGGTCTGACCAATCTGCTGTGGTTTCTCGGCGTGATCTCGGCGAATCTGGCCGTGATCAATTTTCTGCCCATGCCCATCGTGGATGGCGGACTGATGGTCTTCCTGTTGCTCGAGAAGATTCGCGGGGAGCCGGTCAGCATCAAGACGCAGGTAGCGACTCAGCTTGTGGGAATCGCGCTGATCGCGACTCTGTTCATCCTGATAACCTACCAGGATATCCTGAAGCTGGTCGGTGTCTGATCCCGGAGCGTTGCCCGACCGGTGGCCGGTTGCCGCGTGACACCCGGTCCGCCTCGGTGAAGGTCCACGACGTGATTCTGCCGGGGGAGAGCCGCAACCGCTGCGGGCCCCAGCGATCACAACGGAACCGGCCGAGCAATTGCACCTCGCCGGCGCTGACCGTCTCAAACGTGTGTACGAAGAACGGTTCGCACCGCCCCGCAAAACGCCCGTCGATATAGGCGTAGATCGGCGAGTCCGTGTGATTGCGCAGGCTGAGCACCGACCGGGGCAGCGGGGCCGCCGAACAGGCCACCGTGCCGTCGATCCGACCGATGCGCGTCACGGTTACGGCGGAGGTCGTGGCGACGATCACGGCGACCGCGGCCGTGGCGCCGACTGCGAGTGAACGGGTTGACATTGGGGAGGACTCCATCGGCGACGACCATTGAGGCAGATCGGCAATGGGGCCGGGCACGGATGACAGAAATGGCTGCGGTGCCTGGAACGCCCTCGGGTAAAACCCGCCTATCAGGTTGAATGTGGGGGTCCTTGGCATTGAGGCCACGATGGTCGGCGGCGGATCGCGGGCGCCGTGTCGCGGGAATCGTGACCCGACCGGTTCGGGCGCCGTGCCGCCGGTCAGCCGCCGATTTGCGACATCTGTCGGTTTCCGTAGTGGGAATGGGCCTTGGGCTTGAAGGCGACGCACCGGTCAAATGCCTCGCTCAGTGCGGCATTCGCGTCCGCGTATCCACGCGACCCGTCCGGTCGTGCCAGACGGAGAATGGGCCGCAGTTCGACCTCGCCACCGTCAAAAAGACAGCTTCGCAACTGGCCCTCGGCGGTCAGCCGGAGCCGGTTGCAGGTTTCGCAGAACGGACGGGACATCGCGCTGATGAAACCGATCCGTCCGCGTGCTCCGGGCACCCGCCATACGGCGGCCGGTCCGTGGCCGGTGTCGCGTTCCGACGGCGCCAGGTTTCCGAGCCGCGCGGCGATTCGGTCGCGGATGCCTTGCTCGCTGATGAACCTCTGTTCGTACTCGCCGCCGAGGGCCGTTCGCCCCAGCGGCATGTACTCGATGAATCGAACCGTGACGTCGGTCTCGAGCGTCAGCGCGGCAAAGTCGGCGAATTCATCGTCGTTGATGCCTCGCATGGCGACGCAGTTGATCTTCGGGTGACGGAAACCGGCCCGGACCGCTGCGTTGATCCCCCGCAGGACCTCGTCGATGTCGGCTCCCCGCGTGATTCTTCGAAACCGATCCGCGTCGAGCGTGTCGAGGCTGACGGTGAGCCGATCCAGCCCCGCCGCGCGCAGTCTGTCGGCTTCGCGTGCCAACAGGGCGCCATTCGTGGTCATCGACAGCTCCGTGCAGCCGGGCATCACCTTGAGTTGGGCGATGAGCTTGGCGAGATCATGCCGGACGAGCGGCTCTCCGCCGGTGATCTTGAATGCCGTAATCCCGAGGCCGACGGCGGTTCGCGCCACGATTGCAATCTCTTCGAACGACAACAACCGTTCCCGCCGGACCCCGTCGATCTTGTCCTGCGGCATGCAATAGACGCATCGGAAATTACACCGGTCGGTGACACTGATCCTGAGGGTGCGAACGGCGCGGAGGTCACGCGGGCCGGTGACGGGCCGGTCCGGCGCCGTCAACGGGTTTGGCGAGTCTGCGAGAGGAAGTGTCACCCGAACCATGACGCCATTGTAGAATCCCGGGATGAACGCCGCAAAGAGGGTGACCTGTCGGGTATGTAGCCTCCGCATCGAGCCGCGCAGGGGGTCGCACCTCCGCTTTGACGCGCGGGGCTATCGGCGTTTTGATGGTTACTGGGCTTCCGTGTCGGGGCGTGGGCGCGTGGAACTCGCACCCCTGCGATGGCGTCCAAGTCAAAAGAAAGGCCACCTGTGAGGGCCTCGGGCCATGTGTGTCAGGTCGGGGACGCCGAGTTGGTCGAACGATGCCGGCGGGGGGAGCGGGCCGCGTTCGAGCCCTTGGTGCGGCGTTATCAGGACCGGGTCTTCAATGCGTGTCTGAGGGTCTCCGGCAACCACGCCGAGGCCGAAGACCTGACCCAGGAGGCATTCATGAAGGCGCTGCAGGCCATCGACCGATTCGACGGGCGGTCCGGCTTCTACACATGGCTGTTCCGTATCGCGATCAACCTGACGCTCAGCGCTCGCCGGAGAGGCGCACGACGCCCGACCGTTTCGCTGGATGCCCCCGTGGGGAACTGCGGGGAGGATTCGATCGGACGGCGCCTTTCGTCGGGAGAATCCGGACCGGATCGGGTGGCCTGCGACTCCGAAACGCACCGCCGGGTGTTGGAAGCCCTGGCGGGGCTGAATGACGATTACCGGGTGGTTGTGGTTCTGCGGGATGTGGAGTCGTTCAGCTATGATGAAATCGCCGAGATACTGGAGGTGCCGGTGGGGACCGTGAAGTCCCGCCTGCATCGCGCGCGGCTGGCGCTCCGCAACACGCTGGCGCCGATCCTCGGAGTGACATGACACGCCCGGTCGAACAACTCGAAGAATTGACCGCCTACCTCGACGGCGAACTCGACGAGGACGCCCGGCAGAGGGTGGACGCTCTGCTCGAGCGTGATGCCGCGGCTCGGGCGCTGCTGGAACAATTGCGACAAACGTCGCGTCTGGTCGGCGCGCTGCCTCGGGCCGATGCTCCGGGCGACCTCGCCGCCGCCGTTACCGCACGGATCGAGCGGCGTGAGCTGCTGGGTAACGGTGGTGAACCGTGGAACGCGACGCCCCGCCGCGCGGTCCGATGGGGCCGCCGGCTGTCGGCGGCGGCCGCGATCGCGCTGGTCTGTACGGCCGGCTGGTTGGGGTGGCAACGCTCGTCCCGGGTGGTGGTCGTACCGGAGCTTGTGGGCCACACCGATGAGGCACGTCGCCTCGTCGCGAAACGCCCCAAGCTCGAGGACCCCGCCATTCTGCGGGACGGCGACCACAGAGAGAAGACCCTCTCCCGCAAGACCGAAACCGACGCCGATGGTCTTTTGGACGCCGCCAATTCAGCATCCGCCGTTGCGGACAACGCGGTCCCGTGCGTTGCCATGGCAAAGACCGCCAACCGCCGACTGGCGAGCACGGAGCAACCGCCTGTTCCAGGTGAAGCCCCCGCTGGGGACTGGGACGAAGAGGCGGATCGATCCGCGGGTATTGCGTCCGCGGGGCGCTCGCGCGGTGTCGCCACCGCCCCGCCCGAGGCCGCGCATTGGATCGAGATCGTCAGCGAGTCGTACGAAACGCGAACGGCGGTCGCCCGAGCGATTCGGCGTTATGCAGAGATACACGGTCAGGCGGTTCGCCTGCGCGAGGCCGATCGCGTCGTCGGCGTCGCAGGCTGTGTCACGCGGATGCGTTGGCTGAAACCCGAAGAAACCGGCCATAGTGAAACAGTTCTCGTTGTAGACCTGCCCCGCTCGCAGGCGGATGACCTCTTGCATGCAATGAGTTCGGCTGCCTCAGAGGCCACAGGTGACATTCACGTCGTTGCCAACGGCCGTCAGCTTGCTAGCATCGCCGAGGCCGGTCCGTGGATCATGGGGGGAAGTCTACCTTTGCAGGTTCCGTCCCCCGAACCGAAGATGGCGACGTCACGGGCGGTCGGCATCCGGGGCGACAGAGCGGTACTGCGGGCGGGTCGGAAAACCCAGGCCCGCTCTCCGATGTCGCCCGAACCTGTCGCAACCTCTCGCGCTGCGGTCGCCGCCGACACCAACGAAGGCCCAACGCGGATTTCCGCGGGGCAAGCGGCCCGGAAACTCGAGGCGGACGTCATCACATTGGCGCTTGTGCTTCGATCACCGCCGAGTACGTCGCAGCGATCGCCCCCTCCGCGCAAGACATCTCCGGCCAGCCGCCCGACGGCCGTGCCCACCTCGGCTCCGGCGGACAACGCCCCAGCGCCGGCTAGACAGGACGGCTCGCGTGGCTAGCAACGCCGAAGACCCGAAGAAACCGGGCCGCAAGGTCCGCGTCGAACTGCGCCGCAATCGCGGCAAGACCGTCCGTGACAAGAGCGGCTGGACCCAGGGGTTTCACGACGACGACATCGAACAGGCGGACGCAACGCAGGTCGAGAGTGTCCGAGCCAAGGGCGACCTATCCCGGAAGCGCACCATCATCGTCGGCGGCGAATCCGAAGAGTCGAAGCATTGGGGGCACGGCAGGGTGGTTGCCATGCACGGACGCGTGGCCGAAGTGGCCGACGGCGATGGCCGGTGGGCCTGCACGGCACGGAGGACGTTGCGGACCCGCCTGATGAAGCAGCGTCATGCCATCGTCGTGGGAGATCGCGTTCGCTTCTCGCGGGTCGAAGTGGCGGGCGAAGGAAACCGCATGACCGGCAAGCTCCGGCAACTTCCCGAAGGCGTGATCGAAGAGGTCGCCGAGCGGATCACGACGCTGACGCGCCACTACGGCCGCCGCGAACACGTCATTGCGGCCAATGTCGACACGGCCGTCATCTGCATGGCAGCGTGCCGGCCGACGCTCCGGCCACACCTGATCGACCGCTATCTGGTCGCCGTCCATCGCGGTGGCATGAGGCCGGTCGTGTGTGTCAACAAGGCCGACCTTCACAGCGACGGCGCCGCGGCTGAAGTCATCCAACGCTACGCCCGGATCGGTTACACCGCCCTGCTGACCAGCGCAGCCGAAGGTCGCGGCATCGAAGCCCTGCGCGACGCGATCCGAGAAAATACGTCCGTCTTTGTTGGGCCGAGCGGCGTGGGGAAAAGCTCGCTGCTCAATGCCCTGAACCCCGGCTTCTCGCTGCGGATCGGAGACTTGAGCGACCTGGATCGCGGTCGGCACACCACCACGACGGCGTGCCTCCTTCAGTGGAACTTCGGAGGCTACGTCGTCGACACGCCGGGCATCCGCCAGTTCGAGTTGACGAGAATCCCCCCCGAGGAGCTGGAAGCGTACTTCAAGGAATTCGTCCCGCTGATCTCCGAATGCCGGTTTGCCGATTGCTCCCACACGCATGAGACCGGCTGCGCCATCCGGTCGGCCGTCGAAGACGGGCGGATCGATCCGGCCCGATACGAGAGCTATGGCCGCATGTACGCCGAGTGCATCGAGAAAGACCACGAGTACGACTGAGCCGGCACGCATGCCGAGAAGCGATGGGCGCGATTCCGCCCCCGGGCCCTTAGGGCTGTAGCAATAGGTTGACAAACGGGGGGAGGTCGCCTGCGTCCACCGCGCCGTCGTGGTTCACGTCCGCGGCCCACGCCTGGACCGGCAGGGGCAGGACGCCGCCGAGCTGGACCGTGAGCATGTCGTCGATGTCGGCGCCATTTACCACCGCGTCGCGGTTGACGTCCCCTTTCAGCGAGACCGGCTCCTGGACCAGCAGACGCTGATTGGGTGCAACGTCTATCAGGGTCTGCGAGAGACCGCTGGCCGGCCAATCCACACGGACCGAATGGATCGTCGTGACGCCACTCCCCAGTCCGAAGTGGGCAACCACCTCATTCTGCGACATGAAGTTGCTGTTGGCGTTGATCTCTCGCAACTGCGTCGGGCCGACCGGCGTTACCTGTATGTGGACGCGCGCTCCGATTCCGAAGCCGTTTGTCCAACTGCCACGAAGCGAAACCTGCAGCCAGTCGCGGCCGTTGCCTCCGTTGTTGCGCAACAGGATCGGGCCGTCCGAATTATTGACGATGAACACGTCGCGGTCGCCGTCCCGGTCATAGTCGAATACGACGAATCCCTTACCCGACCGCGTGTCGGAGAACTGGAGCGCTGCGCTGACCTCGGTCATGTTCCCGCTGCCATCGTTTTGCCAGAGGCGAAGCGGATCGGCGTTGAACGGGTCCTCCCAACTGATGCATGGGAAGATCACGCCGTTGGTCATGCCGAGGTCCAGATCGCCGTCGTTGTCGAAATCGAAGAACGAGGCGCCCCAACCCCAACCCCCGTCACGAACGCCGGCCGTGTCGGTCACGTCGGTGAACCCGGTGCCGGTGTCATTGCGAAAGAGCCGATTTCCGCTGGCGCCCCAAGTGCATGGCAGGGAGAGGCAGGTGTCGGCTGGATCGAAAATGGCCGTCACAAACCAGTCCAGATCACCGTCGTTGTCCATGTCGCCGATTGCCGCGCCCATCCCGTTTTCGTCGGTGCCGACGCCGGCACTGACCGTGATGTCTGCGAACGCTCCGCCACCGAGGTTTCGGAACAACCGGCTGGTCCCGAAATCCGCCACGACCAGAAGGTCTGGCCAGCCGTCCCCGTCCACGTCCGCGAACCCATTGGCGAATCCATACATGTCGGAAGCCCGCACGCCGGCGGGAGTGGTCACATCCTGAAACACGCCCGTGCCGTCGTTTCTGAGCAATACGTTGAGCGCGTTGGTCCCGGTCCACTCGACGACGTGCAGGTCCAGGTCACCGTCCAGGTCATAGTCTCCGAATGCGGCGCTCGTGTTGTAGTGGCGACACGCGGGACAGGGGACCGTCGCCCCACGGGTGACGGCATCTTCAATGAAGTGTCCGGCACCGTCGTTCATGAAAAGGTAATTGCGGCCCGGTCCCGGGACAACCTCCATCGCCATGAGGTACAAATCCAAAAAACCGTCGTTGTTGACGTCTCCCCAGGCACAGCCGGAACACTTCCCGACGAATGCGACCCCCGCAGCCGCGCCGACTTCTGCGAAGGTGCCGTCACCGAGATTCCGGAAGAGGAGATTGGGCTGTTCAATCCGCGTCACATAGAGGTCGGTCCAGCCGTCGTTGTCGAAATCGCCCGCGGCCGCGCCACCCGACATGTGCGGTGCTTCCGTACAGTAAAGGGGATCGGTCGGGGCGGGCGCCCAGTGAACGAAGTCCAAGCCTGCGGCAGTCGTGACGTCCTCGAACAGCACCGTCTGGGCCGCGGCCGGATCACAGAGCAGGAGGGCGACCAGCAGCACTACGGGCAACAGGGCAGCAAAACACAATCGCGACATGGCACTCCTCCTGAAGATCACGCGATGGGTAGTCGGCGATCGGCTTCACCCTCCGGTACCCACGATCCAATTATACCGAATCGTCCATTAATCTGCTGTGGAGGAGGACGACCGATCGGTAAGTGCCGCTGAATCAGAGTGTTACGGCTCGGTTCCGGGTGGGCGCCCTACGCGAATGCCCCAGCCTTCGCTGTGCAAAGGCTGGGGCACCCGAAACCTCATCGGGTCCGCCGAGTGGACCTGTTTGCTCGACACTGCCGTCACGAGGCGCGGATCGAAACCGCCTGCCTGCGGTGGCTGCGTCTCCGGCACTCCCGGAAAGACGACACCCGCGCTCAGTCCAGCCGCGACTGATTAGTGTCCGTGCCCGGCGTGATCATCGCCTTCGTGCCCTTTGTCGTGATCGGCAGCCTTGACCGTCAAGCCCTTGCCAATCTGCTTGCGGTGCATGCCGCACTTCGGGCAATCGCTCGCCTTCAGCCCGCCGACATCCTTGCACTGGGCCATCGGACAGACATAGAAGCTGGCCAGCTTGGCGCCGTACTTGCTCCGATCGGCCTCGAACTTCTTCAGGCACTTGTCGCAACACATGAACACCTTCTCGTGCTTCGAAAGCGACACGAAAGAAGCGGGATTGATGTCCTCGCCCGACACGGGGCACTGAGTCTGCGTCGTGAAGGACTTGTAGTACTTCGCCATGTATCCGGCGGGATCTTCCTTGAACTTCTTGGGGCATTTCTTGCAACAGAACTGGATCGTCTTCCCTTGATGATCAAGCGAGAAGGACGGGTCCACCGGCTTGCCAGAGACCGGACACGTGACCTGCACACGGGGCGGCCCCATGATCTCCTGTTGATCGAAGACCTTTTCCGCGTACTTATCCGCATTGGCCTTGTACTTCTTGCCGCACTTGTCACAGCAGAAATACACGCGGCCGGCGTCGGTGTCGATGAACGATTCCTTGTCGATCTTCTTGCCGGTGATCGGGCAGGTCGCTTCGGCGGCCGCCTTCTCGTGGCCGACGGTTTTCTCGCCCTTGTCGGGGCCGACGGCCTTCTGTGCCCAGGCGACCGAACCGGCCGTCGTGAGAACCGCCACACACACGCTCATGACTGTCGTTCGAAACATGTTCCGTGATCTCCTTTTTCTCAAGTCTGTGTCGACTAAACCCATCTACGTTCTGAAGCCGTGTAGGGTCCGCGGTGCGGGCCACACGGCGTAGCAAAGCCCCGAACAAACGCATCGATCCGCATAGCGGACCCCATAAAAACTCATCGTCTAGGCCACCGAGGCCAACACCTGGTCGATCAACGTTTGCGCCAGTCCGAACAGGAAGTTCAGGAATTGCGCAAAGAAGATCGTCAGCAAGTCACCCGCCACCATCATGTCTCTCCTGCAGGACCGCTCAGGCGGCCTGCCGCTGCAACCGTCGGACCTCAAACTGCTTGGCCACCAGAAAGATCACCGGGTAGATCAAAAGCTCCATTGTGAAGCTCGTCAACAGGCCGCCGAACATCGGCGCCGCCATCCGCTTCATCACGTCCGATCCGGTTTCCACGCCGATCAGGATCGGGACGAGTCCGAACATCGTCGTCATGACGGTCATGGTCTTGGGCCGGATTCGGAGGACGGCCCCCTCGTGGATCGCCGCCTTCAGATCGCTCAGGCCCTTCATCCGGCCTTCGGCGCGAAACCGGTCATAGCTGTTGTGCAGGTATAATAGCATCACCATACCGGTCTCGGCATCGAGGCCCGCCAAGGCGATCAGGCCGACCCACACGGCGAGCGACATATTGTATCCCGCCAGATAGAGGAACCAGACCGCCCCGATCAGGCTGAACGGCACCGCCAGCAGGACCACGCAGGTGTCAAACCAGCTTCGGTGGGACAGATACAGCAGCAGGACGATCAGGATGAAAACCGCCGGGACGGCGACGGCCAACCGACGATTCGCCGCCTCGATGTACTCGTACTGACCCGACCAGACGAGGTTGTAGCCCGTCGGCATCGTCATACGTTTCGCGAGGTGCCTCTTGGCCCGATCCACCCAGCCGCCGACGTCGGTCGTCGTCAGATCAACGTATATCCAGGCCGTCTTGCGGGCGTTCTCGCTCTTGATCGACGGCGGCCCCTTGTGAATACGGATGTCGGCGAGTTGCGCCAGCGGCACCTGTGCCCCGACGGGCGTCGGGACGAGGGTGCGTTTCAAGGCGGGCAGGTTGTCGCGCAGCTCCCGCTTGTAGCGGAGGTTGACCGGGTAGCGTTCGAGGCCCTCGACGGTGGACGTGATGTTCATGCCGCCCATCGCGGTGAGGATCACGTCCTGCACGTCGCCGACGCGGAGGCCGTAGCGGGCGACCTCGTCGCGGTCGATGTCGAAGTCCACGTAGTTGCCGCCGACGGTCTTCTCCGGATAGGCGCTGCGGGTGCCCGGCAGGCCGCGGACCTCGGCGGCGATCCGGTCGGCCAGGTCGGCGAGCGTCGCCAGATCGTCGCCCATGATCTTGATGCCGACCGGCGTCTTGATGCCAGTCGAAAGCATATCAATTCGCGTCTTGATCGGCATGGTCCAGGCGTTGGTCACACCGGGCAGGCTGACGATCTCGTTCAGGCCGGAAACGTGAACCGGCTGGGCGCTGCCGGGGTCGATGTCGTCATAGCCGGAGGAGAGTTCGTCGATGGTGATGGGGCGTTGCTCGGGCCAGAAATAATGAAGGCCGGAATAATCCTTGACGAACTCCGGCAGGAACGCAAACCAGCGGATGAAATGACGCTTGCGCCACTTTTCACGGTCCTGCTCGAGCATGATCGTGGTCTCGATCATGCTCAGCGGCGCCGGGTCGGTGGCCGTCTCGCTCCGACCGATCTTGCCGAAGACGTGATGGACCTCCGGGAAACTCGCGATGAGGGCATCGGTCTGTTGCAGCAGTTCGCGGGCCTTCGTGATGCTGATCCCCGGATCGGTCGTCGGCATGTAGAGCAGGTCGCCCTCATCCAGCGGCGGCATGAACTCGCTTCCGAGCTGGCTGGACATCTTCAGCCAGCCGACCGCGTTTCCGACGACCTGTCGGCCGAAGAAGTAATCCTGCATCGGTAAAATCGTGCTGGCGATCAGCAGCAACGCGATCAACAACGTGAGATACTTGCCCCGCATGGCCAGCCGGAACAGCGGTTCGTACATCCGCTGGAGAATCCGGCTGATCGGGTTGGTCTGTTCGTTCGGAATGCGGCCGCGAATGAAGTAGATCATCAGGATCGGCACGACCGTGATCGCGAGCAGCGCCGACGCCCCCATGCAAAAAGTCTTCGTATACGCCAGCGGCTTGAACAGGCGGCCGCTCTGCTCGCCCAGCACGAAGATCGGGATGAAGCTGACCGTGATAATCAGGAGCGAGAAGAACAACGTCGGCCCCACCTCGCGGGCGGCGTCGATGATGATCTCGGCGTGCGGCTTTTTGCCGTGGTCGCGCTCGTAGTGCTTGTGCGCATTTTCCACCATGACGATCGAGCTGTCGACCATCGCACCGATGGCGATGGCGATGCCGCCCAGGCTCATGATGTTGGCGTTGAGTCCCATCATGTGCATGACGATCAGGCTGCCCAGGACGGCCGTGGGAATGACGAAGATCGCCACGAAACTGCTCCGCAGGTGCAACAGGAACACCGCGCAGACGATCGCGACGACGATCATCTCCTCAATCAGCTTCGTCTTGAGCGTCTCGACGGCCCGCTCGATCAGGGCGGACCGGTCGTATTCCGTGATGACGTCCACGCCGGGCGGCAGACCCGTTTTCAATTCGTCGATCCGGTTCTTCACGTTGCGGATCACCGCCAGGGCGTTTTCGCCGAAGCGCATCACGACGATGCCTCCGGCCACCTCGCCTTCGCCCTCCGATTCGGCGATGCCGCGCCGCAGTTCGGGACCGAGATGTACGTCGGCCACGTCACCGAGATAGACCGGCGTGCCCGTCATCGTGGCTCGAATGGCGATATTCTTCAGATCCTTGATGCCCTGCCTCGCGCGGGCCTGCATCAGGGGCGTTCCGTCTGTCCGGGCCTCCTCGATCTGCTCCGGCGTTAGCGATGCGAGATAGCCGCGGCCGCGAACCATGTATTCGGTCTCGGACATCTCGAGCACGCGGCCGCCGACGTCGTTGTTGGAACGCAGGATGGCCCTCTTGACCTCGCCGAGCGGAATGTTGTAGGCCAGCAATCGGTCTGGATCGATCACGACCTGATACTGCCGCACGAATCCGCCGACCGCCGCCACCTCCGCCACGCCCTCGACGGCCGTCAATTCAAACCGCAGATACCAGTCCTGGATGCTCCGCAGCTCCGACAGGTCGTACTCACCGAGAACGAGCTCGGTCTTGCCGTCCCAGGGGCAGGTTCCGCCGTGTTCAAAGATGCGTGCCCGCTCCAGCTTGTCGCGGATCCCCTCGGGGGCCTCGTCGATCGTGGCATACCAGATGTCCGGATCGGCCGGATCATGATACATGCCGTTCGGATGCAGCGGGCAGTAATACCCGTTGCGCACGGAGTACTCATAGGCCCAGCCGACGCCGGTGGCATCCGGACCGATCTGGGGCGTAATGCCCTGCGGCAGCCGGCCGGCGACGTAGTTGAGATACTCCAGAACGCGGGACCGCGCCCAGTAGAGATCGGTGCCGTCCTCGAAGATGATATAGACGAATGAAAACCCGAAGAACGAGTAGCCCCGCACCACCTTGGCGTACGGCACGGCCAGCATCGACGTCGTCAGGGGGTAGGTGACCTGATCTTCGACGACCTGCGGAGCCTGGCCGGGGTATTCGGTGAAGATGATCACCTGAACGTCGGACAGGTCCGGGATTGCGTCGAGCCGGATGTGGTAGAGGGTCCACACCCCGCCGAGGACCACGAACAGGGTCAGCAGCAGGACCAGCAAGCGATTACGACAGCAGTATGTAATAATGTTGGCGATCATGGGACGTGGGTTTTCATCTCATTTCGGCCTTCGGCTCCCGGTGTTTCGGTTTTCGCTGCTGCGACGCGCCTAACGCGTTTCGACCAGTTTTCCGCAATCGAGCATCTTGAAACCGTAATAGGGGTTGGCCTTCTTCTCGCTCGTCTGGATCCAATCTCCCCGGCTCATGGGACAGTGAAAGATGTAGAGTTTCGGCCATCGCGTGCGATCCGGGCGAACGTGTTTCAACAGAGTGCGCACCGCCCGACTCAGGTCGGCGAAGTGGGCGCGGGATCCGGCGATGTCGGCTCCGGTGATCTTCAGTGCCGCATCGCGCAGGTGTTCCGCCGCGGCGAGCGCCTCCGGCGCCGCCGCAGACTCTTTTCGCAGGTTCCGGGCCAGCGCCTCGGCCGCGTCGACAAGCCCCAGGGCGTGGCGCGCGGCGTCGGTGGTGCTGTCCGACGACAGCAACTTCTGGAGGCCCAGATAGTGCTCGGTGATGTAGTTCATCTGTTGTCGAAGCCGATCCGAAGTCTCCTCGATGCCGATGACCCGGTCGCGCTCCACAAGCTGCATCGCGCAGATCGGACAGATCCCCGGTTCGTTGCGCGCCACCTTCTCCGGGTGCATGGGGCAGACGTACTTCGCCAGGGCGGGGGTCGGACGCGCCTCCTCGGAACCCGGCCGCACTGCCTCAAGCGGGGCGCCGCAGATCGTGCAGTTGCCGATCTCGTTGCTGTGTACCAGCGGATGCACCGGGCAGCGATAGGCCGCCGTCTCCGCTGCGGCCGCGTCGGGCGGCACATTGCCCGCCGCCATCGCCTCGCCCAGCCACGGTCCTCGAAACGCGACCGGTGGGTCTCCACAACGCCGACAATCCTCATTCGAAACACTCACCACGCCGGCGTGTCTTATATTGCGACAGGTATATAAAACCTTGAACGGATCCAACTGCCGGCCGCACCGCGGACACCGGCCCGGTTTGTCTGAGAAGACGTGCTCGTGGTCGGGACAGGTATAAGCCACGTCGCCGCCGCTCGACGCCTTCTGCGCCTGCGCCCAGGCGAGTTCTTCGATCGACTGAAGCTTCATGCCGCATCGCGGGCACTTGCCGGGTTCCGACGCAAAGTAGGCTCCTTGGTTGGCCGGGTCTGCTTGATCGGGATGGGCATCCATCGGACAAGCATATTCTGCCTCGTCGGGAATTCCGGACGCGCCGCCGTGGTCATGCGGCCGCGTCGTGGCGGACGCGGCGGTCTTGTTCTTCGCGGGTGCCCGGCGGGCCTTCATCATCTTGGCCACGGCCTCCTGCAGCTTGCTCTCGGCGTCGAGGAGGAATTGTCCGCTGGTGACCACGATGTCGTTTTCGTCCAACCCCTGGAGCACCTCGACGCGGCCACCCTCGCCATCGACTCCAGTCTGGATGTCCCGCGGCTCGAACTGGCCGTGCCCTCGATCGACGAAGACGAGCTTACGCGTGCCGGAATCGATATAGGCCTCGCGCGGAATCAGGACCGCATCCTCGCGGAGGCGGCCCTCGAGCATCACCGTGGCATACATGTCCGGCTTGAGCTCCAGCGTCGGGTTGTCAAACTCTAGCCGCACCTTGATGACTCGCGTCTCTTTTTGAAGATAGGGGTAGATATAGACCACCTTGCCACGGAAGATGTGGCCGGGCAGATAGGACAGCGTCATCATCGCGTCCTGTCCCACCGTGACCCACGGCAACTGGTATTCGTAGATATCCACGTAGACCCAGACGCGCGACAAATCCGCGATCGTGTAGAGCCGCATCCCCGGCTTCACCGGCATCTTCTGGATCGCCATCTTTTCCGTGACGATCCCCGCCGCCGGACTGCGCACCAGCATGGTCTTGGAAATCGCGCTGGTCGCCGTCAATGCGTCGATCTGCTCGTCGGAAATGTCGTAGTATTTCAGCTTGACGCGGCCGGCCTCCACCAGACGCCGGGCATCCTCGACGGCGTCCGGAAGCGGGCTGCGCTCCAGTTCCGGCAACTTGCGCTTGGCCGAAACGTACTCCACTTGCGCCGAATACAACTCGGGGGAATATACGTCAAACAGCGGCTGGCCTTCCTGGACCGGCTGCCCCGTCTCGTCGACATACAGCTTCTCGATCCATCCGTTGAACTTCGTATCCACGAAGACGACGCGCTGTTCGTCGTAGTCCACGCGCCCGAGCGTCCGAACGATCTTCACCAGCGGGCCACGCCGCACCCGCTCGGTGCGAAGCCCCATATTCTGGATCGTGACCGGGTTGATCCGCACCGCGTCGCCCGTGATCGTGTCGCCCGCATCGGCATAGACCGGAACGAGATCCATCCCCATTGGGCTTTTGCCGGGCGTGTCGGAAACGTAGTTCGGGTCCATTGGGGCCCGCCAGTAAAGCACCTTGCGCTCTTCCGGACCGCCGATTGCCGAGTCGCTCGCTCTGCTCGCGCCCACCTTCATCGGCGTGAGCTTCATGTTGCACTGGGGGCAGTTTCCGGGTTCCCGCTGCAACACTTCCGGGTGCATACCGCAGGTGTACCACGTCTCCTCGTTATCGCCCGGCGCGGACGCGGCCCTGCTTGACGCCGGAGACCCGGGCCGCCGGCCGCCCCAGAAGCCCACGCCGGCGCAGACGACCGCGATCGTCACGACGACGTACCAGCGAATCGACCCGCGTCTCTTCCAGGGTTTCATGAGGTCACTCCCGTGTCGGGCCGGCCGCTGCCTCGACGATGCTCACGCCGACGGCCTGTTCCAGGTCGGCGACGCTCTGCTCCAGTTGAGCCAGCGTACGATAGTAGAGAATTCGAAACTGAAGCCATTTTTGCCAGTTGTCGATAACAAACTCAAAAGTCGACGAACCCGCGACGTAGCCCACACGCGACACCTCATAGGCCTGCTTGGCCTGCGGGATGATGGTCGTCGAATACAGCTCCGCCACGTCGCGTTCGGCGTTCACGCGGGCGAGTCCGTCATTCACGCGGGCCAGCAGCGTGTTCTTCGCCGACACATAGCGCCGGCGCGACGCCGAGCTTTGGTGCTGTGCTTCGCGGATGCCGGCCTCGATCTTTTGATACCAGAGCGGAATGTTGAATCCGAACGTGATGCCCCAGTTGTCGCTGCCGTCCTTGCTCAGTTGCGACACCCGCGGCCGAACGCCCGTCTGTGGATTCACCCGAGGCCGAAACGCCGCACGCGGGTCCATCTGCATCCACTCGAACCCGATCGTGAAATCCGGCCAGTAGGCCAGGCGGGCCAGCCGCACGCCCTCCTCGTCGCGAGCGATCTGCCGCTGGAGCCGCCGCAGGATCGGGTTCTGCGCCAGAGCCTGATCGAACAGCCGATCCAGATGCAGATCAACCCGGCGCGCGTCGTAGTCGGGCGGCGTGGCCACCGTCGTCGTCGTCGGGCGATCCAGCAGGGCGTTCAGCAGCGCGACCACAGTCTCACGTTGCTGGCGGAACTCGATCAGCTCCCGCTCCAGGTTGGAGTGTTCCACCTGGGCGCGGAGGACGTCTTCCTGCGGGCGCATCCCGACCTCGACCTGGGCACGCGTCACGTCGATCAGATCGCGCAACAGACGCTTGTTCTCTCGCGTGATCTGGATGGACTTGTCGATCGTGTAGATTCTAAAGTAGGTCCGCTTCACGTCCGCAATGACCCGCAGCCGCGTCTGCTCGACCTGCTCAATCGCCATGCGCGCCTCTTCCAGCGCGACGCGACCGCGACGATCGAGCTTCTCCGGAACCGGCACCCTCTGGCGAATGCCCAATACGAAAAAATTGTCCCCTTCGGCCGTTCGGACCGGCTCCGGAAACGTCTTCGTGGAAAACAGCGGGTCCGGCAGGGCCGTCGCTTGTGGCACCCGGCTCGCCTTGCTCCGAGCGGTGTCGATCGCCGCTTCGATGTCCGGGTTGCGCTCCAGGGCCAGCCGAATGAGTTCGGACAGCGGTTCGGTCCCCTCGGCGGTCGGCGTCTCGGGCCGGAGCAGCGCCGGCTGCGTCGTCGTTGTCGGCAACGTCGCGTAGGCAGCGCTGTCGGCCTGCCGGTTTCGTTCATACCGCTGGAGCATCTCGCTGATCTCGCGATCCCCCTGATGATTCAGCGCACAACCGGCCAGCGCCGCCGCCAGGAGAGCCATCCAGCCTCGTCTGAACCATGATCCGCCGTTCTTCGCAACGTGACTCGTGCCCAAAACGCAACACTCCGAATGCGGTTTTTGCGCGGGCAGGTCACCTGCCGGCTGCGACACCCAGTGATCCGCGGACTCCGTGGGGTCCGGCCCGAAGTCCTACTTTCCTGCATTGGATGATCACAGCGTGCAAAAACTTCCCTCGAATGGTCAAACCGGCCGCAGTCTAGGCTTTACGATCGGACTTGAACACCTTCCGAAGAGAATTGCAGAACCCGAATCCTCGATGCGACACCGCCTTGTCCACGGAGCAGGCCCTCCGAAGGTCGGTCAGCCAGTCCCATGCGGCCGGAACCGGAGATCAACAGGCACTGGAATCAACTTGAAAAGATCGGTGATCGTCTTGACATCTGCTTGGCGGGTCCGGACGTCATGCGACCGTGTGTGAGCCAACTTGGGTCGTATAGGCAAGCTCGATCGTACCGTCGCACACTGCACCACTACACCAACGCTCGTCCACGACGTACCCATACCGGTAGCGCCCCGCTGGTAGCTCGACGTCGACGACCCATTCTCCGTCCGCGCGACGGGTCATCGGCAGGACCTGTGGAAGCCAGTCGCCGGCGACGCAGACGAGCGCGACCGAGCCGACATCCGGCGCCCGATAAGCGAATCGAACGTTGCGTAATCCTGACGACTGCTCGTGCGGTCTCATGGTTCGCCCCCTCGATCCGGCGGCCGCGTCAGCATACGCCCCATCATGCCACACGGCATCATTCCGCCGACCCGATCGATCAGGCGTTCGAGTTGGCTGGCGTGGTCGTCCGCCGTGGTCGCGTCTCGTCCCCGGGGCGCGTCCCAGGCGTGCCGGGACAGGGTACCGAGCATGATGTGCCGGCCACCGTGCCGAGCGACCAATCCCTTCTCCACGAACATTGCCAGGCGATGTCCCATCGCGCGGGTCGCGACACAGCCGCCGGCCGTGCTGAGCAGTATCGTGATCACGAGTGCGATGGATCGCATTGTCCGATCTTTCCACCGTGCCGCCGGGCGGCAAGCGGGATTCCACTCGGTTAGATGACCGGATATGCGGCGACCTTCCCTAGAATCCCGCCACGTTCTCAGACGAGACCGCCGATCTCGATCGACTTCCGCGGGATTGCGGAAGAAGTGGACTGCGTCCGACATCCAACCATGCAGCGGCGCCACCGTTCGGCGCCTGACGTGCGTATCTCCAGCTTCATCGCCGCTCATGAGAAACCGATCTCAAACACCCTCGGTCACTCCGGCTTCCAGGTTGTCGTTAAGGTTCTGGAACACGCTGGCCTTTCGGTTGGCCGTGACGCTGAACCTGACGGTCCTCGTGGTATTCGGCGTGTCGACCCTGCTCGACTTCAGGCGGGAGCGGGCCGTCCATGTCGGGGAAGAGATCGAGCGGCTTCGGGAAGAGGGCAAGGTCATGGCGGTTGCGCAGACACAACTCACCACGAACCCGGCCTTTCAACGCTACATCGATTCGTTCTGCCGGCAGATGAGCTCGGATGCTTCCCCCGGACACCACATCCTCGTCGTCGACGAGGACGGCAACCCGATCGCCCGGGCACACGAACGCGGCGACCCCGACCTCGAAACCAGGATGCTGAAGGCATGGCGCGGAGGCGCCATGACGTTCGAACACGATGGCGAAAAATACCTGTCGGTGGGCGTCCCGACCGCCGTCGGCTCGATCATCCTCGTCGGCCAATCGCTCGAACCGATCGAGAAACTCCTTCGGGCACAGCGAAACAGCCGGATCGGTGCGACGACCGTTCTCGTCGGGCTCATCGCGGTCGTCACGACGCTCAGTCTCTTGCTTTGGGTGCGACGGCCTCTGCAGGAACTCGTCCGGGGTGTCGGCGCCGTCGGCCGGGGCGAATTCGACCGGCGCCTGGCGCCGCAGGGCAGCGCGGAACTGGGTTTTCTGGCCGACGGGTTCAACTCAATGGTCGGATCGCTCGAACGCGCGGAAAAACGCCGTCAAACGGAGATGGCCAGAGCGCAGTTGATTCAACAACGACTGCTGCCACGCGCCACCGGCGCGGGAGATGCGTTCGAGGTGGCCGCCGCGTTCCTGCCCACCGAGAGCGTCGGTGGCGATCTGTACGACATCATCCCGCTCCCGGACGGCTCGACGCTCTTTGCCGTGATCGACGTTTCCGGCCATGGCGTCGGTGCGGCCCTCTGTACCGCTCTGCTCCGCACCGTCCTGCACCATCAGGCGGCCCTCACGACCGACACGACCTGCGTGGCCGGAGCCATGAACCGCGAACTGGCCGCCATCATCGACCCGGGCAGCTTCGCCACCTGTTTCCTGGCCCGGATCACCGATTCGGCAGACACGATCGAGTATGTCGTCGCCGGACACGATCCCGCGGTCGTGATTCGCGCCGACCGCCGGATCGACACGCTCACCGGAAGCGACTTGCCGCTCGGCGTCGAACCGACCGCGATCCATCAGGCCCGCAGCGCCGAGCTTCATCATGGCGACCGACTCTTCATCTTTACAGACGGACTGCACGAAGCCTTCGACGAGTCAGGCATCATTCTCGGGCGGGACCGACTGGCGAAACACCTGCTTGACACCGCTCATCTCCCGCCACAGGAGCAGGTCGACACCGTCCTGAACAATGTTCGCGCCTTTCAACACAGCCCGACATTCGACGACGACGTGACGCTCCTCTGCATCCGGCGCAACGGGGCGAACCACACACAGTAGGCTCACCGCCCACCCAAGAAGGCCGAACGCCGTCACCGCGGAACGCGCCGAGCGCCGCGCTTGACGACCTTCCGCGCGCGCCGATACGCTGAGGGCATGTCCCGTCGCAAATCGACTGCTCCCGGCGACTGCCCCCGAGCCGTCCTCGACCCTCCGGCCCACTTCCATGAGCATCGCGAAGCCCGCCGGCAGCAGACCTGCAACGAGGCCCAGGTCCGCCGCGAGTTCCTCAAGGAAATCGAGCGGTGGCGCGACCTGCTGGCCCGCAACATCGCCCTGCGAAACCCCGGCCTGTCCGTCCGCGATCTGAACTACGCGGTCAGCAAGACCATCGACCGGCTGATCTTCCTCCGCATGTGCGAGGACCGCGGCGTCGAGACCTATGCCCAGCTCCGCGTCCTGCTCAACGGCCCCAGAGTCTATGACCGCCTGCGAACCCTCTTTCGCAGCGCCGACGACCGCTACAACTCCGGCCTGTTCTACTTCCAGCGGGAGAAGGACCGCCCCGACGCCCCCGACGAGCTGACCCCGGCCCTGTCCATCGACGACGGTGTGCTCAAGGACATCATCAAGGGCCTCTACTATCCCGACTGTCCCTACGAGTTTTCCGTGCTGCCCGCCGAGATCCTGGGCCAGGTCTATGAGCAGTTCCTCGGCAAGGTGATCCGCCTGACCAAGGGGCACCGGGCCGTCGTCGAGGAGAAGCCGGAGGTCAAAAAGGCCGGCGGGGTCTATTACACGCCGACGTATATCGTGGACTACATCGTCCAGCACACCGTCGGCAAGCTGCTGGAGGGCAGGACCGTCAAGTGGATCGCCCGGGACAAGCGCAAGAAGCTGAACCGCCCGCGCCTCGACCGGTCTCTGCGCGTCCTCGATCCCGCCTGTGGCTCCGGCTCGTTCCTGCTGGGGGCCTACCAATACCTGCTCCGCTGGTACCTCGACTACTACACGGCAAACGACCCCGACCAGTGGACCCGAAGGCCCAACCCGCCCATCCACGAATCCGGCGGCGGTCCGTCGTCCTGGCGGCTGTCCATCGCCGAGCGCAAGCGCATCCTGCTCGAGCACATCTTCGGCGTGGACATCGACGCCCAGGCCGTGGAGGTCACCAAGCTGAGCCTGCTGCTCAAGGTGCTCGAGGGCGAGTCCCAGCAAACGCTCGACAGCCAGCTCCGCCTCTTCCATGAGCGGGCCTTGCCCGACCTGGCCGCCAACATCAAGTGCGGCAACAGCCT
>JBHHVX010000043.1:0-26837 GCA_046754505.1 Phycisphaerae bacterium | reverse complement strand
TTTTGACGTTTTGACGTTTTGACGTTTTGACGTTTTGACGTTTTGACGTTTCCTCACCACACTCCCGACCGGCCGAAAGTCAGCCGGCCCGTCGTCATCAGACCCGTGTCTGCGCGGGGAGCAAAGGGTCGCGCGGCGTGCAGCCCGAGTGCGGCGGCCCAAAAGCGATCGCCGTGGCCGCCACACGATCGATCGGCATCAAACCGGACGTGCCCGGCCGACGTCACGATGCGTGACAGAGCGTGCCAGTCGTCGGCGATGCGGTCGTCGGGCGGAATGCGGAGGGCGCCGCGCTCGGCCAGGACGCGAACCGCCCCGGCCAGTTCGCTCTTGACCGCCGCCGTAAACGTCACGCCCTCGACGCGATGCTCGCCAAAGCGCTCGGCCAGCCGCTCCGCCAGCGGCAGGCCCAGCCCGGTGGCGTCGATGCAACATCGCCGGACAGCGGGCAGGTCGAGCACCCGGGCGATGACGGCTTCCTGCTCCACGAACGGCGCCGCATCGAGGACGACGACGCCGCGTGTGACATAGAGGCCCGGCTCGCCCGCGGAGGCCGGTCCGATCCGCTCCCAGATCCAGATCGCCGTCAGGTCGCGGTACCGCCCGACATCGACCCCGACGGTCGCCTCGGTGCGTCGCTGTTCGAGCCGCTTCCAATCGACCGCCGTCTTCAATCGCGGGTCCTGGCAGGCGCGGATCAGGTCAAACGGCATGAAGCTGGTGGCCTCGTCGACGAATTCGCAGCAGAACTCCTGCCGCCAGGCGAGGTCGTCGTCGATGGCCGCCCGCATCGCGACCGGGTCGACCTTCAGCCCGGCGGCGGTCGCGTCGGTGAGCGTGACGGTCGAGTGGGCAAATGCGGCATTTCGGCGCAGGCGATGGAAGACGTTGCGTTGGCCCCTCGGCGTCGAGGCCACGTCGAGTTCGCCCTCACCGCGCAGCAGCGTCGGAAAGAGCGCCGCCCAGATGGCGTCGTCGTCCGCGTGCATGGCGAACTCGTCGAGAAACACATCGCCCGTGAAGCCCCGCGCCGTCCGCGGATTCGCCGGCAGGCCGATGATCCGCACGCCGCCCGGCAGCCGGAGTTCCATCTGGCGGATCGACGTGTCCCGCCACCAGCCGTCGCCGGACGGCTCGGTCCAGATGCGCAGGGCGGCGCAGTGCATGCGAATCCTCTCCATCACCTCGCGGCTTTGTCGCTCGCCGGCCGAGAGAATGACCTGATCGCGCCGCCGTTGCAGCCCCCGCAGCACGCGGCGAAGCGAAAAGGTGAAGCTCTTGCCGGTCTGGCGTGCCCAGCAGTTCCAGGTGAATCGGGCGTCGCGCGACACGGCCGCACGCTGATAGGGCAACAACGCCACGACCGCCCGTTCCGCCGCGCTCGTCGGTAGCGTCTCCAATATCGGTGTTCCCCGACTTCCAGCGTTCGTGCCGCACCGCCGGCGTTCATCGTGCCATCCCATCTACATTCCTTGCTCGCCGTTCCGGTCGGACGGGCGATCCTCCGGCCGACCTTGTCCCGTTGCCCGATCGCAGTCGCTCGTTTAGGGTGCGCTTGCGGGTTTCTGCCTTCCGGCGAGCCAATTCAACGACTGCGAGGAGACTGGTATGACGAGATTGCGGGCACGGTCGGATTCACTGTGCGCGGTGGCGGCGTGGAGCATCTTCGTGATGACGGCCGGTGCGGGCGCGTCCGAGCCGGGAGCGCCGTTCGAGGCGCCGGTCGCCTTGGAACACGTCCGGATCGTCACGGGAACCGGCGAGACCATCGACGATGGAACGATCCTGATCACCCAAGGCCGCATCCGCGCCGTCGGCCGCGCGGTCGCGGTGCCGGCGGGCGCCGAGCGGATCGACGGCCACGGTCTGACGGTCTACCCGGGCTTCATCGACGCCAACACCCACGCCGGCGTCGACGCGACCGAGCCGTCGGCGAAGCGTCGCCGGCTCTTCGAGGACGAGTCGCCCGACGAGCGCGACGGCCCGCAGTCCGCGACCGTCCGGGCCTACCGCCGGCTGGTTCACCCCCACTGGCAGACCGAGTTACGGATCGACCCGGCGTCAAAGCAACTGGCGGACCTGCGCGAGGCGGGTTTCACGGCGGCCCTGCTGTCGCCGCCGGACGCGGTCTTCGCCGGGCATAGCGTCGCGGTGCAACTCGGCGACCGGCCGATGCGGCGGCAGTTTCTGAAGACCAACGTCGCGCAGCATTCGGCGTTCACGCGCGGAGACCAGAGCTTCTCGTTTGACAAGCGAATGCAGTATCCCTCGACGATCATGGGAGCCATGGCCCTGTTCCGCCAGGTGCTGCTCGACACGCGGTGGCACGCGTCGCTGGAGGCGTGGTCGGCGCGGCATCCGGACGATCCGCGGCGCGTCGCCCGCGACCGTGACCTCGAATCCTTGCGGCGGGTGCTGGCGCGTGAGGTGCCCGTCGTCTTCCACGCCAACCGCGAAAACGAGATTCACCGGGCGCTCGACATGGCGAAGGAGTTCGGCCTGCGCCCGATGATCAGCGGCGGACGCGAGGCGTGGCGCGTGATCGACCGGCTGCGGGCGGAACCGGTCCCGCTGATGGTCAGCCTCAAGTTCGGCGACGAGCCGCGAAAGGTCAAGCCGCCGACGTCCCGGCCCGCCGAGGCCGCCGACGAGCCGCTGTTTGGCACCGCCTGGCAGGACCGGCCCTTTGAGACGAAACGGGCAATCGACGAACGCCGCCGGCTCTGGGAGGAAGAGATCGACAATTGTCTCCGCCTCCACGAAGCGGGGATCGCGTTCGCCTTCGCCACCGATGAACACAAATCACCAGCGGAGTTCTTCGACAACCTGCGAAAAGTGATCGAGCGCGGACTGCCCGAGGACGTCGCCGTCGCCGCCCTCAGTCGCAACGCCGCGGCCCTCCTGGGGCTGTCCGACCGCCTCGGAACGATCGAACCCGGCAAGCTCGCCAACCTGACCGTGATGACTGGTCCGCTGGCGGACAAAAAGTCGACGGTCCGCTGGGTGTTCATCGACGGCGATCGCTTCGAATATAGCCTGACGTCCAAGCCCGAAAAGCCGGACGCCGAGGCGACCGCCGCCGCCGGAACGCAGCCCACGACGACCTCACAACCCGCCACCGCCTCGGCTCCTGCCGACGAGACCGAGGGCTATCCCTCCTGGCCGGTCGAGCTGGAGGCCGATCGGCACCCCGCGTTTCAGACGGGTGGAAACATCCTCCTCCAACACGCCACGCTGCTGACCGTCACCCACGACACTCTGCCCGACACCGACCTCCTTGTCACCGCCGGCAAAATCGCCGAAATCGGCCCCGGCCTGACAGCGCCGCCCGGCGTCGCGACGGTCGATCTCACCGGCTATGTTGTGTGCCCCGGCCTCATCGAGCCACACTCCCACCTCGCCACGACCGGCGGCCTCAACGAATTCACGCTGTCCGTCACCTCCGAGGTCCGCGCCGGCGACATCGTCAACCACCGCGACACCGGTCTGTATCGAGCGGTCGCCGGCGGCGTCACGACGATCCACACCATGCACGGCTCCGCCAACACGATCGGCGGCCAGAACGTCATCCTGAAGCTCCGCTATGGCCGCCCCGCCGCCGACCTCAAGTTCGCCGGCGTCCCTCGGACGATGAAGTGGGCGTTGGGCGAAAACGTTTCCCAGAAACATGCCGGCCGATCGCGCGGCACGCGCTTCCCCAACGGTCGCATGGGCGTCGTCGCCACGATCCGCCGCTCGCTCGACGCCGCCAGGAAATATGACGCCGACTGGAAAGCCTGGCGCAACGTGCAGCAGCGCGGCGAAGACGCTCGCCCCCTCCGCCGCGACCTGCGCCTCGAAGCCCTCGCCGACGTGCTCCGCGGCGACCTCTGGGTCCACTGCCACTGCTACCGCGCCGACGAGGTCCTCCAGTTGCTCACCACCGCCGAGGCCTACGGATTCCGCATCGCCGTGCTCCAGCACATCCTCGAAGGCTACCGTCTTGTTCCGGAGATCTTCCGCCACGGCTGCGGCGCGTCGACCTTTTCCGACTGGTGGGCCTACAAGCTGGAGGCCTACGACGCCATCCCCCACAACGTCGCCCGCATGATCCAGGGCGGCATCGTCGCAACCGTCAACTCGGATTCGGGCGAGGTCATCCGCCATCTCAACGTCGAAGCGGCCAAGAGCATGGCCTACGGCGGTCTGGACGAGGCGGCGGCCCTGCGGCTCATCACGCTCAACGGCGCGATCCAACTCGGCATCGCCGACCGCGTCGGGTCGCTCGAGGTCGGCATGGATGCCGATTTGGCGGTCTTCGACGGCCATCCGCTCGATACATTCTCCAAATGCGTCATGACCCTCATCGACGGCGAGGCGTACTTCGTGCATCCGGACTTCGACGTCACGGACCCTCCCGAGCCTCACCACACCGTGAGGACGTTCGACGTCCACGAGGGCGACGCCCCCCTGCCGCCGTTGGAGTCGGACGTCTATATACTCACCGGCGGGACGGTCCATCCCGTTAGCGGCCCGGCAATGCCCGACACCGCTGTGGTGATTCGCGACGGCCGCATCGCCGCGATCACCGCCGCCGACGATGCCGACATCCCGGAGCACGCGTCGGTCGTCCGGATCGAGGGGCTGCACGTCTGGCCCGGCTTGATCGACGCCGCCACGTCGCTCGGCCTGACCGAGATCGGCCGCATCCCCGAAAGCGTCGACGCCGGCGAGATCGGCCGTTTCCAGCCCGACCTCCGCGTCCACTGGGCCATCAATCCACACTCCGAACTGATCGACGTCGCCCGGGCCGGCGGGCTGACGACCGCCTGCATCCTGCCGCGCGGCGGCGTGATCGCCGGACAAGCGGAGGTCATCCGCCTGCGCGGATGGACCGCGCCGGAGATGCTCTTCGGCGCGCCGCCGCGCCTGACCGTCGGCCTGCCCTCACTGCCCATCAACCTGCCGAAAGACAAACGGTCGGACCGCATCAGCGAACACGTCAAGCATATCCGGGAGATCGAACGTTACTTCCAGCGTGCCCGCCGCTATGCCGACCTCCGCGACGCCGCGGATATAGACAATGACATGAAACCCCCATTCGACAGTCGGTGGGAGGTGATGCGGCCTTATATCCGCGGCGAACGGCCGGTCTGGTTTTCCGCGCAGTCCTACAAGCAGATCCTCGAGGCCCTGGCGTTCGCCGATCGCGTCGGCGCCCGACCGATCATCAACGGCGGCCGCGACGCCTGGAAACTGGCGGACCGCCTCGCCGAAGACGACGTCGCGGTCATCCTCCACGGCTCGACGATGTACCCCGAGCGGCCCTTCGGCACCTTCGACAGCGGCTATCGCAACGCCGCACGGCTCGACGACGCCGGCGTTCGGTTCTGCATCGCCGCCCCGTCCGCCGCCAACGCCCGACAACTCGGCGTCGAGGCCGGCCTCGCCGTCGCCCACGGACTGGATCCCGACCGCGCCGCCTACGCCATCACGCTGGGGGCCGCGCGAATCCTCGGCATCGATGACAAAACCGGGTCGATCGAGCCGGGCAAGCGGGCGAACCTGATCGTCACCACCGGCCACCCGTGCCAGGCGTCGACGCGGGTCCTGTACGAGTTCATTGATGGCCGGCCCGTGCTTCTCGAAAGCCGGCACACCCGAAACGACCTGAAGTTCCGCAACCGCCCGCGGCCCGACCTCCCACCGCCGCCCAACCTCCGCGGCCCGCCACCGATGCGACTCAGCCCCTGAACCGGTCGATGCCACGGCCACCCCGGCTACAATCCCACCGATGTCAGATGACCAGCTTGCATTCGGCTGGGGTGACGCGGACCGACCCGCACCCGCGGCGGCGTTGCTGCCTCGGGCGTCCGCGCTCGCGGAACGGCTCCGGGCGCTCTCCCTCCGCGGCGTCTACATCGGCACATCAAGCTGGAAATACACCGGCTGGCTGGGGCAGGTCTACGATCCGACTCGCTACACGACGCGCGGCAGACTCTCACAAAAGCGGTTCAACGAATCCTGCCTCGCCGAGTACGCCCGCGTCTTCCCCACCGTCTGCGGCGATTTCGCCTTCTACCGGTTTCCCACGCCGGCGTTCTGGGAGCGGACGTTCGACCCGGTGTCGGCGGGGTTCCGCTTCAGCCTGAAGGTGCCCGAGGACATCACCGTCCAGCGGTTTCCAAAGCTGCCGCGCTACGGCCGGCGTGGTGGAGAGGACAATCCGTCGTTTCTCGACGCCGGCCTGCTGACCGATCGCCTGCTGGCGCCCCTGGCCCCCTATCGCGACCGGCTCGGCGTGCTGATTCTTCAGTTCGGCACGTTCCACCGCGGGCCGATGGCCGATCCGACGCAATTCGCCGAGCGTCTCGATGCGTTTCTTCGACAAATCCCCACCGATCGCTTCCAACTCGCGGTCGAGGTCCGCAACCGGGCCTTCCTCCACGACGCACCCGACTATCTCGACTGCCTGCGCTCCCACGGCGTGGCCCACTGCCTCAACAGTTGGACGCGCATGCCGCCGATCGGCGAGCAACTCGCCCTCCCCGGCGTCAGGACGGCCCCGCACACCGCCGCCCGATTCCTCCTGCGCCCCGGCCGCACCTACGCCCAGGCCGTCGACCGGTTCGCCCCCTACGAGCGCGTGCAGGACCCCTACCCCGAAGGCCGCGACGCCCTGCGCCGACTCATCGACGGGCTGGGATCGGGCCGGCAACAAATATACATATTCGTCAACAACCGCCTCGAAGGCAACGCCATCGAGACCATCGAAGCCGCCGTCGGAAGACCGGGCACGGCCCCCGGTAACATCGCTCCCCCGTAGCGTCGCCCCCCGTGGCCGACGTCTGCCCCCCGCGGCTGACGTCTGCCATCGGCAGTGCGGGTGCCACTGGCGGCTTGCCCGCCAGTACCACCGAGCCACGCTCTCAGAGACCAAGCACAATCGTGATGAACGGCTGGAGATCGCGTCCGTCGACCGTGCCGTCGACATTGGCGTCCGCGACGCACCGTTCAGCCGGCGTCGCCGCGGACGGATCGAGCAGCACCTGCACAAACGGCCCGACGTCGTCCACGCTGACCAGCCCGTCACAGGTCAGGTCTCCCGCGGCGCAGCCGCCGGGGGCAAGGTCCCAGTCCAGCGTCAGGTCGGCGGCAACGAACGCCGGATCGGGCTGCCCCGCGGGATCGGCGACGAACACGTGATAGGTCGCCGCATAAAACCCAGGCTCCCGCGCCACATACCAGTTGTGAACCATCGAGCCGTTCCAGTTCCACACCGCGCCGGACCCGCCCGTCGTGAAGATCGGCTGAAACGTCAGCGCCTCATAGGTCTCAAGCCCGGGCGTCTGGTCGAGCAGTTGGATGCGGATCGTGAATCCGGGCGGCAGATTGATAAAACCGCCGGCCAGCCAGCCATACTGAGCGTTGTACGCCATGCCGTCGAGCACATCGGCCGGCGCGGCGTACGTTTCGCACGGATAGACCGGCAGCGACATCACCTCGGCGGGGTTGTGATCGTAGGCAATCCGCAGAGCGTTGCCATTGAGCGTGATCAGCACGTGCTTCATCGGTCCGCCAAGATGCGGCGGAACGCCCTCCGCGACAGACAGTCCGCCGCCCAACGCGACGCACACTCCCAGACAGCGAACGATGCGGTCTTCGAAACGCATTTGACAAGTCCTCCGGACCGGCGGCCCCGCGCGGGACCGCCGGTCGGTCCTCGGATCTCAAGGTAACACCGATAACAAGACGACAGCAGCTATGCGTCGCCGACCCGGCGCCGGCGGAAGATCACACTCCCGCCGAGCGCCAGCAGCCACGCGGTCGCCGGCTCGGGCACATACTGCCACGCCAAGGACACCGTGTCCGACGTGTAACCCGGCAGCGGCGAACCCGTCGCCGCGTCGCCGACGTACACCTCATAGCTGGCCGAATAATCGCCGAGCGCCGCAACCGCGTACCAGTTGTGCGTCATCGTGCCATCCCACTGCCAGATCAGCGGCGAGCCGGCGGTCCCGAAGATCGGGTTGTAGGTGTGCATCGGCGTCATCGGCCGCATGCCGCCCCGATAGGTCTCCAGCCCCGGCGTCTGGCTCAACACGCGAATCCAGATCGCGCCGCCGGTCGGAGGACTGAATATCCCGCCGGCCAGCCAGCCGAACTGGTCGTTGTAACCCTTTCCGTCCAGCACATCGGCCGGCGGCGTGTAGCTCTCGCCAAAGGTGCGCAGGGGCAGCGGCCCGCCCGGGTTCGGCGGCGTCACCGTGATCGCCGTTCCCTGAAGGTCGATCAGAAAATGATCCATCGCGCCGACGTTGTGCGGCCAGACACCCGCAACTGCAGGCGCACCCGAGAGCATCCACGCGGCCGCAATCATCAGGCCGCACGCTCGCATTCGTTGGAAGGTCATGGTCAATCTATCCTTATCCGGCGCCTCGACGAGCCTCACCGTTGTGTGCGTCGAGGGCGCCTGTGTTGCACGGCACCGCTCACGGCGCCGTGGCAGGGTCCCAATGGTCCAGTCCCCGGCCGGGGTCGAAGGTCTGCGGGAACGGCAGGTTCTCCGCATGCCCGTCCAGAAACACGTACGCCGAGTTCGGCTCATGGCGGTTCATCGCCACTTCCGGAGGCGCGTCAAATTGCACCCAGAAGTGCCCCATGATGTGGTCGCTGATCGACGTGTCGATCAGCTCACCAAAGAGGACCGTCGTGCTCGGATGCGGCACGCGCGTCCCCTTGCGCCAGATCGGCCCGCCGGTCTCCGGTTCGGACAGCTCGTAATACACGTTGTATCCGTAACTGAACCCCTCGGTCCGGCGGTCGAATGGGCACCGATAGTGGCTGTTGAGCACCTTGAACCAGTCGCCGTCCTCGGCCTCGAATTCACGCCCGGCAACATACCGAAACAGCGCATAGGCCCAGGGTCGCGCCCGATGCGCGAAGGCCGAGTGCATGCTCCGGGGCATAACGTCGTCGTGGTCCTGTCGAAAATACCAGGTCAGACTTCCGAGTTCGCGCAGCTTGCTCGTACATGTCATCCGCTGCGCCTGCTTGTGGGCCCCGCTGAGACTCGGTAGCAGGATCGCCACAAGCAACGCGATCACGGAAATGACAATGAGCAACTCCAGCAGCGTGAACGCCGGACGCCCTCCTGAAGGCGCCTGTCCGCGCATGGTGGTGACTCCCCGCGGATCGGTCGACCGACCGTCCGCGTGCTTCCATCGGCCGGCACGGTCCCGCGGCGCGGCAGCGAGACCTCGCGCTGAAGTTGGGCGCGAGTCAGCACCGCGCGGGCGCAGGCCCGCGGCTCGATGATGGATCACTCGTCAAATGAAAACGGCTGGGTCGTGCGCGATCAGGCGCGGGGAGGCGGCGGAATCGGACCGAAATCCCATTGCGAAAAAAGGAACTCGCCCGACAGGGCAAGGTCAAACGTGCGGACATCGCGGTGAGCCGGCGTCGAAACGTCCGGCGGATAGACGAGCAGGCCGAGCGCAACCCAGACGCCGGTGACGCCCTTGCAGTTGAGCGCCCCGATAAGCAGACCGCCGGACGGAGCTTTCACCGGGGCGTCTTCATGGGGTTTCGCCTCTGCCGAGCAACACGTCTTCTTGGCCGGCTTGAAGCAGCAGCAGGCCGTCCGGCAGATCTCCGCATTCACACAACCACAGGCGTGGTCTCGGCACGGAAAGTCTTCGTCGGCTTGGTTGAACTGACCGGGCATGGGCGCACCGGTGCCCGCGGCAAACACCGCCAGCAGCGTGATCAATGCGGTTACACGAGTCCCGGCCACGATGTTGATCATACCCTCAGGCCCCGCGCCTTGTCAAGAATCGCTGCGGCGGTGCAGAAAGGCCGATCCGTATGGGACCCGTGGCGCCGGGTGCCACTGGCGGCTTGCCCGCCAGTGCCGCCAGGCCAACGTCACCCGTTCGGCAGCACCACCGCCTTGCCGGTCTCCCAGCGGGCGACCTTTTGCAGGGCTTCGTTGACCTGGTCGAGTCCGAAGCGGTGGGTGATCAACTCGTGGAAGGGAAAGCGGTCGCGCCGCGAGCGAAGGAACTCCAGCGCTCGCGCCCAATGCTGCGGCTCGGAGCCGTAGGAACCGTGGATCTCGAGTTCCTTGTGGGTAATCAGGTGGGGGTTGAGCGGCGTCGGCCCGGCGTCACAATATTGACCGAGAACGAGATAGCGCCCGCCGTCCCGTGCCAGTTCCCACCCCTCGGCCACGGCCTTCGGATGTCCGACACACTCGACGACGACGTCGGCCCCGAGGCCGCCCGTGTGTTCGAGCACGATCCCCCGGCGCTTGTCGACATCCGTCACTTCGTCGATGTTCACGGTCACATCCGCCCCGAAGCGCCGGCACCGCTCCAGCCGGTCCGCCGGTCCGCCGATCACGATGATCGGCCGCGCCCCGGCGTCGGACGCCAGCGCCAGGGCCGCCAGACCGACCGGCCCCGCCCCCTGGATGACGACCGACTCGGCCCAGCGCAGGGGCATGTTTTCGTAGCCGTGGACGCAGGTGACGATCGCGCAGCCGGCCCCGATCAGGGCCTCGGTCGGCAGGTCGTCCGGCAGCTTGAAGATCGCCGTGCCGGCCCGCAGGTGGTGGACCTGTGCGTAGCCGCCGAGGAAATGCGGCGGCCGATCGCACGGCGTGTTCACGCCATAGGCCCGGCGGTTCGAACAGCGGCTGGGCAGGCGATGCAGACGGCAGTATCGACAGGTGCCGCACGGCATCCCCACCGTCCACGACACCCGATCGCCCACCGCCAGCGGCTCGCCGAGCCAGCCCGAGACCGCCCCGCCCGTCCGCTCGATGACGCCCACCGTCTCGTGGCCCATGATCAGCGGCAGCGGCACGTCGAGCTGCCCGGCGTGCAGATGCACGTCCGTCCCGCAGATGCCCGCCATCGTCACCCGAACCAGCACTTCGCCCTCACCCGGTTCGTCGGGCACAGGAAACGCGCGAACGACGATCGGCTGGTTGAAGGCCGACATCACGGCGGCTTGAGCAGTGGCCATGTCGCCATCATGCTCCCGCGCGGCGCCCCTGACAAGACGCCGCATGCCCACGGACGGCCTGTATTTGTCTAGCGTGTTGAGGCCCAACACCGCCACGCGTGGACTGATCCGAGCCCCGAGCGCAAGCGAGTGGGTCCGCGTGCCACCCGTCGCCTGCGCTCCGGGCTCTGATAGACGCGACGGACACGCTGAACATATGCCGTGGGTTCCTCATCCCCTCCGGGGGCGGGGGACGAACGCGACACGGCGGATACGCCCCCTCCTCGCACCCGCGGCCGCGATTCGGTAGAATGCGCCGAGGGGCGAGACCCCCGGAGGAGTCGGCGCGTGCGGGTGGGGATTCTGTCAGACAGTCACGGAGACGCGGAGGCGACGGCCCGGGCGGTTGCGCTGCTGGAGGCGCGGGGGGCCGAGAAGCTCTTTCACTGCGGAGACCTCTGCTCGGAAGCCGTCCTCGACGAACTGGCCGGCCACGACACCACCTTTGTCTGGGGAAACTGCGACGCTCCCACGCCGACCCTGCGACGCTACGTCGCCGAGATCGGCCTGACCTGGCCCCAGCCGCCCGTCATCGTCGAACTGGCCGGCAAGCGGATCGGCCTCTTTCACGGACACGAGAAGGACTTTCGATCGGCTCCCGCCGGCGACGGCCTCGATTACATCTTCTACGGCCATACACACGTCTATGATGACCGGACCGAGAACGGTTGCCGCCTGATCAACCCCGGCGCGCTCCATCGCGCCCGGGTGCGGACCGTGGCCCTGCTCGATCTGGCATCCGGCGAATTGCTGTTCCTTCGCGTCGATGACGGCAGGGCGGTCTAGCGCCGAGGCTGACGGATACACTGGTTGGGTACTTGTTGGGCGTGTTGAGGACTAACACCGCGGCGCGTGGACCTGATCCGAGCCCCGAGCGCAAGCGAGTGGGTCAGCGTGCCACCCGTCGCTTGCGCTCCAGGCTCTGATCAACGCGTGAAGCGCGCTGAACACACCCACCGCTTGAAAAGCTGCGCCACACCCTTCAATAGGCCCCGCGCCCCGACAGGACCGCCGGAATCGTCCTCAGCAGAATCCGCAGGTCCAGCCCGAGCGAGCGGCGGCGGACGTACCACAGATCCAGCGTCATCCATTCCTCATAGGGAATGTCCGTCCGGCCGCTGACCTGCCACAGACACGTCAGTCCGGGCTTGACGCCGTGGCGAATGCGATGTTCGGGGGCGTCGTCTCGGACCTCATCCAGCGGCAGCGGCCGAGGCCCGACCAGCGACATCTCGCCGCGAATCACGTTCCACAGTTGCGGCAATTCGTCGAGGCTGCTCCGACGCAGCCGGCGGCCCACGCGCGTCACGCGCGGATCGTCTTTCATCTTGAAACACGGCCCGGTCGGCAGGGCGTTGAACTTCCGAAACAGATCCTTGTCGTCGTCCGCGCCGGCGTACATCGTCCGCAGCTTGTACATCGTAAACGGCCGTCCGCCCAGACCGGCGCGGCGCTGGCGAAACAGGAGCGGACCGCGCGACGTCACCCTGATGGCCGCGGCGGCGAGCGCGAGCACCGGTATGGCCAACACGAGCGCGACGGCCGCAAGCCCCACGTCCAGCCCGCGCTTGACGAGGGCGTACCACCGGCGGGCCCGCCATGCGCGAACCTGCTCGCGCCCATCGAACGACAGCGCGTCCGCGGCACCGAGGGCGGGAAGCGATATCCCGGCGTGGTCCAGTCGAGCCATCGTTCGAAGATCCCCCCGAAGGTCCGGCGCGGCCTCAGGCCGCGGTTCCACCCGGCGCGGCGGCCATCTCGCCGGCCTGTGGCCGGGCGCCGAACAGCCGCCATCGCACGGCATTCCAGACAAAACGCGGATTGCCGATCAGGTAGCGCCGCCATTTCCCCGCCGGGTCTGCCGCCAGCCGGAACAGCCACTCCCCACCCATCCGGCACAGCCACCGCGGCGCCCGAGCCTCGACCCCCGCCAGATAGTCGAACAGCGCCCCCACGCACCACCGCACCGGCACGTCCAGCGCGTTTCGATGTTCGGCCAGCCAAGTCTCCTGCCGCGGGCTGGCCATCCCCACCAGCAGCATGTCCGGCCGCGCGGTGTTGATGTCCGCGATCCGCCGCTCCGATTCGTCCGGACGAAAGTAGCCGTGGTGCGCCCCGACGATCTGCAGTCCCGGCCATGCCGCCCGCTGTCGCTGCGCGGCGCGATCGACGATCCCGGGGGCGCCGCCGAGCAGATAGAGCCGCACGCCGTCGGCCGCGCATCGCCGGGCCAGCCTGGGAAAATAGTCCGCGGCGGTCACGCGCTCCGGCAGGGACGGCGTCCGACCTCGGGAGGCCCAGACGACCGACTGCCCGTCGGCAAACAGCCAGTCGCACGCGGCGAGCGTTTGGAAGTACGCCGCGTCCCGCCAGGCCAGATTGACCGTGTGGGCGTTTGCATAACAGACAGTCGTACAAATGCCCGCCCGCGCCCGGCGGACCAGGCCGTCGATCAGTTGGTCCAGGGTCAGCCGGCGGAGCGGCAGGCCCATGACGTCGATCGCGATCGGTGCATCGACAACCGAAGACGAACGACCGGCATGGACGATCGCCGGCTCCGTCTCTTCGCGGCGGCACGGTCCGGCAGCGCGGGGTTCAATGGGCGAGGGCGCAAGCATGGGGTCGCTTCTCCGCATCGAGGAGTCGTTCGTACAACCGCTCGTAGCGCCGCACGACGTCACGGGCGCGGAATCGTTCGTCGATCGTCCGCCGGGCTGCGCGGCCGAGGCGGGCCATTCCGGCAGGGTCATCCATCACCGACACGAGCGCATCGGCCAGCGCACGCGGGTCCCGCGGCTCGACGAGCAGGCCGTCGCGGCCGGACGTGATCACCTCCGGCACACCGCCGACCGCCGCGGCCACCACCGGCAGCCCCGCGGCCATCGCCTCCAGCAGGGCGTTGGGCAATCCCTCGGATTTTGACGGCAGACAGAATACGTCCCCTGCGGCGAGGATCGAACGCACGTCCGCCCGAAACCCCGCCAGCCGCACCACGCCGTCCAGGCCGCGATCGCGAATCCGCGCCTCGAGGCGCTCGCGCTCCGGCCCGTCTCCGACAATCACGAAGCGAGCCTGCGGCCGCGCGGCATGAACGCGGGCCGCCGCGTCGATCAGCACGTCGAGGCCCTTCTCGTAGCTCAGCCGCGCCACGGTCAGGATCAGGGGCGCCTCGGCCGAAATGCCCCACGCCCGGCGGCAGGCCCGGCCTACCTGGGCATCGACCGGATCCGAGATGTCGATTCCCGTATGGATCACCGTGATCCGCTCGGGCCGAATCCCCAGCCGCCCGGCGCAGTCGTCGCGGACCGCGCCGCAGACGGCCAGCATGTGCGTCGGCAGCCGGGCACACGCCGCGTCCAGCCACGGGTCGCAGCGCCGCCGCCGGGCGCGCCGATAATCCCCGATCGCATACGCGGTGGAGACCAGCACTGGCACGCCGGCCAACCGGGCGGCGGCCCCGCCCAGCAGGTCGGCCCGGAGCAGGTGCGTGTGAACAATGTCATAGCCGCGGGCGATGAGCCGCCCGGCGCGGACCACGGCCCGCGGATCGCATGTGCCGGGCACGTTCAGATTCCAGGTCGGAACGCCCAGCCCTTCGAGCCGATCGCGGATCGGCCCACCGCCACAAAAGCACGCCGCCGACAGGTGAAATCGCCGCCGGTCGAGATATCGGGCGATCTGCTCGAGCCACTTCGTGTCCGTCTTGATCTGGAAGGTCGAGACGAGGTGCAGGACACGGCAGGGCCGCAATCCAGGCTCAATCCCCAAGTCGGACGACATCTGCCGCTAGCCCCCCCCAAAGTGTACCTTACGGCGACCGGCCGCCGCCGCATGCGCGACCCGTCTCACGGAGCGTTGGCGCGCTCTATCGGTCGTTCGCGGTCGCCGGCTCTTGCCCGAGCCGCCGGCAGCTTCCCGCCGCGGCGCGGCGGCAGGGCGAGGAACAACTCCGCGAATCGCCGCGCCGTGGCGTCGATGTCGTAACCGCGCAGCACGGTCTGCCGCGCGGCCGCCGCCAGACGCCCACGCAGGCCCGCATCGCCGGCCAGCGTGCCTATTGCATCGGCCAACGAGACCGCGTCCGCCGGTTGAATGATCAGCCCGGTCCGCCCGTGATCCACGAATTCGCCCACGCCGCCGACGTCCGGGCCGATAAACGCACATCCGCTCGCGGCCGCCTCCAGCATGGTCATCGGGAAGCACTCCACCTCGCTGCACAGGCAGGCGATGTCCACGCCCGGCAGCAGTTCGGGGACGTCGTCGCGGGGTCCGAGAAGTCGCAGTGTGTCGCGATCCAGACCGGAGGCGGCCGCGGCGTCGGCGACCGCGTCGCACTCGGCTCCCTCGCCGATGATCAGAAACCGCAGGTCCGGCTGGTGGGACGCCAGCGCCGCCGCGGCCTGAATAAAGACATCGTGGCGTTTTTCGCGACGCAGGTTGGCGACCAACGCGACGGCGACGCGGCGGTCCTCCAGCCCCAGCCGGCGGCGGGCGGCGGTGCGCTGCGGCGGCCCGGGGTATCGAGCAAGATCGATGCCGTTGGGGATCACGACGATCCGCCCGGCCGGAACGTGCTCGTGACGGATCAACGCGGCCCGGTGGCGGGCGCCAAGGGCGACAAACGTGTCGATCCACCGATACAGGGCGCGGTTCGCACGCTCGAAGTGGCGCTCGCCCACGCGGGGGAACCAGTGCGACCAGACGACGACCGGCACGTCGCACACCCGGCCGGTCAGGGCGGACCAGAACGTCCGGTCGCCCCCGCTGTGTGCGGCCACGATCACATCGATCCGCTCGTCGACGACAATCCGCTGCATTCGCAGGATGACGGCGGCGTCGGTCTTGAAGTTCAACGTGTTGGCAAACACCCGAACGCCCGCGGCGCGGCAGGCCCCGGCGAGCGGGCCGGCCTCCTTCAGACAGAGGATAAAAGGTCGCACCTCAAACCGGGGCAGGTGCGCGACCAGCGACACGAGCATCTGCTCCGCCCCGCCACAGTCCAGGCGATTGGTCACGAACAGAACGCGCCGCAGCGGGTGGCCGGCCACCGGCAAGGCGGGTTCGGAGATGGTCGGCGGAGACGGCCGCCGATCGATTCGGTGCGCCGCTGGCCGGTCGGTTCGCGGGTCGCGCGTCGTGAGAAACGCAAGCCCTCCCTCGACCATGCCGCGCAGCTCGGCGAGATGCGCCCCGCGACGCCCCACGAGCGCCGCCACGCCCTGCATCGCCGCCAGAACGAACAGGCTCCAGCCGATCAGAAGCCACTCACCCGCGCCTGGATCGCAGGTCTTCCGCAGGATACGCAGATAATTCAGGCTCGTCATGAAGCCCGACCGACGCGGAGCGCTCCGACCGGCCGCGTCGCGCCGATGCACCACGCGGGCCCGGCGGGATTCGATCAGCCAGTGCCACGGCGCGAGCCGATAGGTCATCTCCCGGTCTTCCCCCAGCCCATAGCCGGCCAGCGACTCGTCGAACGGATGCGCCAGAACGACCGCACGCCGCAGCGCCATCGCCGCGCCGGACAGCCACCGCGCCGGCACCGCAACGTCCGGACGACGCAGCGCGGCCGGTCGAGGTCCCGTCGGACGCCGCCGCGGCCGCACCGACCACCATCCGGCCAGCCGGTAGCCAAGCTGATACAGCCGTGCACGGCGCGACTCAAACGCCGGTTCGCAAATCGTGGCCGTCACGCCCGCGACCGACGGATCGCCCATCAAGTCTGCAATCTCGGCGACGCAGGCCGTGTCGCAGGTGACGTCGTCATCCAGATAGAGCAGGACGTCGGACTCGGCGAGCCGCGCGGCGAGGTTCCGCCCCCGCGTCAACCCCGGTGCGTCGGTCCGCTCGTAGCGCCAGCGAATCCCGTGTCGGCGGCAGGCCGCCGCGAGATCCGAGCGAATCTCCTCTGAAAGACACCCGTCGTCTATTACGATAAGCTCGTCCGGTCGTCGCGACTGCGTCCAGACCGAGCGGAGGGTCTCCACCAGGGCGGCCGGGCGGTCGCGCGTGCAGATGACGACAGCGAGGCGGAGCGCCGCCGGGCCGTCGGGCCGGGCCGTCGAATTGCTCATCGTCGCCGCCCTCCGCGCGAGCGGATCACCGGAATGTGCCGAAACGCATCGGCGGCATAGGTGAACAGGCGCCGGCGCTCGTCCGCGCTGAAGAGCAGTCCCGTCCGAAAGGTCGCCGCGAGCAGCACCACCGCGCCGAGCGCCAGCATCCACGGTCGGCAGGCAAGCAGACCGGCCGCAAGGATGAGGATGTATGATCCACGGTCGAGGTGTCGGTGTTCCGCCCGAAGCAGAACCAGACACATCAACAACGCGCAGGCGATGGCGAGGACGCCGCACCATGCCGCACCATCCAACCCCTGCGGACCGGAAAAACCCGTGATTAACACGCGGTCCGACCAGGGCGCCAGCGCCCGCCACAGCCCCGTCAATTGCACTGTTTCGAGTTTCGGACCGGTCAGCCACAGGGCCAGCAGCACGTTGGCCGCCACGCCGGTCGCCCACGGCCAGAAGAGCTGCCGCGTCTTTTCGATGAGCTGAAAATGGATCGCCAGAAATGCCAGATAGGCCGCCAGCAGGAAGAACAGAAGCTGCAGCGGCAGGATCGCCGCGCCGGCGGCATAGTCCGACCGGAACATTCGGATGATCAGGTCGCGGCCGAGCGCCGCCGCGACGCATCCGAACAGCAGGGCCAGTCCGCAGCCGCGAAACGCCAGCGACAATTGTCGGTTCGCCGCGGCCGAGCCGCGCGTCTCCCAGGTCTTGGTCACGTTGCTCATCACCACCGCCACGACCGCCACGGCCCCGATGAGAATGAACTGCCCGATCTGCCGGACCGCGCTGAAGACCGCGACGGCCTCGTTCCCGTGGACCTTGTTGAGGAACCACGCCGGATAATAGACCAGGATCTGCCACGTCACGCCGGCGACCGTCGTCCAGACGCCGAACTTGAGCAGGGCACGCAGCACCCGACCCGTCTCAACCGTCCGTTGCTGAACGGCCCATCCGGCAATCGCCCGGCGCAGACCCCATCCGATGAAGACGATCGGAACCACGAGCGAACAGCCGTAGAAGACGGTCAGGGTCAGGGCGCTCAACCGGCCCAGCGCGATCGCCACGACGCTCAACACCAGGAACAGCCCCCCGTGCATGATCTCCATCACCGACAGGGCGCTGAACATCCGCAACCCCTTCAGCGTCGCCAGGAGGTAGAAATAGACGATCAGCAGGGCGATCACGACCGCGGAGATACGGGCCAGGCTGGGGGCGTCGGCGCTGAACGCCCCGCGGACCGCCGGATCGGCGAAGACCTGCGCATAGAAAAAACCGCCCAGCGGCTGTGCGAAGATCAGGATCGGCACCAGACACGCCGCCGTGATGCCCAGCAGCAGTACGGCCGACCGGCGCAGGAAGGCCGCGAGCGACCCACGGGCCTCGTTCTGCGGCACATAGCGGGTGATCGCTTCGTTCAGGCCGAAACTACACAGCGGCGTCATGACGTTGACGACCAGCAGGATCATGTTGAGCAGGCCGAACTGCTGCTGAAGCATGGTCCAGCTCAACAGCAAAATGCGGCCGAAATTGATCAGCCGAAACGCGACCGTCGCCGGCAGATACGTCCCCATCGCCTGCTCGAGGGGCGAACTGCCGAACAGGCCCGCGGGCGCGCCGCCCGCTGCGGCATCCGTGACCAACGCGGAATCGTGGCGGGCGCTCATAGGCGGAAGTTGTACCGCGGTCTTCACGCCGTGTCCCGCGGCGCGGCGAGCGTGGAAGTCGGCCCGTGGTGGCGCGGTCGGCGACCCCGGATCGACGGCAGCGGCGCCGGCGAGACCAGCGCCTGCAGCGCGACGATCATCGCGCTCAGACCGAACATCAGGCTGTTCGCGAAGGGGCTGTTGCTCGTCTCTCGGAACATCCCGTCAACAAAGAACGCCGCGAAGAGAATCCAGTACAGGACGATCAGGTCCCGATTGATCGGGCCGGGGGCGCCGGCGGGCAGCCTGTGAAAGAGGCGAATGCTGAGACGCAGCAGGATGATGAAAACGAGAACGTACAGCGCCAGCCCGATCACGCCGGTCTCGGCCACGATGCTGAGCAGGTTGTTGTGTTCCATGGCCGCCGACGTATAGGCCAGGTAGGGGCTGGACGGGTCCCGCCCATAGTGCGGCGCGGCGTCGCGAAAGTGACCGAACCCCAGACCGGTCAGCGGATGATCCCGGACCATCTCCGCCGTCACGCGGGCCAGGCCGATCCGCAACAGGATCGGCCCGATGTCGGTCAAGCCGCCCTTCGCCCGGCGCTCGCTGAGAAAGTTCTGCATGTTCACGACCGCGACCGACAACACCAGCGCCGCCAGCACCGACACCGTCACGACCCGTGTGATGCGACGACGCGCATAGACGACCCAGATCACCAACGCCAGGATCATCGCCAGCCAAACCGACCGCGTCCGGGTCCAGAAGATCACCGGCAGCATCAGCACATCCAGCGAAATCAGAAGCCATCGGCGCCCGAGCGACGACTGCCGCGCGAGCACGAGATTGTTGAAGAAGCAAAAGACCAGCGCCAAGCCCATCGCGGGAGACGAAACGAACGGACCGCGGACGCGTCCCCAATGGAGACCGACCGAGGGGTCGCCGATGAACCCCGGCCACACGAGGCCGAACAGCCTGAACTGTTCGCACCAGCCCGTCCACGTCAGGTAGACGGCGACCGCCGCAAAAAACACGCTGATCCGCCGGAAGTCCCGCGCCGTTCTCAAGCCGTGCAGCGTCAGCCAGAACACGGCGAACGGAAACAGGTATCCGCCGATCAGCCGGTAGTGAATCGAGACGGGCGAGCGGGTCTCAAAACCGCCGGCGATTGCGGATACCGTAAAGTACGCAGCCAGCGCCACGATCGCGGCTCCGACCGGACGGCCCACGCGCAGCCTGAAACGACCCAGCGCCAGCATCACCACGAAGAGCGCACAAAGCACGACGATCAACACGCGCGGAACCGTCAGCGCAAAGAGGAACACGTCGGGCTGACGCCAGAACTCCTCGTGCAGACAGATCACCGTGGCGAACCAGAGCAGCACGGCCGACAGCAGGTCGCCGCGCACCGCCCAGTAGGCAAACGCGCACAGGACCGCGAGCGCCAGCCACCACAGCATCAACCACTCCGCGCTGCCGGAGAGCGCCCCGATGATCGCCAGGCCGGCCGCCGCCGCCGTGCCCATGACGGCGAACATCATGGACGAAAGGCGTGGTGAGGCAAGTGTCGACATAGTGAGGATTTCGTCCGCCGGGAGCCGCCGCTCCAGCCGTCAGAAGTTTCTGTAAATGAAGCCCGGCACGGGATCGCTGCGTTGATTCAGAACCAGCCCCAGGCATTGCACGCCGGCGAAATCCAGCCGCTTCTTCGCCGCGGCGACGGTTTCGCGCGGGGTCTCCGACGCCCGCGCGACGAGTACCGCCCCGTCGACCAGCGCGCCCACGACCTGGGGGTCGGGGTGGGCGTTGGCCGCAGTGACATCCAGGATGGCGTGATCGTATCGCTCCGCGATACGGTTGATCGTCGCCTGAACCTGGCGCGACTTGAGCAGCCCCAGCGGCTGAGCCACCGGCGCCCCCGCCGGAAGCACGTGCAGCTCGTTGCCGTTTGGCAACACGATCGCCTGCATGGCCGACTCGAGCGTCGAGCGGCCGTTGATCACATCCGAGAGACCCGGCTCCGCCCGCAGGCCGAGCATCTCGGCAATCCGCGGATTGCGAAGATTGAAGTCGATCAGCGCAATGCGGAGTTCCCGGTTCGCCGCAGCCCCCACCAGGGCCAGCGACGTCGCGATCTGCGTCGAACCGTCACGGCGCCGAGCAGCCGTGACAATCACCGTCCGAGGCGACGGATGATCCACCGCGAAGAATACCTGGCCCCACAGACGGCCGATCTCCGCTTCCGAATCCGGCCGAACGTGACACGACAACTCGACACGCGTCGTCGCGACCGGAGCCATCGCCGTCCCCGCCACCATCCTCTCCGGCACACCAGGCGGACCCGGCGGCAGTTCGTACTCTTCTTCCGGCTCCGGTTCGTAGTCGTCGTCCGGAGGCACGGTGGCTTCCGCCACCGTGGCGACCGGCGGGGCTGGTTCCGCAGACGCCGGAGACGGCTCGAACGGAAGCGATTCGGGCGCCGATGGCTCGCTCGCCCACGATAGATCCTCATCCGGAGAAGACGACGCACCGCTGCCGGCCTCGGGCGCCGGAGCGTCCGGGGCCGGCTCCGATCCGCCTTCCGCTGGAGGCCAGATCGGCTCAGGTGCCGGCGGGCCGCCCGCGTCATCCGAGCGGGGTGACTTCGATTCCTGGTTTTCGGGTTTGTCCGACACCGGGCAGTGCTCCTGAAACAAAAGGCTCTCTCGCGTTTGAGTGCTCATCCAGCAAGGGGCGACACGGGCTTCACCGGTTGAAAACCGGTGCCACACGCTTCAACTCACCACGATTCCTCCACCATACCGCTTCACCGATCCGAGGACCGGCACGTCGAGATACGTTTCGGCCTCGTCGGTCGAACGCAACGTGTGGTCAAAGTGATCGGCGAGGAACGCGATCGCCAGCCCCATCAGAAGGCTGACCACCAACGCCACCGCCGTATACACCAGTGTGCGGGGCGAAACCGGCTTGTCCGGATCCGGCACACTGGCGGGATTCAGCTTGGTAATGGTGACCGCCTCCCGAGCACGAAGACTGTTTGCCTCGGCGGTGATCCGCTGTTCCTTCAGCCGGGCGAGCTGCATCTCCGCCACACTCAGATCGTTCTTCAGCCGGACATAGGTCGCCAGCTTCGACGTGATCCGGCTCTGTTCCCGGGCGGTCTTCTCAAGCAGCTCATGGTTGCCCGCCTGCTCTTCCTCGAGCGCCTTGATGGTCACGTGAAGCCCCCGGGCGTGGGCAACGACCGCCCGCAGCAACTGGCGCTGCACCGAGCGAATCTCCTGTTCGATGTAACGCACATCCCGGCTGTCATCGGTGAACTGCGTGCGGAGATTGGCACGCTTCGCTTCCAGCGCGGCCACCTTCTCTTTCATGCTCAACACGACCGGGTTATCCCCCAACAACTCCGCCGAGATGTTGTCTACCAAAGACGCAACCGCCGAGTCAGACATCTTCTCGATCTCCCCGGATTCCAGCGCCTCCGGCGGCAGATCCGACCGGATCACATCGCGGATGGCCCGAGCACGCACGAGCTTCAGATACAGAGCGGCATCGGACTCGCGAATCCGCGTCAGGATGATCTGCACGCCGTGTTCCGATCCACTCTTGATCAGTTGCTCGAGCACGCCGATGTCCCCGGCATTGTCCCGCACGAAGTCCGCGTACGCCGATCGGAGCCGATCGACGTCATGGTCTACGGCCTCCACGATGGTCTGCATGACGCGCCCGGACGGCTCGTTCAGAGCCTCCTGCAACTGCCGGTGCCGCACCATGTACATGTCCGCAACGAGGTCCGCCGCGTACATGGCGTTCTTGTAGGACTCTGCCCGACGCTTCGACCCGGGCCGATCCACGCGGATGGTGAACGATTCCGTCATTGCCACCCGCTCGCCGCCCGGCGTCTCCAGATCCACCGCCTTGCGGAACTTCGTCAGCGCGTCCTGTTTCCTCGTGAGCAGGGCCTCCGTCTCAGTGGCAACGGCGCCCTTGCGGACAAAATCGTCAATTCGCGTCTGAACCGCAGCGAGGTCCCCTCCCACGAACTGAGCCTGCTGCAATGCGTCGCGCAGGGCGTACCACCGGCGCCGGAGTTCCGCGTCTTCCGCCATGACCTTCGCTCGCGCCAGCACCAGGTCCGACATCACGATCTGCTGCTGGGCCTTGACGAAGACCTCCAAGGCGTTTTCCTGCGAGTCGACGCTCGCCGGGTTGTCGTTCCGCGGCCGCTTGAACATCACGCCGACCTCGCTGCGGAATATCGGTGTGGCCCAATATCGACAGAAGACAAACGTCCCGCCCGTCAGCAATACGACGATGATGAATATCTTCGCCCAGTGCTGGAACAGGATGCGGGCCAGCTCGCGGGCCGTCCGGGTTGCCTGCAGATCGTTCATGCTCGTATCACCCAATCCCTGTTGTTGCTGCCATGTCCTGCCATGCGGGTACGCCACTCCTGCCAGAGGGTAGGAAACCAACCCTCCGGTTTCGGCTTTCGGCTTTCAGCTTTTCTCCATCACGGCCCGAGCTGCGTGGCGATGTTTGGCGGTCCCACCGTCCGGTTCTTCACGCTGACCGGAGCCGACCGAATGTCATATCCGAAGTTGATCCCCACGTTGCCGCTGTAGGGCAGGACCGATCGGATGCCCTTCGTAAACACCTGGTCGATCCAGTCCGTAGCCTTCGCCAGCGCCGTCGGCGGCACGTACAGGATGTCCCCATCGGTCAGATAGAGGTCATACCGAAACAGGCTGCCATCCGGCATCCGGCCGTCCGGACCCGGCCGGGTGGCGTAGAGCATCGCGTCCATGTCGACGACGACCGCCTCCGGAACCGGCAGGTGCTCTCGCCGGATCACCAGCACCTTCGAGCGGTCGGCCCGCACGGTCGGCCCACCCTTCACGATGAGGGCCTGGAACAGCGTCATCGGAGCGACGGTCTCGACCACACCGGGATCGAGCACCTCGCCCATCACATAGATGTGACGCGGGGCGAAGTTCAACATCTGCACCGTCACCTCAACCTCTTCCAGATCATTGTCAATATACAGCGCGTCCAATATCCGTTTGGCCGCTTTCACCGTCTTGCCGGCCACGAGCACCTCGCCGACGTACGGCAGGTCGATCGTTCCGTCAGACTTGATCGGCACAAGACGTGACTGGCCGCGCGGGGCCGTCGTGATCGCCTTCTTCAGTTCCACGATCTTCACGTTCGCCGCTTCCGTCGTCACGGTCAGCTCCGGGTCGCGGATGTAGCGGGCATACGCCCGCTTGACCTGCTCCTCGAGCTCGGAGGCCGTATAGCCCACGGCCCGGATATCGCCAACGAGCAGGCAGCGGATCCTGCCGTCCCCGCCGACCGTGACTTCCTGGTCGAACTGCTCCTGATACGGAAAACGCAGCCGGATGACGTCCTCGATCTTCATCCGATAGCCGCCCGGCGTCGGAACGTTTTTTACGTGATAGATGACCTCGATCACGTCTCCGACAGCCAGACGATACGGCGGTCGGGACACCGACGCCTCCGGAGAACCCGTGCCACCGACAAACGGCTGGTACATCTCCGGCGGCTTGGGCGGAAACCCGTCGGGGATCCGGTGGTTCGTGCGCGAACACCCGGCCGCGGCGCAGAGCATCACGCCCACCAACGCCCGCACGACTCCGTGTCTGTCATCCGTCATTCACGCTCTCCCATACCACGCCACACGCCGCCTCAGGGAATCACGAACGCCCCGTCGGCATGACGCGTCGCCCGGAGCAGCCCGCTCTGAGCCTCGCCATAGGTCCGATACTGCCCCACGAGAACCGCGTACAGCGTCTCACCCGCCAGCGGCCGCGCCTCGACCCGCGCCCGCAGTCCGGCCTGGCTCAGCGAGTGGGCACGGGCATTCGCCTTCCGCCGATCCCGAAACGAATCACACTGAATCGAAAAATAGGGATGCGGCCAGTCGAACAGACGTCTCGCGTGATCCGCCAGCGGTCCATCGGGATATCGCTGAAACACCGTCGCGAACTGAACCTTCGCGTTCTTCCAAGACCCACGTCTTTGAAGACACAGACCGTAGCGGTAGTGAACCAGATCGTTGTTCGGCTCGTCCGGCAGTGCCTTCAGGGCCTGCTCATAGTGAGACGTCGCAGCGTCCGTGTTGCCCGCCTCAAACAGCAAGGCCGCCGCCATCGCGTGGGCCTTGGCCGTCAGCTTCCGGTCCGACGACACACTGATGCAACGCTGGATGTCCTCGCCCGCCGCCGCCTTGTTCGACTGCCCCACCCGACACAACGCCCGAAGGTAAAACGCGTTCGCCGTCTCCGGCCGCGAGGCATACGCCGCAATGATCCCGTCCAGCTTCACCCGGGCGGAGCGATAGTCGTGCGACGCATAGTCCCGACGTGCGTCCGCCAGCGTCTGGCGGGCCGACGCCGGCAGCTCGGCGCAGCCGGCCGCCATCAACGGAAACAGCAGAGCACACAGCCACGCGCGACGCGATTCCGGAGCTCGATCATGCTTGTGTCCAGCCATCATCTCAGGTGCTCCCGGCGAACCATCCATTATCGGCGGCCGTCGAGTTGTCAAGCGCGAGGTCCGCCCACGCGCATCCGATTTACCCCCCGCTTATCGGAGTGCGCAGGCACCGATATCACTCAAAAATCGCCCCAGATTTCGCCGCCATTCTCGGAGCTTCCGGGTCGAATCAGGCCTTCCGGTAATACCGTTGCCGGTGGCTGCTTCATGCCGTAGCGCCGGGGCTTGTCCCCGACGTGGGCCGCGGCGTAGGCATCGCCACAACGTGTCCTCTTCGCCCACAAGGGGCGCTGTGCCGTGAATCCCTTCTCGGCACGCCTATCCGTAGCGCCAGGGCTTGTCCCCGACGTGGACCTTGGCGATGCGCCGCGAGCCTTGCGGCATAGCCGCGCCTTGCCGATACGCTTATCATCGCACGCGGTCGCCGGGGCATCGAGATCGCCGGCGTGCCGTCCAAGGCCAGCAAGGAACGATCGTGATCAAGATCATCTGCATCTGTGGAGCCAGGCCCAACTTCATGAAGATCGCCCCCCTCGCCGCCGCATTCAAGGCCACCGGCCGCATCGACACCATGATCGTCCACACCGGCCAGCACTACGACGCCCGCATGAGCAAGCTGTTCTTCGACGAGCTCGAAATCCCCGAGCCGGACCTCAACCTCGGCGTCGGCTCGGCCAGCCACGCCGTCCAGACCGCCGAGATCATGCGTCGCTTCGAGCCGGTGGCCCTCGAACACCGCCCGGACTGGCTCGTGGTCGTCGGCGACGTCAACAGCACCATCGCCTGCGCCCTCGTCGCCACCAAGCTCGGAATCCGCGTCGCCCACGTCGAGGCCGGACTCCGCAGCTTCGACCGCACCATGCCCGAGGAGATCAACCGCCTCCTCACCGACGCCATCAGCGACCTCCTCTTCGCCAGCGAGCCGAGCGGCGTCGAAAACCTCCGCCGCGAGGGCGTCCCCGACGACAAGATTCGTTTTGTCGGCAACGTCATGATCGACACCCTGATCAAGAACCGTGCCAAAGCCGACCAGTCGCGGATTCTCGACGAATTCGGCCTCCAGCCGAAGGGCTACGCCGCCGTCACCCTCCATCGGCCCAGCAACGTGGACGATCCGGCCGCCCTCGGGGCCATCCTCGACGCCTTCGAGGCCATCGCGCAAGACCTGCCGATCATCTTCCCGATGCACCCCCGGACGCGAAAAAACATCCAGCGATTGGGCCTCGCCCGCCGCGTAGAGGCCATCAGCGGCCTCCGGACGCCCGAACCGCTCGGCTATCTGGATTTTCTCAAACTCATGACCGATTCCGCCGTAGTATTGACAGATTCCGGCGGCATCCAGGAGGAGACCACCATCCTGGGCGTGCCCTGCGTGACCGTCCGCGAGAACACCGAACGCCCCGTGACGCTCACCCACGGCACCAACCGCCTGACCCCGCCTCGGTCGGACGCCATCCAGGCCGCCGTCGCCGAGGCCCGAAAAACCGCAGGCCGCCCCCCCACCGCTCCCGACCGCTGGGACGGCCAAGCGGCGGAGCGGATCGCGGAGGTGTTTGTC
>JBHHVX010000042.1:0-27227 GCA_046754505.1 Phycisphaerae bacterium | reverse complement strand
CGCAGCGGCGGATGCACGGCTGCCATGATAGCGGTCTGTGACGCGTCCGCCGACCGTGGGACATGCTCCGCGAGAAAGTTCCCGCGCGACCGAGAATCAAACTAAACCGGGCAGCCAGGCGTGCCGACGCACGCTGACGGAGCACTGAATCACTCTTCCGCCGGAGCTGCGACCATGATCGGTATCTTCACCGCCGACGACTTCCTGGCCCTCTGCATGAACTACAGCAGCTTTCTCGATCTGATCGGGCAGATGATCGCCCGCGTGCTGATCCTGCTCGGCGTGGATGTTCCGAGCCTGGTGCCCGTCTGCCGGGACGTTTTCAACGCGATTTCCCCATGAACCGCTCCGCCGGCCGCACGTGCGGCACACCGGCTGCGGAATCGGTACGATTCGGCCATGCCGGAGTTGCCCGAAGTCGAAACGATTGTGCGTCAGCTTCGTGGCGCGCTGGCCGGAGCGGTGGTGGAATCGGTGCAGGTCGCCCGGCCTGATTATGTGCGCAGCGGTCGGCGGACCCTTCGACGCCAGTTGCCGGGCCGTTGCCTCGCCCGTCTCGAACGCGTCGGGAAGCGACTCGTTTTCGTTTTCAGGCCAGCGGCTGAATTGGTCATTCACCTCGGCATGAGCGGTCGGGCGCAGCTCGAACCGCGTGGGTCCCGACCGCTGCGCCACACGCACGTTCGCGTGCGTTTTGCTGAGAGGGTCGACGAGCTTCGCATCTGCGATCCGCGGCGGTTCGGCGGCGTCTGGTTTCACGCCGGCGCGAACGGTGGGATGGCCGGCCTGACGCCGACGGGGCCGGACGCGCTGTCCATCCGCGTTCCGACGCTACGACGTTTGTGTCGCCGACAGCGGCAGATCAAGGCTCTGCTTCTCGATCAGCGGGTGATTGCCGGTCTCGGCAACATCTATTGCGACGAAGCACTTTTTGCCGCGGGCATCCATCCGACCGCGCGGGCCTCGGATATGGACGACGCCCGGATACGCCGCCTGGCGTGCGGGATTCGGAAGACGTTGCGGGCGGCGATCGAGGCCGGCGGCTCCACGCTTCGGGACTATGCGGACGCGACGGGCGCTCCGGGCACGTTTCAAAAACGGCACCGTGTCTATGGCCGTTCGGAGCGGCCCTGCCTGCGATGCGGGACGCCCATCCGCACGATCCAGGTCGCCTCTCGGACAACGCACTTCTGCCCTCGCTGTCAGCGGCTGCCACAATCCCCGTGACCGCGGCGCTGCCCGGCGCCACTATTGCCACGCCGAGCGGGGTTTTGCGTCAATCTCTGTTTGGCCGTGCGGTGCCCGGATCGTCGTGATAGAATAGAGAGAGCGACCCAAGGAGCCTTCTCATGCGGACCCATTCCTCCATTGCGCCCGAGATGCTGGCCGGTGAATACCTTTTTCGGCGCTACGACGCGACCGTTGCGGATTATGACCGTGCCGCCGACGAGGACACGCGCCTGGAACTGATCGATGGGATTCTGATCATGCACTCACCCGCCAATGTTCGACACGAGGATCTTTTTGCGTTCATGCTCGTGCTGCTTCGAGGTTACGCACAGGCCACCGACACCGGTCGGGCCTTTGGCTCCCGGACGCCATTGCATCTGTCCGACGATCGCCGCGTGGAGCCGGACCTGCTGTTTATCTTGAACGAGAACCTCGGGCGTCTCGGCGACGTGGCCCTGACCGGCCCGGCCGACGTCGTGATTGAAATCCTGTCGCCTGCGACGCGTGGCTACGATCTTGTCGAGAAGCGGTCGCTGTATGCCGATGCGGGCGTGCCGGAATACTGGATCATCGATCCTGCAGAATCGCGCTTCCTGGTCGACCGTCCCGCGGGCAAGCAGGTCGCCGAGCTGTCGGAGGGGTGCTACACGAGCGAGGTCCTGAAGGCGTTCCGGCTCAACGTCGACTGGCTCTGGCAGGATCCTCTGCCGGATTCCCAGACGTGCCTGGCGCAGATCGTGAAGGGCTGACCACACGTCAAGGGCGGTGCCCGGTCTATCCGTAGATGAAGCGGCGGCGCTCGAGGTAATCCCAGACGACATATCGGTCCAGTTCGCGGCCGCCGACGAAGAACACGCGTCCCTGCGTGCTTTCGGCCAGACGGTTGGCAAATTGCACGTCCTCGGGGCTTTGTCCTCTGTTCGACAGCAGGAAGAGGTTGATCGTGATGCCGCGCTCGCGGCAGAGCAGGCCCTCGCGGAGCGTGCAGCGCTCGGTCCGCGGATCCGGCGGGTACAGCATATAAAGCCATGTGTCTTCAAAATGGGCGGTCGGCAGTCCGTCGGTGATCAGGATGATCTGTCGGTTCGGCGTGTCCTGCACCTGGAGCATGCGGCGGGCGAGGGCGAGGGCGTGCTGGATGTTCGTGAAGTGCGGGTGGATGGTCAGCTCGCTGATCCGTTCGTCGCTCATGTCGGCCTTGAGTCGGACGACGGGGTCGAAGATCGTGACCGGCCGGGGCATCAGCGCGGGCACCTCCGAGACATGCCGGCGCCTGGGCAGCGTGCAGACCTCGATGAAATCCAGGAAATCACCGGGATATTCGCTGCGAATCAGCCCGTGCAGGGCCATCGCCATGCGCTTGACGTTGACGTATTGTCCGCCCCAACGCATCGACCCACTCATGTCCATGCAGACGACTGTCGCGCATTTGGGGTTGTTGCGCGTCAGGTGGATTTCGATATCCTCGGGGCGGAGGCGGAGGGCCGCGCTCGCGGCCCGCCCGCCGCCCTCGGCCCCCGCCTCGCGAATGAGGGCGTTGATCATCGACGCGGTCACGTCCATGTTGGCCAGGGAGTCGCCGAATTCGTAGGGCTTGGTCCGCTGCAGTTCGACCGCGCCCTCGCCGTCGATCTCGACGGCGTGCCGCCCGCTCTTGGCGGCTTGGAGGTCGGCGAAGATACGATCGAGCAGTTTCGTCTGAAAGATGCGGTGGGCCTTGGGCGTCAGCGTGTAGCGGCCGTCGTCCTGCCGCCGCAACCCCTGCTCTTCCGCCAGCCGCCGCAGAGTCTCCGCCACGCGCCGGCGCATGGCGTTGAGGTCCTCGAGGTCGGTCTCCTCGATGAACTCCGCGAGGGCGTCCATGTTGATGACGTAGAGCCTGGCATTTTTGGCGGCCTCTTTGAGTTGTTCGATCAGCCGGTCGAGGGTATCGAGTTCCTCCTTGATTTCGATCGCCTTGTCGATCGACATCGTCTGCCGGCCGGTGAACGCGTACTTCGCCGCCAGTTCCTCGATTTCGTACTTGTGGCCAAGCTGTTGGATCAGGTTCACGAGTTGTCGGGCGAACGCGCCGCGTTGGTTCGCGCCGTACCACAACCGCTCCAGATCGGTGATCTGCTCGTCTCGCACGGCCGTCTGAAAGGCCGCGCGCATCGCTCTCGGTGGTTGGACTCGCTCGGCGGTCCGGCGAAAGGCGAGGTCGGCCTCATGCTGGACCGCGTCGGTCTCGTAGGTTGCGAGGATCTTCCGCTTGCGCTCCTCGAGCATGGCGATCAGGGCTGTCAGGCTCGGGCCGAGTCCATGGATCTGCCGTGGGTCGATCTCGATCGCCTCGGCCAGTTCGGCGTCGGTCAGTTCTCGCAGATTGCCGTAATAAAGAAGGTGGTTAAACGCCGGCGTAACGAGGTCGGGCGGCTCGGCATCGGGCATGGGGAACCGCTGCGGGTCGTACTTGCGGTAGGTGTGAATGATCCCGCCGTGTCCGGCCTCTTGCGCGTGGGTTGACATCGGTGGGATTGTAGCACACGTGGGGAACGTTGAGGGCCGGAGACGGCAGGTTCGCACCGGATCCGGCGATGAAGGCCGGCGGTTGGTCGTACGGGGTCTACGTCGCCCACAGGGGGGCGACGCTACGAGGGGCGACGCTACGGGCGGCGACGCTGCGAGGGGACGTCAGGCTTCGCACTTGAGTCGGCGGGACATGAGTTCGGTCAGGGTCGCGAGTACGTCGTGGCCTTCAAAGAGGACGGCGTGGACGGCTTCGGTGATGGGCATTTCGACGTTGTGGCGCTGGGCCAGTTGGCGGACGCTTTGTGTCGTCGGAATGCCCTCGACCACCCAGGGAGTGGCGGCCATCGCGTCCTCGACGGACTTGCCCTGGCCGATCAGTTCGCCCGCGGAGCGGTTGCGCCCGATGGGTGAGACACAGGTCGTGACGAGATCACCCACGCCGGCAAGACCGAAGAATGTTTCCCTCCGGGCGCCCATGGCGACGCCGAGGCGGGTGATCTCCGCCAGCCCGCGGGTCAGGAGCGCGGCCTTGGCATTGTCGCCGGCGTTGAGGCCGTCGAGGATTCCGGCCGCCAGCGCGATGACGTTCTTTGTCGCTCCGGCCAGCTCGACACCGAGCAGGTCCTCATTGGTGTAGACGCGGAACCACCGCGAGGCGAATGCGTCCTGCACAAGCTTGGCCAGGCGCTCGTCGCTCCCGGCCACGACGACGGTCGCAGGCAGGTGGCGCGCCAGCTCGGCGGCGACACTCGGTCCGCTCAGCGCCGCGACCGAGAGGGTCCCCACGACGTCGGTAATGATCTGCGTGGGACGCAGCAGCGTGTCGTTTTCGATCCCCTTGGCGACGCTGACGACCGGCACGTCTTTCGGATAGATCTCTGCGATGCGCTGCCACGCCTTTCGCACATATTGGCAGGGCACGGCGGCGACGGTCAGCTCGGTGCCATCGAACGCGGCTTCCGGACGAGTCGTGAACGAAACCCGATCCGGAATCCGGAAGCCGGGCAGGTAGCGGTGGTTTTCGCGGGTGGCCTTCATGGCCTCGATGAGGTCACGGTCCGGGCCATAGAGCCGGACGTGGACGCCGCGCTCGGCCAGCATGGCGCTGCACACCGTGGCCATCTGTCCGGTGCCGATGACGGCTGCCTGTTCCACCATGCGAGCCATTAAACCGATGTCGGCCCGGACCCGCAAGCATCGCAGCCTCGTTGCATCGGCTGCCGCCGCGTGGCTTCGGCGTGTGGGGCCGGTGCCTGCCGCATGGCATTGATCAGGAATTCGGCGGTGAGGTCGGCCGGGGAGTGGATCACGAGCGATGCGGCGCGCAGGGTCCAGACGTCGCCGACGCCGACACACCTCATCCCGGCGGTCCGGGCTGCTTCGATCCCGGCGGCGGCGTCTTCGACGACGACGCAGCACGCGGGGTCGACATGCAGACGCCTGGCGGCACGGAGGAACACGTCCGGAGCCGGCTTGTGGCGCCGGACCTCGCTGCCATCTACGACGACATCGAACCGGTCCGCTAATTCGATGGCCGCCAGCACGTGTCGGGCATTTCGGCTGGAGGATGCGGCCGCCAGCTTGACCGCGCGCGCTGCGAGGCCTTCCAAGATCGCATCTACGCCGGGCAGTCGGTCGGACGGTCCCAGGTGGGCCAGTGAGGCACGGTAGTAGGCGTTCTTGCGATCGGTCCATCGAGCAAACTGGCGGGGGGGGACGGTGCGGCCCATCAACAGGCGGCGCAGCGAGTCATCGCGCGAGAGTCCCCGCAGGGCGCCAGCGGTGGATTCATCGAAATGCAGGCCCTCCTCGGTCGCGAGGCGACGCCATGCGGTGGTGTGCTGGACGGCGGTGTCGACCAGGACGCCGTCCACGTCGAAGATCACGGCTCGGACCGGGAATGTCGGCGGCCGGGCGCCGACGAGCGTCCCGAGGCGCGGGGCACACGCTTGCCATTCGTGTTCGACGCCGGTTAAAGACCGGCGCCGATTGTGGTTCTGTAGAAGGCTCATAGGCGTGATATCGGCCGGTGCCGCCGAGAGGGTGTAAGCGCAATCGACGCGTGCGTGACAGTCTTGGCGGCGAGGTGCCACGGGCAGCTTGCCTGCCCGTGTCCGTGAAAGGCGATGTCCGTCGATGCACTGGCGGACAAGCCGCCAGTGGCACCCATCTGGGCAGCCGGGGCTGCCGCCAGAACTGTCATGGACCCGCAATCGACGGTGACCGGCGGCGTCGCTTGACAGGGCCAGCGCGGACCGGTCGAATCGATACGTGACGTTGCCGGATGCCGATCAGCTCGGGAGCCGTCAGTCCGCCGGGCCGACACGGTCTGTCCGTGCCGGGCTGGTCGTGCTGGCAGCGTTTGTTTATCTCGGCCTCCCGTTGATTCGGCAGGAGCGCCCGCGGCCGCCGGGGCGGTTTATGCAGCTTGCCGCGGCGTTCGCGGAGGGCCGGCTCAGCCTCGTCGATCCGCAGCCGAACGCCAACGAGCTGATTCCGGCCGGCCCGGGGGGGCGATTCTATTGTCCCTATTCGCCGTTGCCGGCGGTGCTGTTGCTGCCGTTCGCGTTCCTGGGGACGGTCGTTCGGGTCGAGCTGGCGTGCCGGGTCGTCAGCACGGTCAACGTGTTGATATTTGACGCCTGTCTGACGCGTCTGCCGGCGTTGCTCGGCCTGCCGGCGTTGCGACCCGGGCCGCGGCTGGCGCTGGATCTGCTGTTCGCGTTCGGCACGGTCGTCTGGCACAACGCCGACATGGGCGGCGACTGGCACTTGGCGCACGCCGTCGCGCTCGGCGCCATGTTGCTGGCGCTTCGCGAGTTTGCCGGCGTGAATCGCCCACTGCTCGTCGGGTGTTTCGCCGCATTGGCGATCACCGCCCGTCCGACGACGGCGCTGACGTGTCTGTTCTTTGTGGCAGGCTATCGCAGCGGAGCCGGCGTGAAACGACGCCGGTCGCTCTTCCAGTTGGCCGCGGCCCCGTGCGTGGCGATCTGCGCCCTTGCGATGTACAACCACGTACGGTTCGGAAGTCCGACGGACTTCGGCTACGGACAAATGCTTCTGAAAGGCGCCGGCCGGCGGCTGCTCACGGACTACGGCCAGTTCAATCTCCATTTCATTCCGATCAATGCGTACTGGTTTTTTGCCGCGCCGCCGGTGCCGCTGAGCGGCGGACGATTCCCGCTGCTGGGCTATGACCCGCGAGGGCTGAGTCTGTTCATCGCCTCGCCGGCTCTGGTGTACGTCTTTGCGGGGGCCATCCGGCGATGGCGATGCGTCCACGTCCGGCACGCCGCTCTGGGTATCGGTTGCTGCCTTGTGCCGCTGCTGATGCACTTCAACACGGGATTCTGGCAGTTCGGGCACCGCTTTTCGATGGACTACCTTCCGCTGCTCATGGTGCTGGTCGTCGCGGGAATGGGGACACGCCCCGGGCGGACGGCCTTCGGCCTGATCGGGGCGTCGCTGCTGATCAACGGCGTCGGCGTGCTGCTGGATCCGGTCGTTGTTTCCGCCGCGGTCTTTGAATAGACCATCGCCGCATGACGGTGTTTGTCGCGGCGCAGCGGGGGGGGCGATGGTCACGAGGCCGATGGCCTGGTTCGTCGTATCACCGCTCATGGAGCCGGGGGCTATCGCACGTCGACGTCGGACGAAGGCTGAGTGGATCGTTGGGCGGCGGACAGGTAACGACCTGCGGCGGGTGTGATGAAATGGCAATCGTCTCCGAAGATGTCTCGCCGCAGAACGACACCGAGCGGGGTTGTGAAGTAGTTATGGGCGTAGGCCGCATAGTCGGCGATGGCTTGCTCCCAGTTGTGTCCCGCCTCCTCGGCCTTGCGGAGAGAAAAATAGACCCCGTCGATATTCCCGTGGTGTCGGGTCAGGATGTCAGTCATCAGGATCTCTTCGGCGGCGGCTCGAACGTCGAGGCTGTCGGCGGCGTCGGCCCGAAAGACGACCTTCAGAAGTTGCTCAATCGTGCGTCGAATCCGGTGCAGAAAGTCGTGCTCGCGGATGGCCGCACGGAGCCGCAGAATCTGTTCGTCGGGGGGCTTGATCATGAACTGCACACAGGACCGACCGGGGCACGGCGATGGAGCGGTACGGATGGGCACCCTACCGGATCCGGTGCCGTTCGGCAAACGGCGTTTGAGAGAGTCGGCGCCGGCCGGCCGTGCCATTTGACGTGGGTCGGTCGAGGCCGTACACTGTCAGAGTCAAGTTTTTTGTCCCGATTCCGTTCGCCGGACGCCGCCGGGGGACCACCCGATCATTACCGGAACCACGGACCAGCGGCCGGACGCGCAGGGGTGCGGCGGTCGTGCGGGACACCGACTTATCCGGGGAGCTTTGCCCGACGCAGAGGGCCATTCGATGCCGAGTCTGACTGTGCTTCGAGGCCCGGACAAGGGTCTCGGCTTTCAAACCCGTGAAGATGAGCTTGCCGTCGTCCTTGGGCGGGCGAGCGACGCCATCTCGCTGACGGACTACACCGTCTCGCGGCGCCATGCCGAGGTGCGCCTGGTCGGCGGGGGCTGGCAACTCGTCGATCTGAATAGCGCGAACGGCACCTATCTGAACGGCAAGCGAGTGGAGCGTCCGGTCCGGCTGAAGCATGGGGATCAGATTCGCCTGGGCGGCACCCTGCTGGTCTGGTCAGGCAAGGATGAGAACGTGCCGGGCACGGGGTTCGGCGACCGGGTCGCCGCATCGGACCTGGTGGAACTCGACGCCGGCAGCAAGCGGGTGGATGCGTCGATCGTCGGTTCGGTCGCCAGCATGGACGACAGCATGATCCTGGCGTCGCCGGCGGCGGCGGAGGCGGTTCGGGCGTGGCGGGTCCTGTCGACCCTGCTCGAGGCGGTCGGGGCTGTGCCTTCGCCGGACGAGTTGCTTGAACGCGTGATGGACATCCTGTTTGAAGAGGTTCCGGCGGATCAGGGATTCATCCTCATGCAGGATCCGACTGACGGGACGTACAAGCCGTACGTTGTACGACATGGTCAGGATACGAAGGACAAGATCCGAACCAGTCGAACGATCGTTGACCACGTCATTGAGCATCGCGAGGGGTTGCTGTGTTCGAACGCGATGAGCGACGAGCGATTCGGCGGCGGTCATCGGAGCGGCAGCATCCAGGCAATGGGGCTTCAATCGGTCATTTGCGTGCCGATCATCTCGCGCGAGGACGTATTGGGGGTAATCCACCTCGATAGCGTCATGTCATCGCACATATACACGGAAGAACAGCTTCGACTCGTGACGGCGATCGGGCGGATGGCGGCCCTGGCTGTGGAGAACGCTCGCCTCGTCAGCGAGCGGATGCGGACCGAGCGGCTTGCGGCAACGGGCGAAACGGTGGCGGCACTGTCCCATTACATCAAGAACATCGTCCAGGGGATGATGAGCGGGTCCGACGTGGTCGAGATGGGACTGAAGAACCAGTCACTGGCCAACATGGACCAGGGCTGGCAAATCGTGCGGCGAAACGTCGACAAGATCATGTCGCTCACGATGAACATGCTGGCGTTTGCAAAAGAGCGCAAGCCGAGGCTGGAATCGGCGCAGGTCAACGCTTTGGTCAAGGATGTTTTGGAACTCGTCCGGCGCCGCGCCGACGACAAGGGCGTGCTGCTGCTCAGCGAGTTGGAGGACCCCATGCCCGCCATTCCCATGGATCGGGACGGGATTCATCAGGTCGTGCTCAACATCGTCGCGAATGCCATCGATGCCGTTCCCAAGTCCAGCGGCGCCGTGAACATCAAGAGTTCGTACGACCCGCAGCGGGCTAAGGTGACCATCACAGTCGGTGACAACGGCCCCGGTATTCCGGACAAGATGCGGGAACGCGTCTTTGACGCCTTCTATTCCACCAAGGGGCACGGGGGCACGGGGCTTGGGCTGGCGGTTGCGCATAAGATCGTCGACGAGCACGCGGGCATGATTTCGGTCAAGTCGATCGCGTCGGAGGGCACGCTTGTGCGGGTGACGCTGCCCGCCATTCAGGCCCAGGAGATCGACAGTGAGGCGACGCGCGGACCATCTTCGTCATGACCCGGGCCGCGTTGCCCCGTCGGCTGAAAGTTGCACTGGCAATTTTCGTGCGTTTCGTATAATGGCCCGCGGGGTGGTTGTTTCAAGCTGAAAGGTCTGTCATGTCACTGGTTCGAGACGTCCTGAAGAACAAGGATGTGAAGGTGTGGACGATCGATTGCGGCGCCACGGCCCTGGAGGCCACGATCCAAATGAACGAGCACCGGGTCGGAGCGCTGGTCGTCATGGACGGAGACAAGATCGCCGGCATCTTCACGGAGCGTGATCTGCTGAATCGTGTCGTTGCTGCGAAGAAGGATCCCTCGGCGACGCCGATCCGTGACGTCATGACGTCGCGGCTGGCCTGCTGCACGCTCGATACGACAGTGGAGGAGTGCCGCACGGTGATGACCAGCCACAAGATGCGCCACCTGCCCGTGGTCGAGAATGACAAGCTGCTCGGGATGATGTCCAGCGGCGACATCCTTGCCCGGAAGGTCGTCGACCACGAGGAAACGATCCGCTACCTGCACGAATACATGCACGGAACGAGCTAATCCGCCGCCTTCGGCACGAGCCGGAACAGATGGCCGTCGGGGATTAGGTCGTATGCCTTTGGAATCCACGGACGGAGGTATCGGGGGGCGCCTGTACACGCAAACGCGCGTCCGCGAACGGCGAAGGGCCGGACCTCGTCTGCGTTCAGGTCCACGGCGGGTGGTGCCGGGGTGACGTCGCAGCCGAAGTGCAAGGTCACGTTTCGCTCGACCCCCTCGATATCACGGACATAGGCCAGAGCATTCATGATCGTTGTGTCGGCGATGAGCAGCCCGTCCGGTGCGGCGCGGCGGAGCGCGGCTCGCGCGAAGCGTGCGGCGCTGGTTTCGCCGTTTTTTCGTGGGCGGAGGAAATAGGTGTAGCTGTCGCGCAGGGGGATATGACGCTGGAATGGTCCGGCGATATGGAAGCGCTTCATCAAAGGTGGCGTGGCTTCGTAGACGGCGACAGGGGCGAGCGCGAGAAGGACGCACGCGAGCCGCCGCCGGTTCGAGAGGCCGACGAACCACGCCGCGCCGATGGCGACGAACACTGCGAACAGCGCGTAGCAGGGCGTGAAGAAGACGAACTGGTCGGGCACCAGATAGCGCAGAGCGAACAGAAACGCGATGACGAAGACCACGCCGCCAAACGCGGCGAACCACCGCGTCCGAGGTTGTTTCCATGCGGCCCACAGCCCGACGGGTGCGAGCAGGGCCAGGGGCGTGGGGAAGTTCAGGGCGAAGTATTGAGCGGTTTTGAGGACTTGCCGGCCGATGGGGAATGAGGTCTGGAGCACGACTTTGGCGCGGCTGGGAGGGCCGACGAGTGCCTGTTTGAGGGTCGCCAAGACCGGCTCGCCGCCGGCGATCTGTCCGGCGATGAGCGAGAGATAGGCGGCGGAGCCAACGACGACGGCCGCGGCGAGGAGGAGAAGTTGCTTGGCGCGGAGGCATCGCACTCGCAGTCCCCAGAGAACGACGCCGCCATAGGCCGGCAGGTGCAAGAGGGCCATTAGGTGATTGGAGAGATTCAGCCCGTTGATGAGCAGGGCGGCGACGAGCCATCGGGCCTGGCGCCGGCTGAAGAAGCGTTGGATGAGCCAGAGTTCGACCATCAGCCCCAGCGAATAGAGGCTGTAGACCTCGGCGATGACGGCGTGGGTCCAGAACGTATGGCTGACGGCCATGAGCACGGTGCCGGCGACCGCGGCGGCCCGGCTGCCGGTCAACGACAACAGTAGATCTATCAGAAAGCCCAAGGCGACGGCGGAGCACAGGGCAGAAAACAGATTTACCTTGAAGGCGAAATCACCTAACGGAAGCCAGGTGAAGGCCCGCGCGAGCATCACGTACAGAGGGTGGGCCAGCGGCAATCCGAGGTCGCCGAGTTCGTCGCCGTGCCAGACGCGGAACTGGAACATTCCGCTGTCCTGCCACAGCACGCCGGGCGCCGTCGTCAGGCCATACAGCAACAACCCGAGCAGGACGGCGCCGGCGGCGTAGCGCCGACGCGTTGCGTTCGAGATGGATACTTGCGTCATGATCTACGGAGGGCATTCAGCCCTGGTGCCTCATCCCTTCCAGATTCTCGTGCAGGCTTCGTTGTGGTGCAGGCTTCCAGCCTGCGCGGGTGCCACTGGCGGCTTGTCCGCCAGTGCTCCGTCACGCCTTATGGGCCGGGGAGCATCGGCGTCTCGCCGGTGTATTTCCTCTGGAAACGCGAGGGCGATCGTGCCCACACCTCCAGCCAGTCCAAGCGTGACAGGGCACTACAGCCTCACTCCGCGTTCGGCGAGCAGGGCCTTGAGCTTCGGGATCGACTGCGAGTCGCCGAGGGTCTCGGTCGGCAGTGTGATACTGAATTCCTGCTCGAGCGCGCTGATGACGTTGATGTGGTTCAGCGAATCCCACGTGTCGGTGGTTTCGGGCGACAGATCGTCGGTGACTCGCTCGGCCGGAACGCCGAGCACAGCGCTGAGGACGCTTCGAAATCGCTGGTCGTTGTTATCGGGCATCAGCCGGCCTCCGTTGTGGGCCGATTCACGGTGAGTTCCATCCAGTCCGGCGGTTGTGTATCGGCGGCCTTCAATGGCCGGGACCAGCATTCGACGTCGCCCTGCGGCTCTGATCGGCGGAAGCCGCACGACTCGTAGAATCCCGCGAACGGCTGGTTCTTCGCGGTCGGAACGAATTCGCCCACGAGGCGATCCGCCCCGGCGGCCCGCGCCTGTCCGGCAATCCAGCCGACGAACGTCTGCTCGACCGTCCGCCCCAGCACGCGACAACTCATCACCAACAGGTGCAGGCACCACGCATCGGGCCGGCGGATCACGACCGCCAGACCGACGATGCCATTGTCGCCGAACCGGTCCGCCAGGGCAAGGGTGAACACATGGTGGTCTGGCGCCTCCATGAATCTACGAATGTCGTCTTCCGTGCATCGAATCGTGTGCATGTTGAACTGGTTGGTCCGGTTGGTCATCTGAGCGGCGCGGCCGACGTGCATCGGCTCGTCGGTTGAGAGGGTCATCTTCATCCCAAGGCGCCGGTAGAACGTCGGCAGGTCGACGGCGGCCGATTGGCTTTCTCGGCGGCGGGCCTCGGCGCGATAGAGCTGCCCGCGCTGTCGGTCTTCGCCGGACACGGTCCACTGGTCGAAACAGTCGAGCGACTCGATCACGCCGGCATAGACGGCCGGCTCGGCCGGCAGTGTGATCGACAACACCTGGGGCAGCACGCCCCGCATCATCTCGCATTCGACAGGGCTGTCGTCGATGAAGACGAAGCTGTCCAGCCCGAGGTTGAGCGTGTCTGCCATCTGGCGAACGTTGTCGGGCTTGGGATTCCAGTTGATCCGCATCGCCGCGAAGTGTTCCGTTCGCAGGACCATCTCGGTGTGTTTTTCGAGGACCTCCTCAACCGTCCCCGGCTCGTTCTTGCTGGCCAGACAGAGCACCACACCACGGTGGTAGAGATCGAGGACGCGTTGCTGAAAGGCGACATAGGCGTTTCCGGGATAGTCCGGGCCGAGTGCGATGCCGCCGATGCCGACGTCACCGACGACGCCGCCCCAGAGGGTGTTGTCGGCATCGAGCACGAGCACCTTCTTTGACAGGCCGTAGAGGGGGCGGAGGTGGCGGACATAGAAGCCGGCCAAGGCCCAGTAGTGTTTCGGCGCGACGGGGATTCGTGCGAAGAGGGCCAGGCGGGGGTCGGTCCAGTTCCGGCGGCCGTGCCGAGCGACGAGGGCGTCGTAATCCATGACGCGAACATTTTCAAACGAGTCGGCCAGCGTGGTCAGGGCCGTGTTGGCCCCGTCGATGACGGCGAACTGGGGAGTCGCCGCCTTCGCGTCGGCGATCCCCAACGCGGGGACAGCGGGGCGATCGTAGTTTTGGATCAGCACATGCGCGCTCGAGCGCTTGCGGAAGGCGTCGAGGGCGCCCTGAAGGCGCACGATCCAGTGCCGGACCAATTGTTCGGCCTTCTCGGCGGCGAGAGCGTTAAATCGCTCGTAGAGGGGCGGGCAGACGTCCTGCAATCGGATCGCGATGAGGACAACATCGGCCTTGAAGGATGCGAGGCCCGAAGCTGCGTCGATCAACTCCTGCTCGGCTTGGCCGAACGGTGCGACGTAGGTCTCCATCGCGAACCCGGCGCGGAGGCCTTGCAATTCGAGGGCCGGGCGAATCGGATCGAACGTGAAGGACGAGAGACAGGCCACGCGGAGCGGCACCGCCGCCAGCGCCGCGCGATGCGGCAGCAGCTCGCGGGCGGTCCGGGCGATGTTGGCCACCGTCGGGCAGGCGTCGATCTCCGCGAGCGCGGCGGCAGCCCGGGCGGGGTCGGTCGTTGGTGTTGGTCCCAGTGTTCCCATTACGAAGGATTCTTCTCTGGCTCGCCGCTTTCGACGTCCGAATCACAACGCGGCGGATCAAGGTGCGGACTGCGACGACGGGGTCGACGCCAGCCGATTTGACGGCCTCGCGGCGCGCCACCGATGTTCGCGAACGGCGCCACGTTGCGCGTCAATTCGCAGTTGGCATGCACGATGGCGCCGCGGCCCACTCGCACGCCAGGCATAACGCGGGCCATGATTCCGATGAACGCGTACTCTTCGATGGTGATTGGAGCTTCAACGACGTGTTGCATATCGGCCGGTGCCATGTGAGACATACTGGCGAGCCGTCCCGGATCGGAAGGAAGTTCGACGACGCCGCTGGCGCTGTAGAGGTGGGCGTTTGCCGAGATGCCGACGAAGTCACCGACGGAAACACCTCCCCGACCGGCGATATGAACCCCCGGGCCCAGATGCACGAAGTTTCCGATCGTAATGGATCCGCGCTGGCCATGGCGTCTCTCGCCGGCGGCCAGGCGTACGTTCGTGTCGATGTGGCAGTTGGAGCCGATAGAGATGTTCTCGGGGCCCCATATTTCCACGCCCTGGTCGATGATCGTGTCCCTTCCAAGATGTCGCAGACGGGCCTTCCAATAGCAGCTTCGCAGGAAAAATCCGATGGGATTCCGTGTGAAAGTCCGGGCGAGTATCTCGACGAACCACGAGAGGATCGGCAGCCGACTCAGGATCATGATGACAACTTGGGTGACGGCCGTGAGCGTTCGTGTGAGTGTTCCGATGACGAGCCAGGCAGGCGAACGGCGCACGCGATGCAGTTCGGTGACGCATCCCTGCAGCATGCCCAGCGTGAAATCGAGCGAGTAGACCCAGCGTCCGGCTCTTGGCGTGAATCGAGTTGGAATGTACCAGGATTCCTCCAGAACATCGATCTCGCGGCGCTGCGCCTCGCTCCATTGGTGCGACGTTCGAATCGCTCGCCTCGTGGCGCCCGAGCTGGAGGACGTCTCAGCGGGCCCGATTCGTCCGACGAACTTGACGGTGCGGCGGGCCGTGCCTGCGTCAGTGCGCGGGTGTACGGGTAGATTGACAACCTCGCGGCTCGCCTGTTCCGCCTCCGGGCACATTCCGGAGTAGTACCCGCACGCTTCCATCGGCGTCTCGATTGGGTGAAGCGGGCACTCAAACCAGCTTCCGAGTTCCACGAAATGCCTGCTGGCATTGGCGAGCGCACCATCCTTGTCTGCCACTCGCACGGGATACCGCACCAACGCCGGTTCGATTGTTGACGCGAGCGTGGGAACTGCCCAGCCTCTGGCTTGCAGGAGTTCGTCGTATGTGTGGGTCATCTGCCGGCGGTGATGCAGGTTCTGTTCGATGCGGCCCAACTGACGCAATCCCGATCGGGCCTGAGAGTTGCTCATCCGCTTTAAAAAATCATCGGCCATCACGGGAGTATACTCGCCGCTGCTCGATGAACCGACAACCAAGCCCAACCGCGTCAGAATCCGGAAGATGCTCTGGCCAACGGCGGCGGTCCACGGGTAGATCATGGTGCGATAGACCGCCAACTGCAGGCGCAACATGATCACTTCCGTCAGCCTGGGAGCGATCGCTTCCTGCTGGAGGTCGTTGATCCGAGACGCCAACTCCGGATCGCTAGTGACCGCCATGCCGCCGAGACCGCTCGTATAGGGCTTGTTCCACTGGAAGGAAAAGTACGCTGCCCGTCCGATCGTTCCGGTCAATCGACCGTTGTACTTCGAACCGAGGGCCAGACAGCAATCCTCGACGACCGGCAGTCCGCGTCGGCGAGCAATCTCCATAATCGCGTCCATGTCGGCTGGGTATCCGTACGTGTGCTGGGCAATGATGAGCTTCGTCCTTGCTGTGATCTTGTCCTCGATCTTTGTCGGATCTATATTGAAGGTTTCCGACTCGATATCAACAAAGACGGGCTTGGCGTCAAGGTAGATGATGGGATTGACGGCCATCACGCACGTGTAACCCGGCAGGATGACCTCGTCGCCTTTGGCTATGCCAAGGGCTCTCAAGACTGCATGAAATGCCACCCGGCCCTTCCAGAAACCGAATGCATGTTCCACGCCGAGCCAGGAGGCGAAGGCTTTCTCGTATCGTTGTAACGCGCTGGTTTCCATGATCAGATGAGTCCGAACTCCAATCCGTTGGGCATCAGTATGAAACCCCTTGTCGAATGGCACCGGACGACCGGGCGGTCACTGCCGCGGCGCAGGCTGCGCCTACTTGGTCGCGCAACCAAACACCCAGTAGCGGCTCTTGTTGGGGACAAGAGGCTGCACGATGACGTCCAGTGTATGCAAGATCGTCCGCTGAAACTCTGTTCTTCCAAGTGTGGCAAGAAATCCACGGCTGGCCCATGCGGTATCCTGGAAATCCTGAAAGAGCGATGGGATTTCCGAGAGTTCTACATATCGCCATTCTTTTGCCCATGTCACGAATTTCCTTCGAAGATATCGGTGAAAAAAGCAGCCTCTGAGATTTTCCGCGAACAGGAGGTTGCCGCCATGCCGAAGCACTCTGTGCATTTCGTGGACCGCGCGTTCCTGTGTGGCGTAACCGCCGATTGCCCCGAGTCCGCCAAGGACGGACTTGAAACACACGACATCGAACTCACCGTCCGGATAGTCGATCGCCGTGGCGTCGATGGCGCAGCAGGTGATGCGCTCTGAAACGCCATGTCGGCGGTGGAGACCCACGGCGCTTGCGCTCGGGCCGCGAAGATCCGAGCAGATGACGCTGGACCCTTTCAAGGCGAAGTATAAAGACAGCCCTCCGTTCCTAGCGCCGATCTCCAGCACCTTGGCGCCGGCAAGGACTCCGGACCATCGATTCCACAGGCGCAGGGCGGTACTCACCGTGGCCACGTCCCACTCCATGATGTCGCGTTGCAGTTTTCGGCTGTAGTGACTTACCATTCAACTTGAGGGATTGAGCTTCGTGTCGCAACGGCTTCCAGGATACGCTCAGTGCGGTCCACGATCACCGCCCGATCGAAACGTTGTGCCAGGGCGATCGAATTGGTACGCATGGTAGCGCACAGCGATCGATCCGATGCCAATTCCAAGATCGCATTCGCCAGTTCCTCTGCGTTGGCCGAGCGGAACAACCGACCCACATTGTACCGTCGAACCAGGTGTTCCGCCTCGCACCCGGCAGTCACAATGACCGGAGCCCCCGCTGCCAGCGCTTCGTACACCTTCGAAGGCATCGTGCCGGGCAATGAAGCGGCCAACGGAATCAAGCTGGCGTCCATGCTTGCCAGGATGTGTGGCATGCGGCTCTTGGGTTGCCGAGGGTGAAAAACAATATTGCGGAGGCCCGCATGACGTGCTTGCGAAACCAGCGATTCTTTCGTTGGTCCGTCACCCACAAAGACGAATCGTACACGCGGTTCCTCCCGAAGGCGCTTGGCTGCGTCGATCACTACCTCGAGCCCTTGAAAAAAACCGTGAAGTCCACAGTATCCGACCGCGAAGTGATCGGGGGCGATTCCGAACTCCTGGCGAATCGCATCGCTACGAAGTTCCGGACGGAAGAATGTCGTGTCCACGCCGTTTGAGATAACAGCGCAGGGCACATCGGGGAATCGGCTGCGCACCTGCTCGACGGCCCCAGGATTCGTCAGGGCCACGCACGCTGAGTGACGATATAGAAAAGCCTCCAGCCGTTCGAGCAGCTTGGCTTGTCGCTTGCCGATGATATTACCCATGCGCACCGCCACGTCCGGCCAGATATCCGAGACCATCAGGATCATCCGTGAGTGAGTCAACCGAGACATGACTACGCCCGAAGGTCCCAGAAATAGCGGTGGACTCTCCACGATCAACAAATCCTGTGTTCCGACGGACCATGATCCCATGACCAGAGACGAGAGCGTGAACGACGTGTAACTGGCGAGTCGTACCAGCAAGTTCCTCGATCGAGACGGGTAGATCGGCGTCCGGATAACCTTCATGCCATCTAAAGCCTCGATACAAAACACCCGCCACCGATATCCCGAGAAGACCTTGCCGGTCGGGTAGTTGGGCATCGCCGTCACGATCGTGATCTCGTGTCCGCGCGCCTGTAGCCGCGTGGCGAGTTCGTACAACCTGGCCTGTGGTGCGCCCATCTCAGGCGGAAAGTACTGCGTCAAGATAGCGATTCGCATCCACCTACCTCGGTGAATCCTGTGGGGCGATTGATCAGAGCGTGGCCGGGCGGGAGACCATGATGCAGAATGCGAATTCACACACACCGACGCGAGCCGTCGCGCTGCGATCCCAAACGTCCGGTTGGAGTGCCCGACTCACGAGGCAAGGCAACGGCGCGCCCCGGACATCCGGTCCATGGGTTACTCCTTCCCTGCCGCATCGCTCGCCGCCCGGCGCCCGGCTTCTCCCGCCAGCTCCATCCGCCGCAGGCGGTAGGACACGTCCTCGAGCACACCGCGTGTCGAGTTTATCAGATCGGCCACAATGCCGGTCAGGATCATCTGGAAGCCGGCGAGCAGGAGAATCGCCGCGAGGATGAGGGACTGGATGTGGACGTCCGATTCCGCGGTAAAAAAGAAATAGTAAAGGAATCGAAGGCCGATCGCGATCCCTGCGATGATCGACGCCAGACCGGCCGCGGCGAACATCTTCATCGCCCGATAAGACGAATACACCCGGACCATGATGCCGACCGAGCGGGTGATGAAGACGCCGACATTCGCGAAGAGCCGCGACTCCCGCAGCTTTTCGTTGGTTCGGATCGGAACGCTGACGGTCGTGATCCGTTTTCGGCCGGCCTGGATCACATGATCGACGGTGTGGTCGAAGTCGGTCGAACAGGTCAGACGCATGGCGGCCTCGCGCGAGTAGGCCTTGAAGCCGCTGGCGACGTCGGGCACGTCCAGATCGGCCAGACGGCTGACGACCCGGCTGCCGAGGGCCTGCATCTTTTTCTTGAAGAATGAGAAGTGCTCGACCTTGTCCGGTTGGCGATCGCCGATGACCAGATCGGCCCGGCCGTCGAGGATCGGCCGCACGAGCGCGGGGATGTCGCCGCCGAAGTACTGGTTGTCGCCGTCGGTGTTGACAATGATGTCGGCCCCGAGGGCGAGGCAGCGGTCGATGCCCGTGGCGAAGGCGTGGCCCAGCCCTCGATTCCCGGTGAAGCGGACGATGTGATCGACGCCGAGTTCACGGGCGATCTCGACGGTCCGATCGGTGCAGCCGTCGTCGATGATCATGATCTCGACCTGATCGATCCCGTCGATCTGCCGGGGGATGTCGCGCAGGGTGGCCGGCAGGGTCGCTTCCTCATTCAGACACGGGATTTGCACGATCAGCTTCATCGATGGTCTGCTTTTTCCGCGGCCCCGCGCGGGCGCCGCGGGGGGACCTCTCTTCGCCTTATCGGATCGATCGGACGGTCGCCTTGGCCCCCGTATCCTACTCGCACGAGGCCGCGCCCGCGACGCGGCGCCGGGTCGGCATGGCGTCCGGATCGAATCGCCGCTATAACCCGACCATGGCCGCCAAAGAAACCTTTCATCACCGGCGTCTGGCGTGCGGGATCGAGTTCGCCGCAGTGCCGATCGATGGACGCCGGACGACGACTTTTTATATCAGTTTCCTAGCCGGGATGGCCCACGAGCCGGCCGATCGGCTGGGGCTGACCCACCTGGTCAATGAGACAATCGACAAGGGCACGGAGGATCGGAGCGGCCGCGAACTCACGGACGCGTTCGACGCGATCGGGGCGCAGCAAAGCTCCCGTGCCGGGCGTGAGGCGTTTGCCTTTTCGTGCAATTGTCTGCCGGAATACACCGACGCGGCGCTGGCGCTGTGCGCCGAGATGCTGCGGCGTCCGACGTTTCCGGAGGACTCCTGCGGCGTGGCGATCGACCTTGCCCGACAGGAGCTGGTGGCCCTTGAGGACGAGCCGGATGAACTGGTCCGCAGGCTGATGGCGCGACAGGCCTATGGCGAACGGCTGGGCCGGCACGCCCTGGGCACGCGCGAGACGCTGGAGCGAATCGGCCGCGAGGACATCGTGGCGTTCTGGAGGACGCATTTTGCCGCCTCGCGGATGCAGGTGGCCGCCGGCGGCGCCGTGGACGCCGACCGCTTCGCAGACGCGCTCGAGACCCATTTTGCCGAGTTCGGGAGCGGGGCATTGGATGGGCCGGACCGCTTTCCGGTCGACTTTTCGCCGGGCCGGCATCATCACGAGAAGACGCTGGAGCAGGAATACATCCTTATGGGCTGGCCGGGCGTCGAGATCACCGACGAAGACTACGCCATCGAAGAGGTGATGCTCGGTGTGCTCAGCGGCGGCATGAGTTCACGTCTGTTCACCGAGGTTCGCGAGAAGCAGGGCCTGGTCTATTGGGTCGGGGCGTGGAACGAGCATCCGCGCGGGACCGGCATGCTCTTCATGGGGGCGTCGACGATGCCGGCGCGGTGTGATCAGACGTTTGACACACTGCTCCGCGAGGTGGATCGCCTTGCCGAAGACATTACGGAAGAAGAGCTGGCTCGCGCGAAGGTCGGCATCGTCGCACGTCGGGACACCCACGGCGACACGACGTCGTCGCGCGTGGCGGAACTGTTGCAGGACCTGTTTCACTTCAGACGGCCCGTGCCGCATCGCGAAAAGATCGAGCGCATCCTGGCAGTGAAGACCGCGGACGTGCGTCGTTATTTGGAACAGCATCCGCGCGACCGGCTGAGCGTCGTGACCCTGGGGACACGGGCGCTGGGGAACGCAGACGGCGAATCGCAGGAAAACGGGGTACGAGGGCCGAAGTGAGCAAAGGGAACGGATTTGCAGAGCGCGTCCTGGCGAATGGGCTCCGCGTCATCGTCGAGCCGATGGCGAATGTCCGCTCGGCGGCGGCTGGATTCCTGGTTCGGACGGGCGCGCGGGATGAGACGCCGGAGCTGGCAGGGGTGTCGCACTTCCTGGAGCACATGTGCTTCAAGGGTACGCCGAATCGAGACTGGCGGCAGATCACTGTCGATTTCGACAAGCTTGGCAGCACCTACAATGCCTACACTTCCAAGGAGCGGACAGTCTATTTCGGATGGGTTCGGGCGGACGATCTGGAGAAGCAGATCGAGCTGCTGGCGGACATGATGCAGTCGGTCATCCCCTCGGAAGAGTTCGACATGGAGAAAAAAGTCATCCTCGAGGAGATCGCCATGTCGGACGACCAGCTCGACCGTCATGTGTACGACTTCATTCATGAGAGAATCCACGCGGACCATCCGCTGGCATGGCCGGTTCTCGGAAACGCGAAGACCGTCGGCGACCTGACGCGCGACCGGATGCGAGCCTACTTCGACGAGCGGTATCACGCGGGGAACATGGTGTTGATCGTCGCCGGGGCGATCGAGCCGGAGGCGGCCTTCGCCATGGCCGAGCGGGTCTGCGGAGACCGGGCCGGCGGAGCTGCCCGGCCGGAGCGGACTGCGCCACCCGTGCCCGGCGACGGCACGGCCGTTCAGCAGATGGATCGCTTTCAGCAGCAGGCGGTGGCGCTGATCTTCGCCGGGCCGTCCTCGGCCCATGAGGACCGCGAGGCAGCGGGCGTTCTGGTGTCGATCCTTGGCGGACACAACTCACGCTTTTTCTGGAACATCGTTCAGGCCGGGGTGGCCCCCTACGTTTGGGCCGGCCGACTCGATTACAGCGACCACGGCCTTCTGGTAGTGTGCGGTTTCTGCGAGCCGGATCGGGCCGAGGCGGTGCTCGATGCCATGCGGTGCGAGATCAAAAAAGTCGTCGACTCCGGCGTGACCGAGGATGAGGTTCAGATGGTGAAGAATCGGGTTCGCACCGGCCTGGCGGCGGAATCCGAATCGCCCTATCACCGGCTGACGCAGATGATGCAGGACATCGACGTGCTCGGGCATCCGCGCACCGTGTCGGAGCGTCTGGCCCGAATCGATGCCGTGACCGCGGCTTCGATTCGCGATCACCTGATTCGATGGCCGATTAGCGGTCCGGGCTTTCTCGTCAGCGTGGGTCCACGAGACTGGCCGGCGTGACGGTCTGCGTCCGATACCGACCGGACGACCAGGCCGACAACGTATCGGATCGCGGGCGCGCGACAATACATGCGGGCGATGGCACGTTTGACCGATTCGTGTGTAGAACCGGTCAGTGCGAGCGACGCCCTGAAAACAGACCGTTTACGGGGGCGACTCAGCGGAGTGTGCGTTGTCCGATATGCCAGGCAAGACGGTGGATTCCAGCCTAGCGGGGCCGTCGGAGGCTCCTCCGATCCCGTTATCGGAGGCTTTGCCTTCGCCCTCTGACACTGCTGTGAGTCAGAGCGACAGCGGGACGCCGAGATGGGCTCCGCCGGAGGCGCTCTCGCCGCCTGTCGGTCCCGCCAAGCCGGTTCGTCCGTTTCGACTGGGGATCGGCCTGATTCTGGTCATGCTCGGGGCCGTCGTGGCGCTCGTCCGGGAAGACGCGGTCGCCCAGATCGTTTCGGAAGACGCGTGGTCCCGCTTGCTGGCGTGGACCGCCGATCAGACGTGGCTCGGTCCGTGGGTGCGATGGCTGGTGGCGAGCGTTCTCGTTGTGGTTGGCGGATCGTGCCTGCGGTCCAAACTGATCTTTTTTTTGATCCACTCCGCCCTGATCGCCGGCACGGCCTACTGCACGAACGAGCTTCTGGCGACGGACTTGTCGTATCGAGTCATTGTCCTGGGGGCGCTGGTTCTCGGGTATCTGATCCACGTCGCTCCCAAGGTCGCCACACCGAGCCTGCGCGGGATCGTCGGCTTGGCGCTCGTGGGGCTGGCGGGGTTGAGCACCGTCGAGCGCTGGTACGACTGGCCGGCGTGGGCCTCCGCGATCGGGCCGAACTGGGGTGAGTTCTTCCAGCACTGGAACGTCGAGTTCACGTGGGGAGCCGTGCTCGTGCTGACGGCGGTCGGCGTCTCGTTCTCGCGTAACCGGCCGATCCATCTCCTGAATGCCGTTCTCTTGGCCGCGCTCGCCTATCACTGCGTGCGATCCGGCGAGATGGCAAACGTGGCGTTTCCGGAACTCGGGCGGACGCTGCAGCACACGGCCCTTGAGAACGTGGAGATGTGGCGGTGGGTGGCCGCGGTGAATCTGGTCCTGTTCGCTGCCGTCCTGCTACACATGTCGCTGGGCATGGGGTCGTTGACGCTGGGCTTTGCGGTCCTTTGGGTGGTCGTGGGGTTTCGCGTCTATGGAGCGGTCGGCACCTTGTCGCTGGTGCGCTTCGGCGAGGCCGTCGCCGCGATTTCCGACCGTCCCGGAGGCGATGCCGGTGCCATGAATCCGCTGGCCAACATGGGGTTGCCGATCCCCGCGACGGCTCCGCCGACCACACGCCACCCCGCCCCGCGTTCGGCGACGCCCCGGTCTGCGTCGCATCCCGCGTTCCAATCGGTTGCCACCGACGCGGAGCTTGCCGAAGCGCGTGAGTTAGCCATCGCAAGCGTGCAGCGGGAAGGCCTGCGCCGCGAGGTAATACCCTTGGTCTGGATGTACGTCATCGCGATTCTGGCAGGGGTTATCGCGACGGCGGGGCTGATGATGCTGATCCAGGATGCGACTCCGCGCCGTTTCATGAGTTACGCACTATGGTTCGGCTTTGGGTTGGGCTGCGCGACGACGTGGTCGCTCTGGCCGCGTGATCCGGACCAGGACTGGCTGAGCTGGCTGGCCGCGTTCCGGCTGTCGCGGTATCACACCTATCCGATCTGGCTCGCGTTCCTCGGCACGACGAGTCTTCTCGCAAGCGGGACCCTCAGTGCGAGCAGCCGCCGGGAAACGTGGGTCCAGGCCGCGGTACTCGCCATTTTGGTCGGCACGGCCGCCACGTTGGTCGCTTCGGCCATGCTGATCAAGTTCGGCGGTCTTCCGCCTCTGCCTGTCTGGACCTACTGCGTGGTCGCGGTCGGCCAGTCTTCGATGATGTGGGCACTTCTGTTTCACCTGAGCGGTCCTTACACCCGGTCCCATCCCGAGGGCACGACGGCGTGAACCGGCCGCGCAGGCGTTGCCTCCACCCCCTGCTGATCTTGATTGGCTGCGTCGCTCCGGCAGGGTCGGGATGCAGCATCGCGGACCTTCAGACGGCCGACCGGATGGACCGGGGGCTGGTGATCATCCTGCCGGGGATCGAGGGGCGCAGCCGGTGGAACCTCGATCTCGCCCGCGGTCTGGACGAGGGAGGCGTCGATCTGGGGATCGAGATATACGACTGGGGCACGGCCGTGCCGTTCGGCCTGCTGATCAACTTGACCGACAAGGCCCGGAACCGGCGCGTGGCCACCGAACTGAGTCGCCGGATTCTCCGTTACCGGGCCAAACATCCCGGTCGCCCTGTGCACCTGATCGGCCACTCGGGCGGGGCGGGGGTGGCCCTGATGGCCGTGGAGGCGTTGCCGGCCGAGGCTCGTGTGACGAGCGTGATCCTTCTGGCGGCGGCGGTCAGCCCGAATCTCGACCTTCGCCGCACGCTTCGCCGGACCGAGCACGGGGTCTACAACTACTATTCCGATCGGGACATTGGCTACCTGAAGCTCGGCACCAGCATGTTCGGCACGATGGACCGCCGTTACGGGCCGTCGGCGGGGGCCGTAGGGTTTCGGAAGCCGCGTTTTTTCAAGGGAGCGGATGACGCCCTGTACGACAAGCTGCATGCCATTCGGTGGCGTCCGGCGATGCGGCGATATGGCCACGATGGGGGACACACCGACTGGACGGGCCGACCCTTCGTTCGACATTATCTCGCTCCGCTGATCCGAAGCCTCTCGGCCGGGCCACGCGGCGTCGAACCGGCAAACCCTCCTCACCCGGAACGCCGTGCTCAAAACGCCGCTCCGCCGCCCGCGCGGTTACCGGACGAGTCGCCTCGACAGCGGCACCTTCCGCACCAACCGGTGGTGTCCGCCGGCAGCGGTGACCGGAGCCTCCACAGAAAATGAAGCAAGATCGTCGATGGGGCTTGAACGACGATGGTATAATGTTTTACCTTAGGGGTGTGAGGTGCTCGGAGTCGGGGCCGGGCCACGCCGTCCGGGAGAGGAAAGCAGAGTGGGGTAGCCGGGTATGCACGCGTCCACCAGAACAACGGTCGCCGAGCGACGAGTCCTGATTGTTGCGCCGCCGGGCCGGGCGGAGGAAGATCTCCTCGCCCGGTTCGATACAGATGTAGACGTTCGTATTGTTCACTCCCGGGCCGAGGCCCTGGCTGCGCTCGACGGCGGGTCGTTCGACAGCGTCGTGATCGATCCGAAAGAGTTTGTCGCGATCCAGGGGGCGGCGGTCGGCGAGCGGGCGGCAGCGGCGCTCGAGGCGATCGGTCAGGGCATGTGCGTCGTCGACGCCGACGGCCGGCTGATCTGGACCAACGCCGTCATGCGATCGCATCCGGACGAGTTGATCATCGGCATCCAGGACGCCTGCTCGCACATGCTGAGCGATTCCACCGCGCGCGACGGAACGTCCGCGGACCCTTCCGAGGATCGGAAGCTCAATTTCGACATCGGTGGCGAGCAGCACTTCGAGGTGTCCATCACACCGATCGGCCATGGCGGCGAGAAGGTTCGTCAGGCGGCCGTCGTGGTGTGGGACGTGACGCGCCAGCGCCGGCTTCAGAAAAAGATTGACGCGATCGATCTGGCCGGCCGCGAGCTGGTGCGGCTCGATGTCGAGACCGCGGCCGGCATGACACTCGAGGCGAGGATATCGCTGCTCGAGCAGAAGATCCTCCGCTACCTGCACGACCTGCTCAGCTTCGACAATTTCGCCGTCCTGCTCATCGACAAGAAGACCAACCGGCTCGAGATCGTGCTCCAGCACGGCATGAGCGAGCGGAGCCGCGACCTCGACCTGGTCGCCTCGCCCGACAACAACGGCATCAGCGGCTACGTCGCCACCGCCGGCCGAAGCTACCTCTGCCCGGACACGTCGAAGGACCCGCGCTATCTGACCGGCCTGGAGACCGCCCGCAGTTCACTGACCGTGCCGCTGCGGCTGAACGACAGGATCATCGGCGTGTTCGACATCGAGTCGGACGAGCCGGCTGCCTTCAACGAGGCCGACCGGCAGTTTGTGGAGATTCTGGCCGGCTACATCGCCATCGCCCTGAACATCCTCGACCTGCTCGTCAGCGAGCGCTACGAGACGACGGGCCGTTTCGCCGACGACGTCAACGCCGAGATTGCCGGTCCGGTCAACGACATCGTCGCCGAGGCGGGCACCTTGGTCGACGAGTACATCGGTGACGAGGGCCTGCGGCAGCGCCTCCGGGGGATTCGGGACAACGCCAACGAGATCAAAGAGATCATCAAGGAAGTGGCGTCGCCGAAGGCCGGCCTGCTCGGTCGCCGCGGGGATACCCCCGTCGAGGATCCCCTGCTGGCCGGCAAGCGCGTCCTCGTGGCCGATGACGAGGAGGTCATGCGCGAGACCGTCGGGGCCGTGCTTCGCCGCCACGGATGCACGGTCGAGATCGCCTGCGACGGGATGGAGGCCGTCGGCCTGCTCGAACAACACCCCTACGACCTGGTCCTCGCCGACATCAAGATGCCCCACAAGAACGGCTATGAGGTCTTTGCCGTCGCCCATCAGACCCACGCCGGCATCCGCGTCATCCTCATGACCGGCTTCGGCTATGACCCGAGCCACTCGATCATCCGCGCCCGCCGCGAGGGCCTCAGCGCCGTGCTCTTCAAGCCGTTCAAGGTGGACCTGCTGATCGAAGAGGTCCACAACGCGCTGCAGCCGCACGTGTGAAGCGGGTAGTTATCAGTTATCAGTTATCAGTTATCAGTTATCAGTTTTCAGCCGTTCGTGCTGCTCTGGCGAGGACGGGGCGCCCGCGTCCGTGGCCCGGGGAGCATCGGCGTCCCGCCGGTGTTTTTCCTCCGAACGCGCGAGACGCGGAGGGTGCGTCCCGGACGCACCTACCGGCGGGTGCCCCGCCCACTCCAGGGGTGGGGAACCGAGGTCGTTCGGTCAGTTGGCTGCGGCCGGGTCGTTAT
>JBHHVX010000041.1:0-27488 GCA_046754505.1 Phycisphaerae bacterium | reverse complement strand
AAAAAGCCTGGGCGCAAGCCCAAGAAGCGGGAGAAATAGATATGGTGTCCCCCGATTATGTGGATTATGTGGGCGATCAGGTAGAGACGCGAACGCAGCAACTCCACGAATGGATGGGTGATCAATTCCTGGTTGCGTGGGTCGATCAGATGCCTGGCCAGCCACTCGGTGAGGCCGAGCTGGTGGTCGATCTGCCGCAGGGCCAGAACTCCGGCATCGCCGGTCAGCCTCTCGGGGCGGCCCTCGATACGAATCGCACGGTTGAAATCGAGCGGAAAGAGGGTAAGCTGTCGTTCACCCATTGGGTGGTCCTCCGTGTGGTAGCGTCGTCGTCCTTTACCACGCCTACGTTACCCGCGGAGGAACTTTTTGCAACACCCAGACCGCTATATCCGTGAATAATAGGGGTCTACGTCTCAAGTGAAGCGTGGCGCTCTGTGCCACTGGCGGGCAAGCCGCCGGTGGCACCCGGCATGCGCCCAGCGGGGCCGTGGCATGTGCCGAGCGCGCGTATGTGTTCAGCGTGTCTGGCGCGTTTGTCAGAGCCCGGAGCGCAAGCGACGGGTGGCACGCTCACCACTCGCTTGCGCTCGGGGCTCGGATAACGTCCATCAGCGGCGGTGTTGAGCCTCAACGGGCTGAACAAGTGCAGGCCGCCGGTGACACCCTGTGCGACGGCGGTCGCACGGCCACGCAAGCCTGGCCGTGGCACGCGCGGGGGTTGAGGGTTCGATCCTGGCGCGGGATCGCTCAGGGCAGCGCCGGCAGCGGCATGGCGGCGGCGTCGATGACGTTGAAGGGGGCCGTGCCGGTGATCGAGAGGAACGGCGAGCCGTTGAAGGACGTATTGACGTTGTTCGCGACGACCGTCGTGATCGCGACGTTGCTGGTCTGGCCGTTGCCGACCTGAGGGCATCCGTTGCAGGCCAGTTCGAGAAGGTCGCCGGGGCTGCCGCGCTCGATCGCGTAGATGCGGCTCTCGTTGCCTGCCAGATGGAGCCGGGCGGTCGTGGCGGCTCCTCCGACGAAGTCCAGTTTGAAGCCGAGCGCCTCGCCCCCGAAGTTGTTCTTTCGCGCCGTGACGTTGATCTCGCCGTCCGAGGCCGCCCGGATGCGGAGGCCCTCGTTGATGCCGAAGGGTGCGGCGAGTATGTGGCCCTCGACCAGGGCGGTCAGGGTCGCGGCCGCAGGCGCGTTGCCGTTGAGGTCGAGGATGATCGGCTCATTGGCGCCGAATTCGTCGAAGCCGGCGAGGGTGTTGTTCCGAAGGGTCGCCTCGACAGAGGCCTGAGCGGTACCGGGCGTCGGGTCGCCTGCCGCACGGACCACGATCGCCGACCGGTTGCCCTGCGGCGGTCCGCCGGTCGTGTCGGCGGTCAGTGTGTTGTGCTCGATGAGTGCCCGCAGGACGCCGCCGGTCGTGGCGTCGATCAGGATGTTGTGGCCCTCTCGATCGCGGATGACGTTGTCGCGGAGGGTCAACCGCACGGGCGAGGCCGCGTTGCCATTGCCGTTGTGGACCCACGCTCGAATCCCGTTGCCGGTGTTGAGGCGGCCCTGCTCGATGATCTGATTCCGCTCGATCCGGGCGTCCAGGGTCAGGCCGGGGCCGTCCACCTCGATGCGGATTCCGGCAAAGGCGTCCTGGGTCGGGGCGGTGACCGGTCCGAAGGTGTTGTCGGCCACGATGACGGGCGCGCTGATGGACGTGCCGGTGTTGAGGATGTTCAGGCCGTCGCCGTCGGGAAACTCGGTCGCCACGCAGTGCGTGACCGTGATGGACGTGCTCGTGTTTCTGAGATGGATGGCGTCTTCTTCGTGTTGCGCGGTCGCTTCGCCGATGTCGTGGAGCGCGACGAAGTCGAGTGTCACCGTGGTCGCGCTGTCGACGAAGATTCCGTGGGGACCCTCCGTTCCGCCGATGATGTCGTTGGTTCCACTTCCGGGGCCGGTGATGTCGAAACGATTCGCGGCGTCTGCTCCACGAATCGTGACATGCGCGACACCGGCGGCGTTGAGGCCGAAGTGGTCGTTGGGATTGTTGAAGCGGATTCCGCCGCCGCTGCTGTCGATTGTGAAACCGCCGCCGAGTCCGGCCAGATCGATGCCGTTGGCGCCGGCGTCCGTGATCGTCGTGGCGGCGCCGGGCGTCGTTCCGAACACATAGTCCACGGACGATCCGACGATCTTGATGCCCTCACGGGCCGGTCCGTCGATCGTGGTGTTGCCGGTTACGGTGAAGTCGTTGACGAGGCCGTTCAGCGTGATGCCCTCGGCGGGGCTGCTCGTTGAGGCCAGCGACGCGAAGGTCCAGCCCGTCGTTCCCGCACCGTGGGTCTGACCGACGGTCATGGTGATGTCGGCGGCGGCGCCACCGGTGGCGTGGATGGTTGCGGCGGTGCTGTTGATGTTGATGGTGCCGCTGTCGCTCGCGCGCAGTCCGAAGCCGCCGTCCGTCGTGAGGGCCAGAGCGTCGAAGGTGAAGGTTGCCCCGGTGTTGCCCGTTGCCAGATCGATGCCGTTGGCGAACGGTGCGGCGCCGATGGCGGTGTCCGTGACGGTGGTCGCGCCGAAGTCGAGCGCCTGGCCGGCGGAATTGCTTACGAGGATGCCTGTTGTGCCGGCGTCGGTGACGGTCGTCGTGCCGCTGACCGCCAGGCCGCCGGTGATCTGATTCAGTCGGACGCCTTCGGCGGCGCTGTTGGTCGAGCTGAGGCTCGCGAGGGTGAGGTCTATGGTGGTGTTGTCGATGTTCAGGGCTGCGTCGCCGGTCGCATCGAGGGTGCCGCCGTGGACGACGGCCGTGCCGCCACTTGTCATCGTCAAGCCGGCGCCGGACGAGGTCGTGACGTCGAGCGAGGCGAATGTGAAGATGGCGCCGGTGTTGTTGGTCAGCGATACGGCGTCGCCGGGTGTCGCGCTCTTGGTGACACCGGTCGGACCGAAGCTGAACACCGCGCCGGAGTTCTGAACGTCAATGCCCGGCCGGCCGGCGGCGGTCCCGCCGGTATCGCCGATGGTGGTGGCGCCGGTCACGGTCAGCGAGCCGCTGACACCATTGAGGCGGATGGCGGCGCTGTTGACGCTCGTATTGGACGCGACGCCGTCGAACACGACGTCGAGCGCGGCGGTGTCGATGTCGACGATCGCGCCGCTGCCGTCGATGGCCATGTCTCGAACGGTGAGGGTGCCGACGTTCGAGCCGCGGAGGCCCGCGCCCCCGATTGTATCGCCTACGCTGAACCCACAGAGCGTGTTGTCTCGCGCGAGGAGGACGCCGGCGTGCCCGGCTGAGTTCACGAGTCGGGGTCGGCCGCCGCCCAGGGCCGGCAGCGGGTCGCTGCCCGGCGCCAGGGTGATGCCCGCCAGGGTCTCGAGCGTCCCCGTGGCGCCCTGCCCGATCAGGTGCTGGCCGTCTTCCAAGACGATCGTATCGGCACCGGCAAGACCGTCGTAGTCGCCGCGTCCGGTGGAAAGGAAGATCACGTCGCCCGGTGCATCCGGATCGCCCGTCCCGGAGGCGAGTGACTGGAATGTGTCGAACGGTGCGGACAAGCGCCCGTCGCCACCGGCCGGCGCCGCGTTGTCGACGAACCAGATCGTGTCGTTGACCTGGAGGGCGACGTTATGGGTTGTGCTGCACAGGCCGCCGGCATCGCAGACCTGGAACTGAAACGCGACGACGCCCGTGAATCCGGGCGGCGGATCATAGACAAAGCTGCCGTCACTGTGGACGGTCAGATCGCCCGCCGGCATGGCGATGATGTTGGACGTGAGCGTGTCGCCGGCGTCCGGATCGAAGGTCCCGGACAAGAGTCCATCGGCCGCGGCAACCGTTCTGCGAACGTTTCCGGTGACAACGAACGGGCCGTGGCTGATGGCGGTCGGGGCCTCGTTGATGTCGATAAGATGGAGGGTGATCGTTGCCGAATCCGACAGCGGCGGCACGCCATCGTCGGTGACCTGCATGGTCAGCGTGAAGTCGGCCGTGGTCTCAAAGTCGAGCGCGGCAGGGTTGGCCACGGTCATATCGCCGGTCAGTGGATCGACGGCAAAGGTTCCGCTCGCATCGCCGGCGATGATGGCGAAGGTCGGCGTCTGACCGACATCGGGGTCGGTGAAAGTGGCGATTCCGACGGACGTGCCGGTCGGGCTGTTTTCGTCGAGTGTCCACACCTGGTCGCTGAGTACCGGTGGCTCGTTGACGTCTCGTACGCTGATCGTGAACACCTCATCAATAAAGAGGCCTGTCGTGTCGGTCGCCCGGGCGGTGACGCTATGACTCGCTGCGGTCTCAAAATCCAGGAGGGCGCCATCTCGCACGCGGAGTTCGTCTCCGACGATCTCGAAACGACCGCCGGCATCGTTCGGCAGGGTGAAGACGTGTGGACCGCCATCCGGATCCAGCGCGGAGAGCGTCCCGACGGGCGCTCCGTTCGCGGCGTTCTCGTCTACGACGGACGCGGTCAGCCCAATGTCGGTGGGATTCTCGCTGACGTCCATGACGAGGACGGCGAAGGTTTCATCGAGTGTGCCGCCGTTGCCGTCGTCTGCCCGCACGCGGAGGCTGAGGTTGGCGAGTGTTTCAAAGTCAAACGTCTCGGTTGTTCGGAGCTCGGCGCCGACGATGGCGAATCGGGCGTTGTCCGTATCACCGGGGCCGGGTACGAGGGTGAACGTGTGGGTGTCGGTCAGATCGGGATCGATTGCGGCGACGTTTCCGACGAGCGTATTGGGCGGCATGTTCTCGTCTACGGCCGTGTTGTCGAGGGTGATGTCGGTCGGAGCATCGTTCACGGAGTTGACGGTGATCGTGAAGGATCGGACCGGCGAGGTGTCGACGCCGCCTCCTGTCGTGCCGCCGTTGTCCGTTGCTTGCGCGCGGACGGTGGCGGCGCCAAAGGCATTGGGGGCGGTCATGTAGGTCAGGTCGCCGGTGGCCGGGTCGATCGCGGGCGGGGTGGCGAACAGGGCGTTGTTGTTGTTGGTCACCTGGAATCCGACAAGCGTCTGCGCGGCTTCGTTGGCCGGGCCGGTCGAGAGGTCGGTCGCCCAGCCCGGTTCGATCTGAAGCCCCGCATCCTCATCCACGACGACATTGGGTCCGGCGGTGAAGGAGGGGGCGTCATTGACGGGATTGATGGTGATCGTGAGGGTCTGAACCTGAGAGGCGTCTCGGCCGCCGTCCGCGGTTCCGCCGCTGTCGGCAAGCTGCACGCGCACTGTGGCGGTGCCGAACGCATTTGCGGCGGCTGTGTAGGTCAGCGTGCCCGTCGCGGGATCGATAGCGGGTTGGACGTTAAAGAGACTCGCGTGGTTGTTGTCGACAGTGAACGTGAGTGTCTGCGCGGCTTCGTCGGTGGGACCGGCGGAGACGCCGGCGGCCCAGCCCGGGTTGGACCGCGGTCCGGCATCCTCGTTGAGGATCTGATCAGGACCCGCGGCGAAGACCGGGGCGTCGTTGATCGCATTGATCACGACGGACACGGTCCCGGTCGCGCACGCCGCGGGCAAGGGAGATCCATTGTCACAGACCTGGTAGGTGAATGTGTCCGTGCCGTTGAAGTTCGCCGTCGGCACATAGGTCATCACGCCGGTCGCACCGTTGATCGAGACGGTGCCGCGGGCCGGCGGTGATGTGACGACCACGCTCCCCGGTGCCAACGCTCCGTCCTCCTCGACGTCGTTGGCGAGGACGTCGACGGTCGCGGCGGAATCTTCGGTGGTCGCGACGAAGTCATCCCCGGCGGTCGGCGCGTCGTTGACCGCGTGGACGGCGATCGTGACGGTCGCGGTGTCGCAGAGCGGCGGTGCGGCGTCGTTGCATATGCGATAGGTCAGTCTGTCGGACCCGTTGAAGCCGGCGTTTGGCGTGTATGTGATGCGGCCGGTGACGGGGTCGATCGACGCTGTGCCATTGGTTGGCAGAGCGGTCACCGTCATGCCGGCGGGGTCGAGGTTGCCGTCGGTCGCGGTGTCATTGGCGAGGACATCTATGGTGGCCGGTGTGTCTTCGTTGGTGGTGAGGCTGTCGTCATCGGCGACCGGCGGCTGGGGGGGTGGCGCCGGCGTCGGGCCGGGGGGGACGGCGCCGGGATCGCAGGCATCCCCGATGCCGTCCTGGTCGCTGTCGAGTTGATCCGCGTTTGCCACGTCCGGGCAGTTATCAAGGGCGTCCTCGATTCCGTCGGCATCGGCATCGGCGGGGGTCGGCGGCGGCGGCGCGGGGGCGCCCGGAAGGGTGCGGTCGATGGCCGTCAGGACCAGGAAGATGACCGGGAGGGCCGGGCAGATCGCCGTGCATGGCGCCCAGATCAGCGACAGAAGTCCAAGGACGAGCGTGAGCGGGTCGAGCGCGGCGTCGCTGGGTTTCGCCGTGAGCGACTGTTCGGCCTCGAGCAGCTCGATGTTGGCGAGCGTGTACGAATCCGTCGGCGGTGCATCGTCGAAGGGGCGGACGGCCGACGGCTTCGGCGCGTTCCACACATACCCATCGGAGGTCGTAATTGATGTGACTCGCCGCGTCGCACCATCGAGCCGCATGGTGGCGGACCGATCAGCCCGGGCGAACGCGAACTCAGTGATCACGTTTCCCGATTCACTCTCATAGCTGCCGGAGAGGTGAAGTGTCTCGTCCGGAAAGAGGACTCGGAACGTCTGGGCCTCCGGATTCACGCTGACGGCGGTGGCGCCGGAGAAGGGCGTCTCGGCCAGCGCCCGGGTAAGGAGGTGGTCGGGCGTCAATGGAATCAGCACGTCGGCCTGTGGCGTTTCCGGCTGAACGACCGATTGTCCGCAGCCCCCCGGCCAGACATTCAGGCTGCCGATCAGGCACACGCAGAGGACGGCCGTACATTTCGATCTCAGTCGATGTTGACGCTGGATCATGCGCTCCCCCTTCTGCGATGCAGCGTGCCCGGGCGAAGGGATTCCCCCAAAGGATCACTGTTGTCCGACAGCCCGGGGCACGCGAACAGGCCACCGGTACGGCGACCCGCGTTGCGTCCATTGTGACCGATGTCGATTGTCAGGTCAAGGGGGTACTTGAATCGGCCGGACTATCGCGGGGCGATAACGTCGGATGTCGCGATTCTCCGTCCGAGTTCATGCGTGCACAGGCCGCCGGATACAGCCGATCGGCCGTCTCCGGGGCGTGCTCGTCCTGACGATGCGATGTTACGGGACGGCCTGTTTATACCATGGTCTGTTCATGTTGAGACCTCGGGCGTTTGTTGCTTTTCGGTCGTCCGCAGGAGGCGCGCCGACGGACCGGCGTCGGGCAGAGCCGCGCGTGTCTGAGCGCGCGGTGGTTCTGACGCGGCCGTGGAAAGGACCGTGACAACATCGCCGGCACTGCCACGTGGTCCGAACAGAACCGCGCCCGTCAGAGAGCGGCCCGATCGCCCGAAATGGGTCCCCCGTCCCCTCCGGGGGCGGGGGCCTGACCGCCGCCGGCGGCATGCTGTTCGTACTCGCCCGGCACGCCGTTGCCGTTGGTGTCCTGACGGCTGCCCGATGCGTTGTCGCACGCGTGCGGGAAGCGGTTGGCATGCTGAGTCTGGAAACAATGCGTGCGCCACACCGCTCTCGCCAGCGCATCCTCGGTGGCCGGGACCGCAATCAGGCGCATGTGGTTGGTCATCAGGCAGTGCCCGATCATTCTCAGGCCATACGCTCCCGAACGCCGCTTGAGCATGGCGAGATAGACACGACGATCGTCGTCCGCGAAGAACACGTCCTGCCGGTTGTTGCCCCGCTGGGTGACATGATGCGGAACCCCGGGCACGACCGTCCTTGCGACACGCGGCATATCCCAAGGCTACCGCGCAAGCGCGGAAACGTCAACGATAAACGGTGGCTGTCCCTATTAGTCAACGATAAACGGTGGCTGTCCCTATTAGTCCGTCAGCAGCCCGAAGGCCATCGCCGCCGCAATGCTGAGTCTCCGTCTCATCGTCCTGACCTCCTGCTTGCCGGCTCCCCGCCCATGACGGCGGGTCGCCTCGGCTCGATCCCGACCGGCCTCCGGCCGCGCTCTGCGGCACTGGCGGACGCGCCGCCAGTGGCACCCGGCCGTACTGCCACCATACATAACAACTTCACCGCTCATCTTATTCCGGGAATTCCGAGACCCTTCACAGAACATGCGCCGATGCGGAAAACCGGGATGCAGGGCGTGTCTGCCCTGCTGCCGAGCATCCGCAAGTGCACCCTCCGGGAGCGCAGCAGTCGTCCGGCTGATTCCTGCCGTCATTCCTCGGCCCGTGTCTCGGGCGGAGCGCGGCGCTTGGTGTTCTGGAGAGGATGGGACTCCTCTCCGAAAGCGTGTCGAGGAAAGATCCTCGACACAGCACTCGCACGGCCGCGCGAGCGTGGCCGTGGCACGCGCCGATCGTGCCGGCGTCACCGGCAGACCACGGCACTGGCGGGCCAGCCGCCCGTGGCACCCGCGCAGGCTGGAAGCCTGCGCCACAACGAAGCCTGCGCCACAACGAAGCCTGCGCCACAACGAAGTCTGCACCACAACAGGCCGCCGCAAGTGTCGCGCACACGTGCCAATCGCGGCTTCGGGCGAGTCGATTGACTCTCCGGACGGCCGGAGCTAGGCTTTTCGGCTGGACGGATTCGTCGCGGCGAGCACGGAGGGTCGATCTTCGGGGGCGACTGAAGCCGGCTGCGCGGCGGTCGCCCGCGGACGAGGATCGCTTCACCTACGCACTATGAACACAGGAGTCACAGACATGGCCACAGTCACCGCTGCCAGACCGGAAGTTGAGATCAAGCACACCCAGTGCCTGATCGACGGAAAATGGGTCGACGCCGCCGGCGGCAAGACCTTCGAGACGATCAATCCGGCCACCGGCGACGGCCTTGCGGCGATCGCCGAAGGCGACAAGGTCGAGGTGGACAAGGCGGTCAGCGCGGCGCGGACCGCGTTCGAGACCGGGCCGTGGCCGAAGATGACGGCGACCCAGCGCGGCCGGCTCATGTTCAAGCTGGCCGACCTGATCCGCGACCATCGGGAAGAGCTGGCGACGCTGGAGACGCTGGACAACGGCAAGACCTACAAGGAGGCCCTGAATATCGACGTGCCGCTGACGGTGGCGTGTTATCAGTACTTCGCCGGATGGGCCGACAAGGTCCAGGGGAAGACGATCCCCGTCAACGGGCCGTACTTCTGCTACACGCGTCACGAACCGGTCGGCGTCTGCGGGCAGATCATTCCGTGGAACTTCCCGATGCTGATGCAGGCGTGGAAGTGGGGTCCTGCTCTGGCGATGGGAAACACCGTGGTGCTCAAGCCTGCCGAGCAGACGCCGCTGACGGCGCTCTACGTCGGGCAACTGGCCCTGGACGCCGGTTTTCCGCCGGGCGTGGTCAACATCATTCCGGGCATGGGGCCGACGGCGGGCGGCGCGATCGCGCGACACATGGACGTGGACAAGGTCGCCTTCACCGGATCGACCGAGGTCGGCCATGAGGTGATGGCGGCGGCCGCGAAAAGCAACCTCAAACGGGTGAGTCTGGAGCTGGGCGGCAAGAGTCCGAACATCGTGTTCGCCGATGCCGACATGGATGCGGCCATCAAGGGGGCGTACTTCGCGCTGTTCTTCAATCAGGGCCAGTGCTGCTGCGCCGGCTCGCGTCTGTTCGTGGAGGCGTCGATTCACGACCAGCTTGTGGAGAAGCTGGTGGAGACGGCCCGGAGCCGCCGGGTCGGCGACCCGTTCGACCCCAAGACCCACCAGGGTCCGCAGGTCAGCCGGGAGCAGTTTGACCGCGTGATGGGTTACATCGAGGCGGGCAAGGGCGACGGTGCGAGCCTGCTGTGTGGCGGGGGTCGCGTCGGGGACCGCGGGTTCTTCATCGAGCCGACCGTCTTTGACGCGGTTCATGACGACATGACGATCGCGAACGAGGAGATCTTCGGTCCGGTCCTCAGCATCATCCAGTTCAAGGATATCGATGAGGTCTGCCAGCGAGCCAACAAGACGGTGTACGGTCTGGCCGCCGCGGTGTGGACGCGCGACATTGAGAAGGCCATGCGGGTCTCGAACAGCGTCCGAGCGGGCACCGTGTGGGTGAATTGCTTTGACGTGTTCGACGCCGCCGCGCCGTTCGGCGGTTTCAAGCAGAGCGGAATCGGGCGGGAACTCGGCGAGTACGGCCTCGAGGAATACACCGAGGTCAAGACGGTGACCATCAAAGTGTAGCAGGCGGTGGCAAGAGGGCGCCGGCTCCGAGCCGGACCCCGGTGGCGGCTTTCGGCGATTGCGGATCGGCACGCGAGGGTGTTGTGCCCCTTCATTCCGGCTTGAAGCTCGGAAAGGAACTACACGTTGAATCGCAATGTTCTGACGTTTACCGGGCTCGTGGTCGGCGAAGGGGACGGCTTCTACTCGCTGTGCCCTGAACTGGACGTGGCGTCGCAGGGCAAGACCGCCGCCAAGGCCAAGGCGATGCTTCGCGAAGCCGTTACCGGTTATCTGGAGGCGTGTTTCGAGTCCAATTTACCGTGCCTGCGACCGACCCCTCCGTCGAAGGACCCGCGACGAACCGAACCAGACAGCGTTGTTTCCACTTTCCGCATGAAAGTTGATGTGGCGGTGAAGGTGCATATCTGAGAAGCTGCCGGCTCTGCGCCCCAGGCAGGTGGCGGCGGCTCTGGAGAAGGCCGGCTTCGTTCTCATTCGCCGGACCGGCAGTCATGCCCATTACCGCAAAGGCACTTTAACCGTGACCGTGCCCATGCACGTGCGGGACTTGAAGCGTGGGACGCTGAACTCCATCCTTCGGCAGGCGCGCATGACGCCGCAGGAATTCAAGAGGTTGCTTTGATCATGCCTGCGTACGATCAATGGCGGTAAGAAGGGAAGCGCCCGGCTGCCATGCGGCGGCGGTCCGGAGGAAACCACCGAAGTCAAGACGGTGACAATCAAGATTTGACGGTCGCCCGCAACGGATGCGCGGGTTCGGGCTATAATCTCGTGAATGATCGAGGTGGCCCATGGTCAGTTGGAGAAATCCTGGTTTGGGGCGTTTCTCAGTCAACGTGGATTTGGCGAATTATGGTGACTTGGTGCGTGCCGACGCCGGCGATATCCCGGCGCAACAAGTTCGCCGCCTGACGATTCGCGGCCTTGTGGACAGCGGCGCGACGCGGCTGGTCATCCCCGAGTCGGTGGTCCGTGAACTCGGGCTGCAGACGACCGGCGAGGCGACGGTGCGGTATGCGGACGGCCACACGGCCCATCGAGACATGGTGCGTGCGGTGCACCTCACCTATGGCGACCGCAGCAGTGTCTTCAACGCGGTTGTCGAGCCGGATCGCGATTCGGCGTTGATCGGCGCGATCGTGATGGAAGACCTGGACCTCGTGGTAGACTGCACGCGACAGACGCTGACTCCGCGGGACCCTGAGCGGATCATTTCCGAGATCGAGTGATTGGTGGCGGCCGGACGGCCGCGCAGACAAAACACCGGCGTGGCGACCCTCGCGGTGGCCACGCCGGTGTTTTCTGATGTTCTGGTTGACGGGGGGCGCTGCGGCTAGCGGTTGATCGACGCTGCACGCCGCCAGACAACGTGGATGGCGCCCCGTTTTTCGCGGTCATAACGGTAGAACTTCGGATCGTCAATGAAGGCGCCCTCGGTGTCGGCGGAGCGGGCCACTTCGGCGGCCTCCGCGCGACGGTCCGGCAGTCGAGCGCGGGCGCCGCCGGCGCTCTTGCCCATGAAGCGGCCGATGATACGAATGCCGAAATTGGGCACGAAGCCGAATTCGTCGGTCGTGGCCTTGGCGAAGGGAGCGCCCTGGACGGAACTCATCCAGGCGAATCCGGCGCCGACGGGGGCGTTGCCCGCCCAGTGCTCGGTGAACTCGAGGGCGGCGTGATAGGAGAAGCCATAGCTGCCGGCCGGAAGGGCGATCGGCGACGGCGGGGTGACGGTGTTCCACCAGCCGTTGCGTCGTGAATCGTGGTTGGTTACCTCCAACTGCTGAATCTGTTCGCCGACGGTCGTCTGGTCGGTGCCGCGGAAGATATCCACGCGCTTGTCACGCGGCTCGTCGATGCCGAAGACATAGAACTGGATCCGATGGATTTCGACGTCCGACGTGAACTGAATCGGGACGACGATTCGGGGTGAGAGGTTGTCGAGCACGTCGACGACGTGCCAGGTGTCGACGAACGGAATCCGTCGACTGACGGCCTGCGGCTTGCCGGAGTCATACAGGAGCTGCAACCCCGCGGTCGTATCCAGGCCGTCGTCTGTCCCGAACGCGCCATCTCCGGCGACGATGTTGACGATGCCGGGCGCGTTGAAGACGTTGTTCTTTGTCCCGTCGGTCGCCTGTGCCCGCACGAAGTAGGTGCCGTAGGGAAAGAACCCGGCCACCAGATCCTGGGAAGACGTGGTGACGCCCGCGGGGAACTGAAGCCCGGCGGCGAGGTCCAGTTCGTTGCCGTTGGCCGCGTCGTTGTCCGGATCGAGGAACAGGGCGACGGTCGCGTCGGTCGCGGCATCGACCGAGAAGCCGATGTCCCGGACCTGATCGTCACGGACGGTCAACGTATTGGTCGGGCTGGTGAAGCGGACGATCGGGCCGGTGTCCGCAGTGGCGGTCCCGCCGGGCACGGTGACGGTCTCGGTCGTCGGCGTCGTTTCCGACGGCGTCTGCTGACAACCGATGATCGCGCCGAGGGCAAACAGGCAGGCGACCGCGACGGCAGACCGGCTCGCCGGGGAGCAAGGATTGAAACGGTTCAGCTTGGATCGATGGGTCGATTTCGTACTCAGGCGCATGAGAGAACTCCTTCAGGCCCGCCGTTGGCCGGTCACACGGAAGGTATTGCCGGGCGGCTTACCGGTCGTCGGTGCGACGTTCTGCGGCATGGTGTCTCCCGGGGGGCACACCCCACCGCGGGGTCTCGGCGTCGGGACGACACGCACCCTATTCTAGCAGATTGGCGACGGCGGTGCGAGCCACAAGCTGCTCGGGTCAAAACGCGCGATGGCGGCACCGCGTCGCGGTCTATCGGACTCATGGGCGTGCCATGGCCCCACGCCCAAGCCCGTCACGGCTGCCGGAGGATCCACGTTTCATCACGTCCCGAAGCCGACCAGAGGGCGTTGTTGCCGTCTGTGCGGACCGCGCCGTCGGCGTCCGAGCGGTATCCGATGCTGTGCAGGGACTCCACGGAGGCATGGGCATCGACCCAGAGAATATTAGCGCGGCCCAGGTGTCGGTCATCGGCGGCACTGCGAAAACCCCGCCGCTCGGCGATTTCGCCCCGGTCCGGGTCCAGACGGGGCGGGTCGAGATTGAACCCCTCGTTGCCGAATGCGGCGGAATCGCGGCTGTTGTTGACATAGGGCAGCCGCTGATCCGTCGGATACGCCGCCGCCGTGCCCAGACTGTCGCCGACGGCCACGCAGGTCGACGGACTGCGGATGTGCGAGATGTTGACCGGCCAGTTCTTGAACGATCCGGCGTCGGCGGGGTGCTTCAGACGGGAGTTACCGAGGAACTGATAGTTGTAGCCGTAGCTGCCATTGCGTTCATCCGTCCAGTCCGCGACGGATGGACAGACGTAGACGCCGCTCGCGTAGTTCTGGCGGTCGCCAGGCTCGCCGTGTCGATCGGTCCGCGTCTTGCCGGGCATGGGATCGTCGAAGGGCCGGATGCCGACATTGGTGCCCATCATGGCCAGGAACGTGGGGCGGTACTTCCAACCGCCGAGGACGAGTGCCCGCCAGTTGTCGTTGTCGATTTTCGGCAGGCGGCCGGGGACGAGCTGGTCGCGGTGGTCGGTGGAATACATGACCAGTCCCTGACCGAGGGTCTGGAGATGCGCCAGGCAGACGGTCGCACGGCCGTGGCGGCGGACATTCGAGAGGTTCGGCAGCAGGATCGAGATCAACAGGGCGATGATCGAGATGACGACCAGCAACTCAATGAGCGTGAAGGCCCGGGCGTCGGGGCGCGGGTGCAGGCGGCGGTCGGGTGCTGGCGTACGATTCAAGTCCTGGCCCCTTGTGACACGAGAATCCCCGTCTGGTGCGGCGACGGAGGCGACCCGCTGATTATACCATCGATCGAGACTGGATTTCGACCCATCGCTGTGGCCGCGCGGCATGAATGCCGCGGCTCGGGAACGGCGGTTGCAGGATGAGAACCGGTCGCAGCCGGTCGTTCGACGGGGTGCACAGTGGCGGATATGGGGCCTCATATCGACCGTTGAACTCCGAGTGCCCCGGCGAGTTTAGATAAACTTGCCCCCTTCGTTACCCGAAGTCCGTGTGTGCAGGACCGGAGTCGGGAGCGGACCATGATGACCGAGACCACCTTGATCACCGAGCGGCGGCGGGACCGGCGGGTCGAATGGAAGGACATTATCCGCTGGAAGCGTCCGGGGCGGATCGAGGACCACCAGGCGTGGGCCGCCGATCGATCGCCCACGAGTCTCGGGTTTCTGACGGCCGCGGAGGCGGCCCCCTCCGTTGGCGACACCCTTCATGTGCGTCGGCTCGATTACGACCGGTGGGCCATTGTGAACGACACCGTCCGCGTGGTCCGCGTGCAGCTGATCGGGGCGGACACCCTGACGCTGATTGGATGCACGGTCGATCGGCCGTGACGGCACCCTTCCAAACCCTCTCAAAAACCTGCCATGACGTTGCGGCCGGCCTCGGCGGCGCGTAGAATCCGATATCAGAGCGTGTCTCTACGGACGCGTGTCCGACAGGTGTACGCGATCTTCTCCGGCGAGCGAAGGGATCGCGCCCGGCCAGTTCTCCGGAGGTTCGGGCATGTCCAATATGAATCGTCAGATCCTACAGGCACAGCACCGCCTCTGGCTTAATCGCTGGCTGCGGCAATGGGGTTGGTCGTTGTTGTTCGCCACGGCCGCATGGACGGTCATCTGGGTGGTCAGCCGGTTGTTCCCGATGCTGGGCCTTCCGATGGGCTGGCTCGCGTTGGCCGGCGCTGTCTCGAGCGTGGCCGTCTCGGTCGCTTGGCTCGTGGTGACGCGCGAGCAGGTGCCCACCGCCGCCGCCGCCCTGGATGAGGCCGCCGGGCTGAAAGAGCGGGTTTCGACGGGGTTGCACTTTGTCCAAAGTCAGGACCCGTTCGCACGGGCGACTCAGGCTGACGCAGAGGCATCGGTGGCCGGATTGTCGGCTCGGAAGTTCATTCGGATTCAGTGGGCGGGGTCGCTGTCGCTCAGCGGGTTGATGCTGGGCGTGGCGTTGTTGTCGCTGCTGTTGCCGGAGTTTGACATTTTGAACAGCAAGGAGGCCCGGTCGAAAGCCGAGGCGGAGCAGGCTTCGATTCGTCGTGTCAAGTTGGCGGTGGCCCGGCCGGTCGAGGCCGTCCGGAAGATCATGAAAGAAAACCCGACGCTGAAGGCTCCGCCCGAATTGGAAGATCTGGAGGAGAAGTTTGAGCGAGCGGAGGGCAAGGATGCGGACGCTCTTCGGCGTGAGGCGATCAAGCAACTCGACAAGCTGTCGAACGCCCTGAAGAAGCAGGCGGAGTCGGATCGTTTCGAGGCGCTTCGTGAGACGAAAAAGCGTCTGGCCAAGATCGGCGAGTTGGCCGACCCGAAGGCCGAAGTGGGCAGGTTGATAGACGCCCTGGCTCGCGGCGATCTTCAGGTTGCGCAGGACACGGTGAAAAAGCTTCAGGAGGATCTGGCGCGGCGCCGCCATGACGGCAAGATCGATCCCGCGAAGGCCGAGCAGATGCGAGAACAACTCAAGGAGTTGGCCCAGAAGTTGCAACAGGCGGCCCAAGACACGCGGAGCGAGCAGGAGCTGAAGAACGCGGGGTTGAGTTCGGACGATGCGAAGCGTGTGCTCGAGGCCCTGGCCAAACGCGATCCGAAGCAACTCGAAAAGCTGGCCAAGGAATTGGCCGAACGCCTGAAGAACAAAGGCGTGACGGCGGAGCAAATCAAGAAGATGCTCGACAAGATGAAGAAGCGGCAGGCGGCCAACAAACAGTGCGACAAGCTCGGGAACAAGATGGGGCAAGCTGCACGCATGATGAAAGATGGCGATATGGAGTCGGCCTCCCAGGAGTTGGGCGAGGCCGGTGAGATGCTCAACGAGATGGAGCAGCTCGATCAGGCGATGAACGACCTCGAATTGCAGATGTCCGAGTTGGACGACGCCCGCGACGATCTTTCCGACAATGACGAGGACGACGGCGTCTGCAAGGCCTGCGACGGCACGGGTTTTCTGAAAGACGGGTCACCGTGTCCTCACTGCAACGGTCAGGGAAACGGCCAGGGCTTGGGTCGGGGCTCCGGTCTGCGCGAGCGCGACGACAGCGTCAAAGTCGGGTTCGTCAATAAGCGGGCGAAGGTCAAGCTGAGCCGGCACGGGCGGATCATCGGCCAGCAGTATGTGAAGGGGCGACCCCTGAAGGGCAAGTCTGAGATCGAGTTTCTCGACGCCGCCCATGCCGCTGAACTGGATGCGACGGACGCCCTCAATCGCGATCGCGTCCCGCGCATCTTCCGAAAGTCCGTCAAGCAGTATTTCGATCGGCTTCCGCATGACTTCCAGTCGAAGAAATCGGGAGGCGATGCCAAGCCCGCGTCGGAGGCGCCTTCCGAGTGATGGGCGCTGCGCCGCGATGGCCGCGGGTCGGATCGTGCGATCCAAGTCTTCGCCGTGAAGTTCCAATCGCGGGCCTGGCAGCGTTTCTCTGTTCCATTCTCGTGTTTGCCGACGCCGGTTGCGACGCGCGCGGTGGCAGTGACGGAGCCTCGACGGTCACGGTCTACTGTTCCGTCGATCCCGGCGTTGCCGAGCCGATCCTGAGCGAATTCGAGCGGCGAACCGGCCTTCACGTCAGCCGTGTCTTTGATACCGAAGCGGGCAAGACCACGGGACTGGTCAACCGCCTGCTGGCGGAGCGCGTTCGCCCGCGAGCCGACGTGTGGTGGTCGAGCGAGATCTTCGGAACAGAGGAGCTGGCGGCTGCGGGCGTTTTGGCGTCGTTCGCGCCGGACTCGGCCGCCGACATCCCGCCGCGATTCCGCGATTCTGACAGGCGCTGGACGGCGATCGGTCTTCGTGGGCGTGTGATCGCCTACGATCCGAGCCGCGTGAAGGCCGCCGAGGCGCCACGGCGCTGGGCGGACCTGACGGATTCGCGGTATCGGGGCCGGCTCTGCATGGCGGACCCGCGATTCGGCACGACGCGCGGCCACATGGCCACGTTGCTGTCGCTGTGGGGGCGGGGGGCCATGACTGATTTCTACCGAGGTCTGCGACGGAACGAGGTCCGCATCTCGGCGGGCAACTCCCATGCCGTCCGGTTGCTCACTCAGGGCGCGGTCGATTTTGCCGCGACCGACACCGACGATGTGCTCGTGGCGCAGAAGCGGGGCGACCGAGTGGCGATGGTCTATCCCGATCTGGACGCGCCCACGAAGGGTCCATGTCTGCACGGCACACTGTGGATTCCCTGTTCGGTGGCGTTGGTGCGGGGTGGTCCGCACCCGCAGACCGGACGGCGTCTGGTCGACTATCTCGTGTCGGCGGAGGTCGAGGAGAAGTTGCACACCAGCTCGTCGCAAAACTTGCCCGTGCGGCCGGCGTTGCGGGTCAGACTCGGCATCGAGACGTTGCCGATCGCGGAGACCGACTACACGGCGGCGGCGGCCGTGCTGGACGCCTCCGACAAGATGATCCGAGACGTGCTCCTGCCGTGATTGCACCGTTGATTGTTCGACTGTTGCGGAGTCTGGGCTGGGTCATTCTCGCCGGCTCGGTGGGCGTCTTTGTCGCAGTGACGATTGCGGAGGCGGCCCAGGGTCCGGAAGCCTCGCAATCACTTCGCCTCACGGCGCGGATGTGGCAGTCATATCGAACCTCGATCCTGATGGCGGCCGGCGCGACGGCGCTGGCGATGACGATTGCCGTACCGGTGGCGGCCGGCCTGGTCCACGCAAGGGGACCGTGGCGACGCGGCGTACTGCTCGCGTTGACGATCCTCCCGCTGTTGACCATGCCAAACGTGTTCACTTATTCGTGGATGTTGCTGGGCTCCAGCCCGGTGGGCGTGATTCGAGCGGCCATGAGCACCCTGGGTTGGAATGCACGCGGCGCGGCGGCGTTTCAGGCGGCCTGGGTGCTCGGCACGTGGCTGTGGCCGATTCCCGCGCTCCTGCTGATGGCCGGCTATCGCCATATCGGCGCGCGGGCGCATCGGTTGGCGTGCCTTGACGCGACGCCGGTGCAGGCATTTGTTCGCGGGGCGCTGCCCGCAATGCGGCCGACGATCCTTGCCGCCGGGGCCGTCGTTTTCGTGTTGGTGATGACAGACAGCACGGTGCCGGCGCTCATGACGGCGACGGATACATGGTCCTATCAGGTCATGACCGACGCCCGCGACGCCATGCGGTTCGCGCGACCGGCGGCCTTCATGTTTTGGCGATCGTGGCCGATGTTGGCGACACTGGTCGTCATGGTCGCGGCGGCGGCGCCCGGACTTCGACAAATGGCATCTTGGGGCAGCGCCCCGGAATCGTCCGAGATGGGAACGGCGTCGCTGTCTGTGCGGTGGATCTGGCCGCCGGCCGTGGCGCTCGCCGCCGGCCTGACGGTCTTGCCCGCGACCGTCTTTGTCATGGAACTGGTGATCGGTCGAACGTCGCTGGAAGAATTGATGCAGCGCGGGTTCGGCGTGGTGGGACAAGCGGCCGCCGGCACGGTGATCGTCGCGGCGCTGGCGGGACTTGCGGCGGTGTTGGCGGCACTGGTGACGGTGGGCGGTTCGATCGGCAGCCGACCGAGTCGCGTCGGGAGCGTCGTTGTGATTGTCCTTCTGGGGGTGGCGACGATGCCGCCGGAACTGATCGCGACGGCCCTCGTCGGCTGCTACGCCCGGATCGGCGATCCGGCGACGTGGAACCTTTATGATGACACACCCTGGGTCTGGACGGCGGCGATGGTCGCCCGCTTCGCGTTCATTCCGGCGTGTGTCGCGCACCTGCTCGACCGCCGGCTCGGCCGCGAGACGAGCGCCCAGGCGGCGGTGGACGGCGCCGATCGGCTCCAGCGGATCGCGTATGCGCGCCTGCCGATGCTGTGGCGGCCCCTGGCGGGCGCCGGGCTGATCGTCGGGTGCCTGGCGATCTCGGAAGTCGCGTGCAGCGTGCTGGTGCAACCGGTGCGGTTTTTTCGAGGGAGTCTGGCGGTTATGATCGACAACCAGATGCACTACGGTCGCGAGGCGATGGTCATCGCGTGCAGCCTGCTGCTGATGGTGCCGGCGGCCGTGACGGCCGTGATGATTCCCTGGTTGGCGGGCCTTCGGCGGGTCGGTCAAACCCACGCAGCCCCGGCCCGGCCCTGATAGACAGACGATGAAAACCCTACACACGCACTCACAACAACGAAGTCGGCCGGTGGTGGGGCTGGTGTCGTTGGCGATCTGCCTGGTCGTCCTTCCGGCGGCCACGTGCGATTCGCACCGGCCCGATGCCTCCGCTGTGGAGAGGGTGTTCGGCCAGACCGGGTTGGGACCGGGCGAGTTCAGCTATCCGCGTGCCCTCGCAGTCTCTCCGAACGACGGCTGCGTGTTCGTTGTCGACAAGACGGCCCGCGTGCAGCGTTTCAGTGCCGCCGGGGCCTACGAACACCAGTGGCGCATGCCCGAGTATGCCAGCGGGAAACCGGTCGGCCTGTTTGTGGACGGCGACGACCGCGTTTGGGTGCCGGACACGCATTACGCGCGTGTGATCGTCTATGACCGGGATGGCCGGGAACGCTTTCGGTTCGGCGAACGGGGCACGGGTCCCGGGCAGTTCATCTTTCCGACCAGCGTCGCGATCGATCGCGACGGGAATATCTACGTCGGCGAATATGGCGAGAACGATCGCATCAGCAAGTTCTCTCCGCAGCGGCGCTACCTGTTCAGCTTCGCCGACGCCGCCTCGGGCAAGGGCGCGGTCATCCGTCCGACACAGATCGTCATTGACGAAACCGGTATCCTGTGGGTTGCCGACTCTTGTCATCATCGCATCTGTCGCTACGATTCGGACGGGCGTTTCCTGTCGGCCTTCGGATTACCCGGCACCGGTGAGAACCGGCTCAACTACCCTTTCGGTCTCGCTCTCGAACGCAGCGGCACGATCCTGGTCGCCGATCAGGGCAACAACCGCATCGTCCGGTATGATCGGTCGGGGGCGGTTCGTGGAAGCTGGGGGTCGCCCGGCCGGGCGGTCGGGCAGCTTCTGCATCCCTGGGACATCGCCTTGGCTCGGGACGGATCGATCTATGTGCTGGATTCGTGGAACAATCGGGTACAGGTGCTGAATTGGGCTTCATGAACACGCTGCTGGAGCGATTCGACCGGCCGTGGTGTCTGTGGCTGGTCCTCATCATCGTTCTGATGGCGTGGCTGTCGCGTCGATCGCTTTCGGGATTGGGGCCGACGCGTCGCCGGCTGGCCCTGGCGGCGCGATTCGTCGTCGTCATCCTTCTCGTGCTGGCCATGGCGGGGATGCACCGCATCCTCAAGAACGACGATCTTACCGTTCTGTTCCTTCTGGATCAGTCGCATTCGATTCCGTCGGAGTTGCGGCGGAAGGCGGAGGCGTTCGTCAAGACGGCCGCTCATCCGAAGAACGCCAACGACCGCGTCGCCATCCTGACCTTCGACGGTCAGACGAACATCGAGCAGTTGCCGAACCACGGGGGTCCGGAGGGGGCCGTTCACGTTCGCACGCCGCTTGCCGACGGCAACCGGCCGGACCGGACGAATATTGCGCAGGGCCTTCGTATGGCGGCGGCCTGTGCGCCGGAGTCCACCGCCAACCGGATCGTCATCCTGTCCGACGGCAACCAGAACATCGGCGACGCCCTGGAGGAAGCCAAGACGTCGCGGGCGAATCACATGACCGTGGATGTCGTGCCGCTGGCGTATGCCCGCCAGTCCGAAGTCGTGTTTGAGAAGCTGCGCGTGCCGGCCTATGCCTATCTCCACGAGCAGGCCTCCTTGCGGCTGATCCTGCGCAGCGACCGCCAGACGACCGGCACCATCAATCTGTACCAACGTGTCGGACCGGAGGAGAAGCTGATCGATCTGGATCCGGCGTCCAAAGGAAGCGGGCAGCGCGTGACGCTGGCGCCGGGGCGTAATGCGTTCACGATCAAGCTGCCCATCAAGACGCCGCGGGCGCACGCGTTCCGAGCGGAGTTCCTTCCCGACGATCAGAGCGCAGACGCGACACGCGAGAACAACGTCGCCCGAGCGTTCACGAACGTGGAAGGTCCGGCGAAGGTTCTCTTCATCGGCACGCAGCGCGACCGGGAGGACGACGCGCTCCTGATCGAGGCGTTGCGTGAGGAGGATATCCGCGTCGAGTACGCGACCGCCGAGTCGGCCAGCCTCGATCCGGCGTTTCTTCAGGACTACGCCGCGGTGATTCTCTCGAACACGCCGGCGGACCCGTTCAGCGCGGGCCAGCAGCAGGCCCTGGCGAACTACGTCCGCGATCTGGGCGGCGGGTTGATCATGATTGGCGGCGACGAGGGTTTCGGAGCGGGTGGGTGGCAGGGGTCGGTGGTCGAGGACCTCATGCCGGTCCGGTTTGACGTGGACGCCATCCGGCAGATTCCCCGCGGAGCCTTGGCGATCGTCATGCACTCGTGCGAGATGCCGCAGGGCAACAAGTGGGGGATAGAGACGGCCGTGGCGGCACTCAAGACGATCAGCCGGCTGGACTATTACGGCGTCATCGGCTCGGGCGTGAACGGTTTTCACTGGGAGGTTCCGATGCAGATGGCATCGAACAAGGACGCGATCCTGCAGCGAATCCGCCGGATGCAGAACGCGGACATGTTCGATTTCGAAAGCCCCATGCGGATGGCCTTTCAGGCGTTGATGAACAAGAAGGATGCGGCCAGCCGCCACATGATCATCATTTCCGACGGAGACCCCGCGCCGCCGAGCAGCGGGCTGTTGAACCAGATGGTCGGCAACAAGGTGAGCTGCTCGACGGTGATGATTTTTCCGCACGGCGGCGGCATGACAACGATGCGGAACATAGCAAAGCGGACCGGGGGGACCTACTACCTCCTTCAGAAGCCCGGTGACGAAAAGCGGCTGCCGCGGATCTTTACGAAAGAGGCGAAGGTCGTCCGCCGGCCGCTGATCCGCGACGAGGTCTTCACGCCGAAGGTGCGGCCGAACCTGTCGGACATCATGGTCGGGATCGACGAAGGCTTGCCCGAGTTGAAGGGCTATGTGGTCACGACGCCACGGAAGGTCGTGGACGTGGAAATGCCGCTGATTACCGCCAAGGGCGACCCCCTGCTCGCCCACTGGCAGTGCGGCTTCGGACGGACGGTGGCGTTCACGAGCGGACGATGGAAACACTGGGGGGCGAACTGGCCGGGGTGGCCGAGCTTCAGCAAGCTCTGGGCGCAGGCGGTGCGGTGGTGCATGCAACAGGGAACCGCCGCGGACTACGACGTCGCCACGACGATCGAGGGTGATGTCGGCCACGTCGTGATCGAGACGCTGAGCGAAGAAGAGGGGTTTGCCAACTTTCGACGGTTCAACGGGCGGCTGATCCGCCCCGACGGAACGTCCGCGTTGCTGCCCGTCATGCAGACCGGCCCAGGTCGCTACGAGGCGACGTTCGACGTGAAGGATCGGGGCACCTACCTCGCGAATGTTCGGGCGGAGGGCACGGTGTCCGAGAAACCGGCAAACATTCGGACGGGTGTAACCGTGGCGTTTTCGCCCGAGTTTCGCGATGTCTCGACCAACAAGGCATTGCTCCGTCAAATCGCCGCGGAGACGAACGGAAAGATTCTGTCCATCGACGATCCGGATCCGGAACAAGTCTTTTCGCGGCTGGCGCCGACGATCGCGCGCAAGCCGATCTGGAACACGCTGCTGAAACTTGCGGTGTTTTGTTTTCTGTTGGATGTGGCGGTACGCCGGATCGCGATCGATCCGGTGAAGGCGCTGGCCCGCGCCCGCGGTTACATCGCCAGCCTGCCGGGGCGCGTCGGCTCGGGCCGGCGTGCGGAGGCGATCCTGACGAATCTCAAGGGTGTGCGGGACCGCGTCCGCACGGAGAGGACCGCGAAGGCGGCGGGCAATGTGACGCCTGAATCCAGTCGGGGGGGCACCGCGACCGGCCCGGATTCGACGGCCCTGGACGCCTCGGTGCGCTTTACGGCGGGGAGGGGCAAGCGGCCCGCGGGCGGCCTGACCCAGGTTATGGGCGGGGCACAGGCGGCGCCGACTTCGGGCAAGCCGGCGCCCCCGTCGAAAGCGAAGGACGAGCCACCGCAAGAACCGACGACGGCCCGTCTTCTGAAGGCGAGAAAAAAACGCCGCAAAGACAGCGGCGAAGACGGTGGATAGGGGGAGCGCAGGCCGACGCGGCGAAGTGTCGCCGGCTTCTGTTTGAAAGAGGCTTGAAGTTTCGATACACGACCATCTGAGAGGGATACGCATGGCGACCCAGGTAGATCCAGCCATCCGGAAGGCGACCGACGAGTTTCGCGCGAAGTATCATGCCGTTCAGGCCGAGATCGGCAAGGCCATCGTGGGACACGAGGAGATCATCCACGGCGTTCTCGCCTGTCTCTTTACCGGCGGCCACGCCCTGCTTGAGGGCGTACCCGGTCTGGGCAAGACGTACCTCATCCGGTCTCTGTCGCAGGCGCTCAGCCTGGACTTTTCGCGGCTTCAGTTCACGCCGGACCTGATGCCCGCCGACATTCTCGGGACGAACATCATCGTGGAGGACCCCGCCAGCGGCCGGCGGAAGTTCGAGTTTCAGCGCGGTCCGCTCTTCTCGCAGATCGTGCTGGCGGACGAGATCAACCGCGCCACGCCGAAGACGCAATCCGCGCTGTTGGAGGCGATGCAGGAGCACACGATTACCGTGGCCGGCACGCGCTATCCTCTGAAGGAGCCGTTCTTTGTGATGGCGACGCAGAACCCGATCGAGCAGGAGGGGACGTACCCGCTCCCCGAGGCCCAGGTCGACCGCTTTTTCTTCAAACTGATCGTCGCGTATTCGGACCGGAAGGAACTCATGACGATCCTGGACCGCACGACGACCGGGCACCGGCCGGACATTCAGCCGGTGATGACGGGTGACGAAATCATCGGGGCGCAGAAGCTGGTGCAGCGTGTCGTGGCGGCACCGCACGTGCAGGATTACGCGGTCCGTCTGATTCTAGCGACACATCCGCGAGGGGTCTTTGCGACCGAACAAGTCAATCGCTATGTTCGCTGGGGCAGTTCACCGCGCGGGGCGCAGGCGATCATTCTCGCGGCCAAGGTGCAGGCCCTGCTCGACGGTCGCTACAACGTCAGTTTCGAGGATATCCGGAAGGTCTATCTACCCGCGCTGCGTCATCGAACGTTGCTCAATTTCGAGGCCCAGGCCGAGGGTCTCGAAACGGACGTCATCCTGAACGACATTCTGGACAAGATGCCGACCGCGGCCGAGGCCGCCGCGTGATCGGCAGATGGCGGCCCTCCGGTAATATCCCTTGACGTTCTTTCGGTCGCCGATGCCGTTCGGGTAGTGGAAGAATCGCTTGACCGCCGGGCGATTGTATTGGAGGGTTCAACTGAGTCTCCCGGATTGCTTCCGAAGGTCGCCGTTCCAAAGGGGGACTCAGGATGGTGGGAAGATGTTACCAGCGGTATCAGCCAGCTTGCCGGCGTATCTCGTGCCGCCGCGGTCGCGGCCCGATGACCAGACACAGAAGGCGGAGTCCCAATCCCGGTTCGGACCGGACGCCCGGGTCGACGTCGCTGCGAGCGACGCGGCCGGCGCGGACCGCGCCCCAGCGGAACCCGGCCTGTACGGACCGGATGGGAAGTTCGTCGAGGCGGCTGGACGGCGCGAGGTCCGTCCCGAGTCGCGCAACATCGACCGCGACGAGGGGCCTCGCGATGAAGCCGAAACAACACAGGAGCCGGAAACAGTTCAGCGGCGCCGTGATTCGCGCGATCTCTCGCTGAAGGAGTTCGACGTGACGATACCGCCGGCGGCTCGGGAGGAGCTGAAGGCGCTGGCCGACCGGGTCGATCGCCAGACCGTCGCGCAGTCTTTTGACGTCAAGGATTATCGCAGGATTGAGACCCTGATGGAGCGACTCGGGCGGTTCGACGAGGCTCAGCGGGCCCGTGCCAAGGCCGAATCGATCCAGGAGCAGCGCGCCGCGGACCCGTCGTCCGAAAGTCCGAATGCGCTGTTGAATGTCGCAACCGGCGGAGCCGTCGCGGCCGATGCGGAATAGCTCCTGCGTGACACGATCCGCCCGATCCCGGCGCGGACAGCGCGTGGCGGCCCGCGTTTTGCGCGGACCGCCGCCACCGACACCTCCAATACACAACTTGAGGAATGCTGGCGAGGGTCGCGATACATGCGGCTCGTTCTACCGCAGGGCCTTGGCCATCATGCCGACGACGCTGTCTATCTCGGCGCGTGTCGTGGGCCGTCCCACGCTGAAGCGGATGGTGCCGACGGCCCGTTCCTGGCCGACGTTCATGGCCGTCAGCACTGCCGAGGGTCTGGTGTCGCCGGCATGACAGGCGGCGCCCGTGGATGCGCAGACACCGTCCAGCCCGGCGAGGATCTCGCCGCCGACCCGCCCAGGAAAACTTACGTTCAAGGTGCTCGGCAGGCGTTCGGTCGGGTGGCCGTTGAGCACCACGCGATCGCCGAACGTCGAGGACAGGCGTTCCCAGAAATAGTCACGTGTATTGCTTAGTGCGTTATCGTCGAGGTGGGCCAGCGCCAGTTCCGCCGCCTTGCCGAAGGCGACCGCCATGATCACGTTCTCGGTGCCGGCCCGCCGGCCCGATTCCTGGTGAGCGCCGAAAACCAGCGGCGGCAGGTCCGTCCCGCTGCGGACGTAGAGCGCGCCGATTCCCTTCGGGGCGTAGAGCTTGTGGCCCGCCAGCGAGAGCAGGTCCGCCTGGATTGCGTTCACATCGACCGGGATCTTGCCGGCCGACTGCGCGGCATCTACATGGAACAGCACGCCGGCCTGGCGCGCGATCCTGCCGATTTGCGCCAGCGGCTCGATCGTGCCGACCTCGTTCTGAGCGTGCATGACGCTGATCAGGACCGTGTCCGGCCGGATCGCCTTGCGGATATTGTCAGGATCGACCAGGCCGGTGCCGTCGACGGGCACCTCGGTCCGCGCGAAACCCAGGGGCTCGAGCGACCGCATCGGGTTGAGCGTCGCCGGATGTTCCACCGCGGTGGTGACGAAATGGCCACCCCTCTTCGCGGCGGAGGCCGATTCGACAACGCCGCCGGCCGGGAACCAATGGTTCCGAGCCACGCCCCGGATGGCCCAGTTGCTGCTCTCGGTGCCACCGCTGGTGAAGACGATCTCCGAGGGGGCTGCGCCGATCAGGGTGGCCACCCGGCTCCGGGCGGTGTCGAGGGCCGCGCGGGCGGCCTGGCCCGCTGCATGGCCACTGGACGGATTGCCGAAGTGCTCTTCGATGTAAGGTCGCATCGCCTCGGCGACTGTGGGGTCGATGGGGGTCGTCGCGTTGTAGTCCAGGTAGATCATGCCATGCGCTCCGATTCGAAACGTGTCTTGCAGGCCCGCCGGATCGGTCCGTCAAGGACCGACAAACCAAACGCCGATGATTCTAACATGAACAGGGCGGATGTTGCATCGGCGGCGCCGACGGTCCGGATCGGCGGTCGGAGCGTGGGGGCGCAGGAGCGCGTCTTCGTCATTGCGGAGGCCGGAGTCAATCATAACGGTGACGTCGGTATGGCCCGCTCGCTCATCGAGGCTGCGCGCGAGGCCGGCGCCGATGCGGTCAAGTTTCAAATGTTCCACGCAGAGGCCTTGGTCGCGGCCTCGGCGCCGACCTGTGACTACCAACAACGACACGGCCCGCACGCCGAGACGCAGCGCGACATGCTACGTCGTCTCGAGCTGGATCCGTCCGACATGGTCGAACTCAAGTCCTATGCCGACCGATGCGGCATTCAGTTTCTTGCGACTCCGTTCGGCCTGTCCGAACTGGACCATCTCATCCGGATGGACGTGGCCGCGGTGAAGATCGCTTCCACCGACATTGTGAACGTTCCGCTTCTGACGGCAGCAGCGGCGAGCGGCCGGCCGATCATCCTGTCGACCGGGGCGAGCACATTGGAGGAGATCGACACGGCGGTCGCGCTGCTGCGACGCCATGCGACCTTGTTGCGGCTCGTGTTGTTGCATTGCGTGTCGGCCTATCCGACGCCACAGAATGGCGCCCGTCTCGCGACGATTCGCATCCTCGCCGATCGATACGGGGTGCCGGTCGGATTCAGCGACCACACGGAGGATGCGTCTTTCAGCGCCTTGGCCGTCGCCGCCGGATCTTGTGTGCTTGAAAAACACGTTACGCTCGATCGCACACTTCCGGGTCCCGATCATTTCTTCGCACTGGAACCGGATGGACTGGC
>JBHHVX010000040.1:0-27567 GCA_046754505.1 Phycisphaerae bacterium | reverse complement strand
CGCTCCCGACCGCTGGGACGGCCAAGCGGCGGAGCGGATCGCGGAGGTGTTTGTCGATTGCCATGCCGGCTGACGCGAGGGGAAACGCCCGATCACAACCACGGTTCACCCATGGACCAGGGCAAACGCCTCGTCATCAACACCATCAGCAACGTTTCGGCGCTGGCCGTCAACGCCACAATCGGATTCCTGATCGCCCCCTACATCCTCTCCCACTTGGGCAAGAGCACCTATGGCATCTGGGCACTAACCGGTTCGCTGCTCGCCTACTCCAGCCTGCTCGCGCTGGGGCTGAACTCCGCGGTCAACCGCTGGGTTCCGATGTACTTGGTCGAGCAAGACTTCGACGGCATCAACCGCGTGGTGAACACGACGCTCGTGGCCTATCTCGTGGGAGCCGGCGTCCTGGCCGCCGGTGTCGCCGTCCTGACATACGGGTTTCCCATCTGGTTTCATATTTCGCCGGAACTCTACACGGCAAGTCGGCTTACAGTCGCCCTCGTAGGCGCAGGCTTCACCATTCTCATCGCGTTGAACGTCGCCTCCGCGATCCTCAGCAGCGTCCAGCGCTACGACCTGACGGCTGGATGCGACATCTTCACGGACATCGCGCGCGTGATCGCGATCGTGATCGTCTTCCAGTGCGGTTTCGGACTCGTGGCGATGGCGACCGTGGCGGCGTCGAGTATCGTGCTGCGCATCAGTCTGAAATGCATGTTCGCCCTGCGGCAGTGTCCGCAGCTTCGGATCGACCTCTCGCTCGCGCGCTGGCAGACCCTTCGCGAAATGCTCGCCTACAGCATCAACACGCTGATGTATTCGTGCGGCCAGATCATTCAGCGCCAGGCCGCCCTCATCCTCATCGGCGCCGTCCTCACGACCGCCGCCGTCACCGAATACGCCATGCCGCTGCTCGTCATCGGCATGGCCGGCCAGATCGTCTTGAGCGGTTCGGCCGCCATCAAGCCCGCCGCCACAAATCTGGACGCCCGCGATCGGCTCGACCAAGTGCAGCGGCTCTATCTCCTCGGCACGAAATACGCCCTCCTGATCATCCTGCCGTTGACCGCCTTCCTCCTGGCCTACGGCGGAGATACGCTCCGAATCTGGCTCAAGGACGACTACATGAAATCCGGCCCGGCCCTTCTCGCCATCCTGGCCGCTGGCGCCGCGTTTCGCCTCTGGCACATGCCCGCGTTCTTCGTCGTCGTCGGACTCGGGAAACATCGTATGTTCGGCCTCATGACCCTCCTGGCCGCGGCGATGTCCGTCACCTTCGGGCTGGTCCTGACGCTCGGATTCAACCTCGGTGTTACCGGCGTCGCCATCGGCTTCGCTGCTCCAGACCTCCTGATCGCGGTGTTCCTGATCACGCCCTACTGCTGCCGATCGGTCGAGCTGACCGTCTGGAACGAACTCCGCTCCGCCCTCGTTCCGGCGATGCTGGCCACCGCGCCGTTTGCTGTGCTCCTCTGCGTGGCGCGGTCCTATTACCGGCCGGCGACGCTATCTGGCCTTCTGGCTCTGGTCCTCGTATCCTCTATTCCGATCGGACTTGGCTGGTGGTGCGGCGGCCTGTCGGCCGAAGACAAACTTCGATTCATACGCATGATTCCCATCCGCGCCCTGCGCCAGCGCCGGGGAATTTAAGCCGATGCCACCGCCTGCTTCGCGCGCTTTCGGCGCGTGCACTCTTCCCAATGCTACAGGGTGCTGCATCACGCCGATCCCGAAGGGATTCAGCAGTCCGCTTGCCGGTCGGTAACCGTGAGGTGTGCTCATGAAATTGCTCGTGACACTCGGTATCCCGCATCGCGGAATTGTGCGGCAAGGCAGCGACAGAGCCTACGCGCACGGCGCGATCGCGATCATCGACTGGGAATCCAAGAAGCTGGTGAGGTATGAAGAATATGCTCCGCCCGAATCCCGTCGCCACCCGGACGCCTCCGTGGTTCTCACGTTTGGGTCATTTAACGGTAATTACTTCTACACATGCGCCCCCACCGAAGTGCTTCGCGTCAGCTTCCCGGAATTGAGACTGGAAAGCATCCTGTCCCATCCCACCTTCAACGACCTGCACCATGTCGCGGTGCTGGATGACCGACTCCTCGTATGTAACACCGGCCTCGAGATTCTGCAGACGTTCGACCACTCCGGCAACCTGCTCGAAACCTTCAACGCCGCATCGAACCCCACAAGCGAGCGATTCTCGCCGAAGGTCGACTACCGAACGGAGTTCACAACCAAACCACACGAATGCCACATCAATTTCATTTTCTTCTTTGAGGGAAACACCTGGATCACACGATTCCATCAACAGGACGCGATTTGTGTGGCGGACCCAACCGACCGGATATCCCTGCCGGCGGGAAACCCTCACGACGGCATCGTCAGCAACGACGACATCTACTTTACGACGACGAACGGCCACCTTCTGAGAGTCAACGGCCGTGAGCGGCGCGTCATCAAGGACATCGACCTTACCGCCATAAACCGTTCCCTTAAGGGCGTACCGATCGGCTGGTGTCGTGGCTTGGCAGTGCAGGACGGCTTTGCATACGTGGGTTTTTCGAGAATTCGGAAAACCAAATTCGTCGAGTTTGCGCGGTGGGTCAGGGACTTCGGAGCCATGCGACATCCGGCAAGAATCGAAAAAATCGATCTCGAAACCGGCGACTTGGTGGACACGTTCGTGTTTGAAAACGCGACCGGCGCGGCGGTATTCTCCATCTCACGCCTGCCTTCGCACTTGGCGTGACACAATGCTTCACTGGGAAACCACCGTAGACGTTGGAGGCGTGACACCGTGACCGCAACGCAACGGCGTACCGCGACAATCAAGGTTGCCGTCCGAAGACGAATCTGGGCCTTTCGGTCGCTGGCGGCCGGCGGCGCGCTCTGCGCCGTATTGGTCCTCGCTGAAGTCGCGCTCCGACTGTTCGCACCGCTACCCTACAGCGACCTGCTGTTGTGGACGCAGGACGGTCATCTCATGGGAATCCCGCGTCCGAACCAGGTGCTCGTCGGCCCCGGATACGAAGTGCGCACCAACAGCCTGGGCTTCCGTGGGCCGGACCACACCTGGACACCCGCTTCCGGAACCCTTCGATTGATCGCATTCGGCGGTTCCTCGACCTTCGGTCTCAACGCTTCGGGAGAGAACGCCACCTGGCCAGAACGGCTCCAACAGCACCTGAGCGAGGCCCTGAAGATGCCTGTCGAGGTCATCAACTTCGGCCTCCCCGGCTACGACGCGTTCACATCGAAGATCAACTATCTGTCCACGGGGCGAGCCTTTCATCCCCATGTCGTGCTCGTCTACCACACGTGGAATGACCTCAAGTTCTTTCGACCATTGGAGAAATCACCGGTCCTCCGCGCCCGCGTGATTCGCAACCGCCCCCTGTGGGAGAGAGTCGCCCGAAAAGCGCAAATCGCCCGACGCATCGGTCGGTTGATGCTTGCGTTTCAAGAACGCGAGATCGAAAACAGCTACACCTCCAAGAATGGCGAGGAGACCGACGCCGCCCTGCCCGTTCACGCCGAAGCGCTCGACTGGGCACGGCAGAACTTCAGAGACTTCGCGTCCTTCGCACGCTCGGACGGTGCGCTCTGTGTCCTGATCACGGAGGCCACGCTCGCCGTACCGGAGAACGTCGACAAACCCGACTGTCGGGCCGCAATCCGGCTGGATTACGTCGGAATGACGATGCCGGTGCTCGCGCAGACTTGGACGCAAATGAACGACGTGATCGAAACGGTGGCCGCCGAGGAGGATGCGATCTTCGTCAACGGCTACAAAGCCGTCCCCCATGATTTCGAGCACCTGATCGACCACGTTCACCTCACCGACTTGGGCCGCGACCGTCTGGCCGAAGCCATCGCGGACACACTGTTGCAGGATTCCCGCTTCCTCGCTGTCGCAAGGACGGTTCGACTGGACGGCAAGAGCGCAGAACCGCACCGCGCGAAGAGCCGCGGAGCCAACACGCCGGCCCGGGGCGATCGAGCCGATTGACAGGAATGGGCATGGCGACAGGCTGGCAGTGTGTCGCGCTCGCGACCCATACCCGGAGCCGCAGATACGGAATCGACGGGGTCAAACGAAACCCTCGGACCTGATCCAGCCGATAATGCCTTAGAATGGTGGTCGGGCACACGACGCAACCCGTAGCGGACTCGCGTCGCCAAGGACTGGCGCACGATGAGCCGGCCCGGCCGTTGGCGCACGACCCTCTGGAATCCAAGAGGCAGCGGAGCGATGAGAACTTACTCCACCAACCCACTCGTCTGGTCCCGCGGCTACGAGCCTGCTCAGCGCGACGCCATGCCGCCGAGCCTGGGCTGGATGCTGTTCATCGTGGTCTGGATCGGTAGCTGCATTGGCGGGTTCGCACTCGTGACGACTGCCCGCCAACCGGTGCTCGGGGCTTTGCTTGCCGGCGTCCCGACCGTCATCGGATGCTTGGCCAAGCCAACCTTCGCGCTCTGCTGCATCTGCTTCATCCTGCCGTGGGGAGGCGCGATCGCCTACGAGGGGATCGTATCCGCGGATCGCGTCGTCGGTGGCGTCGCGGCGGTCGGGATTCTGGCGAACTGCCTCTTCACGGGGAAGGGAATCCGCATCAAGGAGTCGCCCCTGCTGCCGCTGTTCCTCATCGCCGCCTGGGGGGCGGTGTCGTTTTCCTGGGCGATCTACCCCGTGCCGGCCGTCGCCAAGGCCCTTCAGGTCCTCCAACTCTCGATCTGGGGGCTCGCCATCTGGAATGGCCTGGCGTACTGCGGCGGACACACTTGGCCGCTCCGTTGCTTCGTTTGGGGCGTACTTATCGTCGTACTTCAGTTGTATCTTTCCGGCTCGATCGAATCCATGACCCATTCAGCCGAACGCGTGACCGTCGGCGAGGGAGTCAATCCCGGAAAGTTCGCCGTCATCCTCGGATCTGCGTTTTTTGTCAGCGTCTACCTTTTCCTGAACGACCCGTCGAAATGGTTGAGGCCCGTCTGGATTGCGGCAGCCATCGTGACGCCGGGCGTCATGGTCCAGACCGGATCCCGCGGTCCCATGGTCGGGCTAGCCATCGCCACCGCCGTATCGGTGCTCAGTTTTCGAATGTTTTGGAAATCCAAGACGATGGCGATCGCCACGATACTGATGCTCATATTGTTCGCCGGAGGAGTCTACTGGAGTTTCCACGGAGGCTTCGTCAGCAAATTGTCCGTGACGCGATTGACCAGTTCAACGGAAGGCGCCCGATCGGTCTCGTATCGTTTCTATCTCGTGAAGACCGGCATAGGATACATTCTCGCCCATCCCCTCACGGGCGCCGGCCTCGAAAACTATCTGCTCCACGTCGGTCAGCAGAATATCGTCCACGTAGATATCATCCACCTCGGGACCGAACTCGGCATCCCGGCGATGCTCCTTTACATATGGTTCCTCATAAAGCAGACAACCGGATTCATGAAAACGACGTCGCCTCCCCAAAAATGGCTCATGCGGACGTTTGTGATCTTCCTGGCGATCAGCGCATGCGGCCATGTCCTGTTCTTCAAGAAGGTATTCTGGTTTTTTATGGTCGGCAGTGCGGCCATCGCATATCGCTCTCGGCATCTCGAGCGATACCACGTCGCCGAACAGTGACCCGAACATGCGACCCAAGCCACAAGCCGCCGCACGACCGCCGCCCGCAATCGGACCCGCGCCGGTCGCCCCTCAGCCGGGAGCGGTGCGACGTGCCGACTCCGTGCGCCGGCGAAACGCGCCGTCGCCGCCGATGCCCCACAACGAGCCGACCGGATGAGAATCCTCGCGATCACGCATCTCTTTCCGCACGAGGCGGACACCAGCAACGGCGTCTTCATCGTCCGCCATCTGGCCGAACTACAACGCCAGGGCCAGGAGCTTGAAGTCTACGTTCCGCTGATCTGGGCACCGGGGATTTACCGCGCGATCAAACCCGGGACCAGCGTCGATCACAACCGCCGGCTCTGCGTTTTCGAGGGTCTGCGTGCCCGCCCCGTCCCGTACGTGCGGTTTCCCGGAATGTGGTTCGCACGATGGGACGGACTGGCACTCTACCTCCAGATGAGGCGCATGGCCCGGCGCGACCATCAACAAAGACCGTTCGACATCGTCTACGGCATCTGCTGGATGCCGGAGTGCGACACAGCACTACGACTGGCCCGCTCCCTCCGAATCCCGGCGGCGGGATACGCCATCGGCTCCGACATCAATGTCGTTCCGACCCGCAGCAGGAGGCTCCATCGACACACGGCTCGCATCGCCCGGGCACTCGACGCCACACAGGCCATGGGCCGGAGTGTCGCCGACAAGATCGATGCCTGGCGAGAAGACAGAACCCTGGAAGTCGCCGGCGTGGTCGACCTCGACGAATGGAAGCCCGTTTCCGATGCCACGTCGATTCGCAAAGACCTGGGCATCCCGCCTGACCGGCTCGTCCTTCTCTACGTCGGACACCTTTTCGTCGCGAAGGGCCTCTACGAACTGCTCGAGGCGGTCGACAGGATTCGAACCGAGCGACCCGATGTGCTCCTCAAGATATGCGGAAACGGCACGGAATTCGATCGACTCAGCGCTGCCATACAAGAGCGGAATCTCCAGTCGCACGTTGATATCGTCGGCCTCGTTCCTCCAAAGCGCGTACGCGATTGGATGCAGGCAAGCGACGCTTTCGTTCTGCCGTCGTACACTGAAGGCATGCCCAACGTCGTCATGGAAGCCATGGCCTGCGGTCTGCCTGTCGTGGCCACCGCCGTGGGTGGCTTGCCGGCGGCTCTGGGACATTGCGACGGTGCGATCCTCGTTCCCCCCAAAGACGTCGCGGCGCTTCAGTCCGCCATCCTGACCGTAATCGGCCGCGACGATCTGCGAAAACGAATGGGGCAGGCGGGCCGCAGGAAAGCTCAGGAGCGCTTCGGCGTCGCACCAAACGCGCGCCGCGTGATTGACCACTTGACGGCTGCCAGGAACAGATATCACAAAGCGCGTGTCCCGCGCCGCCCCTGACCGCGCGAGAGGGTGCTATGTCCATTCGCGTCTGCCACGTCTCCACGGTTCATCCCGCTTCGGACGTGCGCGTCTTTCATCGAGAATGCTGCTCGCTCGCCCGGGCGGGATACGATGTGCATCTCGTCATCGGCGCGCTGCGATCCTCGGTACAGTCCGGCGTCCACATACATGCGATTCGGCGCGTCCGCCGCCGTTTCTGGCGGATGCTCGTCATGCCGTGGGTGGCGCTGCGTTCTGCGCTCAAGACGAACGCTCGGATCTACCACCTGCATGACCCGGAGCTCATGCCGGTCGGCTTCGTCCTGCGTTGGATCCTTTCCAAGCGAGTGGTGTACGACATTCACGAAGCCGTGCCTCGACAGATCATGAGCAAGGAGTGGCTGCCGCGATGGGCCCGGCGCACCGTCGCCGGGACATACCGCTCCCTCGAGCGGCTGCTCACCCCCGGCTTGGCCATCGTCCTCGCCAACGAGGGATCGGTCGGCGACTACGCGGCATCCGCTTATCTTGTTCAGAATTACCCGTTGCTCAACCCGAGGTACGTCGACCTTGGCAACAAGCACACTAAGAAACCCGTCCCGCCCATGCTTGTCTACCTCGGCGGTGTGTCGCGTCAGCGCGGCGGAGACGTGTACCTCAGGCTGGCCCGTCGCCTGATGCAACGGCAGCACGACTTCCGCATGCTCATCATTGGCCCGCATTCCGAGGAGTACGGGCGCTCGCTTCGATCGACAATCGAATCATGGGATCTGGGCGACAGAGTGACACTGACCGGCCGGATGGACTACGATCAGGCGATGGAAGTCGTATCCCGGGCAACGATCGGCCTGTGCCTCCTGCTGCCCGTGCCCAATTACATGTCGTGCCTCGCAACCAAGATACTCGAGTACATGATGCTGGGAACGCCTGTACTAGCATCAAGTTTCGACTGCTGGCGCCGTTACGTCGAGGGCGAACGTGTCGGACTGATGGCCGACCCCTGTGACATCGACGACGTTGTCGCCACATGCGAACGACTCCTCGCCCGGAAAGATGAACTTCTCGCCATGGGGCGGCGCGGCGCCGCCGCCGTAAGAGAACGCTACAACTGGGCATCCGAGCTCGATAACCTGAAACGCTGCTACGACGATCTCCTGCGCGGCGAGCGCCGGTCGGAGCGGCGCGCGACACCGAAACCTGCGGATCAGACGAACGAGGGTTGACCTTGCCAGAGCACACCCTCGCGGACACACGAGCACGACACACCCACATGCACGTCATCTACATCCACCAGCACTTCCAGACACGCCAGGATTGCAGCGGCACGCGCTCCTATGAAATGGCCGTGCGTCTGATCGCCGCCGGACACGAGGTCACGATGATCAGCGGCGCGACGCTCGGCTCGGGAGACCGCGTCGGCCTCGTCGGTGAGACCAAGTCCGTCGACGTCGACGGAATCCGCGTCATCTACATCAACGAAGCCTACGACAACGCGCTCGGCTTCTGGCAGCGCGTCGCCTGCTTTCGGCGCTTCGCGGCCAAGGCCCGCCGCGCCGTCATGGACGTGAAGGCCAACGTGGTCTTCGCCACCAGCACGCCGCTCACTGTCGGCCTTCCCGGCATGAAGGTCGCCCGCCGTCTCGGCGTGCCTTTCGTGTTCGAGGTCCGGGACCTGTGGCCCGAACTGCCGATCTCCATGGGCATCATCCGCAACCCCGTCATGAAGTGGTATCTTCGCCGCATGGAACGGAAGATCTACCGCGCCGCGGCCCACTGCGTGGCGCTCTCGCCGGGAATGAAGGAGGGGATCGCCGCCACGGGCTACCCGTCCGATCGGATCACGCTGATACCCAATGCCAGCGATCTCGAGTTATTCCGCCCCGACCGCAGCCTGCGGAAGGAAGAATGGCTCGGCGACGCGTCGTGTTGCCGCTTCGTATTCAGCGGCGCCCACGGGCTGGCCAACGGCCTCGACGCCCTGATCGACACGGCCGCCGAATTGAACCGACGCGGCGAAGCCGGCATCCAGTTCATCTGTGTGGGCGACGGCCGTCTCAAACCCGACCACATCCGCCGAACAAAGGAGCTCGCCCTCGAGCGATTCCTGGTGTGGCACGACCTGCTCAGCAAGACACAGTTCGCCAGGCTGCTCCCGACCTTCGACGTCGGTCTGATGCTTCTCAAGAACGTGCCGGGCTTTTACAACGGCACCTCCCCGAACAAGTTCTTCGACTACATCGCCTGCGGTCTGCCCGTCCTCAACAACTATCCCGGATGGCTCGCCGGCATGATCGAGGCCCACGACTTCGGAAGAGTCGTGCCGCCCGACGACCCCGGCGCCTTCGCCGACGCCTGCATCTGGTTTCGCGACCACGCCACGGAGCGGTCCGCCATGGGAGGTCGCGCGCGCCGATATGCCGAGACCCACTGTTCGCGCGAAACGATGGGCGACCATTTCGTGAAGACGCTCGAGCAGGTCGTCCGCCGGTGGCCGGCCACCTGAAACCGACCCACTCGGCAGAAATACCGTTGCCCGTCCCCGCCGACTCCCCCGCACCCGGCGGCCTCACCCGCTCGTCCGGCTTCGTGCCTTGCGCTTCGACGAACGCGCCGGCTTCCGCGTCTTCTTGCGTGCCACGGGGCGCGACCGCTTGCCGGTCCGCTTGGCACCGGACGCCTTCCCCAGCGCCACCTCCAGCACCTCTGCCACCCGCTTCACCGGCACAAAGCGAATCTGCTTGCGAACCTCATCGGGAATGTCGACAAGATCCTTTTTATTGCGATCAGGAATGATGATGGTCTTGATGCCCGCACGATGCGCGGCGAGGGCCTTTTCTTTCAAGCCGCCGATCGGCAACACGAGGCCGCGCAAGGTGATCTCGCCCGTCATCGCCACGTCCGGAGCACACGGCCGATCGGTCAACAGCGACACCAGCGCCGTGTACATCGCCGCGCCGGCCGAGGGGCCGTCCTTCGGCACCGCGCCGGCGGGCAGGTGCACGTGAATATCCTGCTGGGCCAGCCAATTCGAGTCGATGCCGAGCTGCGCGGCATGGCTGCGAACCAGCGTGAACGCCGCCTGAACGCTCTCCCGCATCACGTCGCCAAGCTGACCCGTTAACTGAAGGCCGCCCTTGCCCGGCATGACGTTGGCCTCGACGAACAGGATGGCTCCGCCATAGGGCGTCCACGCCAGCGCCGTCACCACCCCCGGCGTGCTCGTCCGCAGCGCCAGCTCCGCTTCATACTTCACCGGCCCGAGATAGTTCGCCAGATTCTTCCCGCTGATCACCCTCGCATGCCGTCGTTTCCGCGCCACCTGCGCGGCAACCCCACGGCACACAGCCCCGATCTGACGCTCCAGCCCCCGCACCCCCGCCTCCGCCGTGTACGACTCGATGATCCGCTCGAGCGCCGCATCCGTGAACTCGATCTGTTTCGCCGTCAGCCCCGTCTGTTCCCGCCGGCGCGGCACAAGATAGCGCCGGGCGATGTGCAGCTTCTCCGTCCGCGTATAGCTGGCGATCTCGATGACCTCCATCCGATCCCGCAGCGGCGGCGGCACGGCGTCCATGTAGTTCGCCGTGCAGATAAACATCACCCGCGACAGATCAAACGGCACGCCGAGATAGTTGTCTTGAAACGAGTCATTCTGCTCCGGGTCGAGCACCTCCAGCAGGGCCGACGCCGGGTCCCCGTGATAGTCCGAACCCAGCTTGTCCACCTCGTCCAGCATGAACACCGGGTTGTTCGCCCCCACCTTGCGGATCTCCTGCATGACCCGCCCCGGCAGGGCGCCGATATACGTCCGTCGATGTCCACGTAACTCCGCTTCGTCTCGAATGCCCCCGATCGACATGCGGATGAACTTCCGCCCCAGCGCCCGCGCGATCGATCGCCCCAGCGATGTCTTTCCCACGCCCGGCGGACCGGCAAAACACAGGATCGGCCCACGCCCCTCGGGCTTGAGCTTTCGGACCGCCAGGAACTCGAGAATCCGCTTCTTGACCTTCTCCAGATCGTAATGATCGGCGTCGAGAATCTTCTCCGCCCGGTCAATATCGAGGTGGTCCTCCGTCGAGACCGCCCACGGCACCTCGCACAGCCAGTGCAGATAGTCGACCCCGCCACTGTATTCCGGCGAGCCTTGCGGAATCCGCTCCAGACGCTCCAGTTCCCGCGTCGCCTCCTTCTCGACCCCCTCCGGCATCTTCGCCTCGGCGATGGCCTGGCGCAGCTCGCCCAGCTCCACCTCCCGCCCGTCGGTGACTCCCAGCTCTTTCTGGATCGCCCGGAGCTGCTCCTGGAGGTAATAGTCCCGCTGCGTCTTGTCGATCTGCCCCTTCACCTCCCGCTGAATCTTCCGCGACAGCTCGAGCACCTCGATCTGCTTCGCCAGAGCGGTGTTGATCTTCCGAAGCCGCGCGACCACGTCGAACGTCTCCAGCAATTCTTGCTTGTCCACCAGGTCCAGCGACAGATTCGCCGCCAGAAAGTCCGCCAGCGAGCCGGGCTTCTCGATGTTCTCCAGGATCGTCTGCGCCTCGTCCGGCACCCCCGGTGTCATCTCGATCACCCGCGACGCCTGCCGCCGCGCCGTCTCCACCAGGGCCTCCAACTCCGTGGACGACTCGTAGGTGTCGACGCGCGTATGCGCACGGGCGATCAGGTACGGATCGGACTGCGTCAACTCCTCGATGCCGAAGCGAACCAGCCCATGCACGATGACCGACTGATTGCCCTCAGACATCTTCAGCGTCTTCAGGACCGCCACGACCGTGCCGATGCGGTGCAGGTCTTCGATGGTGGGGTCTTCGGTCTCTCCCGACCGCTGCGACACGATCCCCAGGATCTTCGGACCGGCCATCACGTCTGCGATCAACCGCTTGGATTTGTCGCGCCCGACGTTTAGAGGAACGATGGTGCCGGGAAAGGCCACCGTGTCCCGAACCGGAAGAATCGGCAGCAACTCGGGAATCGTCAGACCGCCCTTCCCGAGGTCCGGTGTTTCGGTCGGAGCGATCGACTCCATGACGCTCATGACGTCGTCGGTCGAGGTCTCCATGTCGTCGGACGCCCCGTTCGATTCGGCTTCGTCGTCAATAGCACTCATGTCAACAGGTTCCACACGATTCGCGCCGCGGCCACGCGCGACGCCTTCACACACAGACGTCGACCGTAAAACAGCCGGCACCAATGTGCAACACGCGTCGATGCCCCGAGCGGACCCTACCGGCTCTCGAGCCGCACCCTGATCGCCGCCGGATCACCCGGGCCACAGCATACAACCGGTCGCGAATAGCGCGCCCGCTCCAGCGCCAGCGCTATCGCCGGCCAGTCAGTAGGGTCCGCTGTGCGGACCTCTGCGTTCGCCGAGGGCTGCTGCGAGGTGTGGTCCGCACAGCGCACCCTGCCGGGTCGTGTCGATGACGTCGGATCGACGTTGCTCCAACGGACCCGCACCAGCCGATGCCCCAACGTCTCGATCCAGTCCTCCGCCAGTCCCAGCCGTGCCGCATCCGCCACGTCAAGCCCGGCCCCCACCCACGGCGAGTTGATGATATCGATAAATTCGCGTGTCTCGATTGGCGAGAGGAGAAAGCCGTTTCGCCCCGCCGCACACGCGATGCAAATGCCGCGTCGCTCCGCCTCGAATCGCAGCTCCGACAACGCCTCCGACGCCAGGGCATAGGCGTCTTCGTACCGCGCCACGACCGCCGCCGGGGCCGTGGTGATCGCCTCCGCCCCCAGCCACCGTGCCCGATCCAGCGCCGCCACGATCCGATCGCAGCCTCCCTGCCGCGCCGTCGCGTCAGCCGACCCCAGCGCCACACTCCATGCCGGCTCGACCACCAGGCCGGAAACCGCGGCGCCCTCCGCGACGGCCGCCTCCGCCCACTGTCGACACGCAGCTTCCGGAGTCTGGAAAGTCAGAGCTCCACGGTCCGCGATGGCCGGCTCGACAGCCGCAAACCCCGCCCGTGCGGCTGCCGCGATCATCGCGCCTACGGACGTCTCGTTTGGAAGAGCAGACTCGTCGATGGACAGCTTCACGGCACGCTCCGCCTCCTCCCGCGCTTCAGCCGACGGGCCGTTTCTACGTCACCCGTCGAACCGCCGCAAGTCGCCGGCGAGCCAACCCAATGGCCTCAGCCGATACGTCGCAGCCCAGCCACCGCCGGCCCAGCCGACGGGCCGCCACCAATGTCGTCCCGCTGCCACAGAAAAAATCGGCCACCAGGTCGCCGGGAACGCTGCTCGCGCGGATGATCCGCTCCAGGAGCGTGACCGGCTTCTGCGTCGGCCAGCCCACACGCTCCCGCGATACGGTCGACAGAAACGGCATGTCCCAGACGTCCGTCAGAATGGGTCCGTCCGGATGAAAGTACAATCGTCCCTTGCTTGTGGACTTGTAGGACCGACCATGCGAGTCGCGCTTCAGCCCGTCCGTGCGAAACGTGCCGCCGCGCTGCACGTGAAAACGGTGGCGCCCCGCCTTCCGGGCGTACACCAGGATCGTGTCGTGCTTCCGGCCGAACCACCGTTTCGACGCCCCACCGGTGCGATAGTGCCAGATGATCTCATTCAGGAAATTGTCCGACCCGAACAGCCGGTCGAGTTCGACGCGGACGACGTGAGATATACGCCAGTCGAGATGAACATACAGCGTTCCGTAAGCGGCGAGCAGCCGCCGGCACGCTTCCAGCCGCGGGGCCATGAAGGCGAGATACGCCTTGCGGCCGCCGGCCCACGAATCGTCAAACCCCGCGTCGCTCCTCACCGAACGGCGACGCCGCCCACTGAAAAACGGCGGGTCAAGATAGATCAGATCGCAACAGCCGTCCGCCAGCCGCCGCATGAGTTTCAGATTGTCCGACGTGTACAAACGGGACCGCGGCGTTCGTCCCGACGTCCGGCTCACAGGTTATGCTCATCTGGGCGGACCCCCAGGGCATCCATCCGCCGGTACAGCCGGCTCCGCGATATCTCCATCAGACGGGCCGCCTTCAGACGCTGCCCGCCGGCCGCCTTCAGCGCCCGAAGGATCGCCTCCCGCTCGACACGGGCCAGATACGGATCCAGCCGCAGCGCATCCGCGTCGTTCGGCGCCATGGCGGGCGACTTGCTGACGATGTTTCCGAAACCGTACTCGGCCGCCTGCTGCTCGCCCAGGCGACGCACGCGCTCGCGCAAATCCGACATCTCGGCGAGAAGATCGTCCTCCCGCGATTTCGCCTCGTTGACGTCACGCATGACCCCGAGAACGAACTCGACCTCCCCCGACTGATCTCGGATGACCGTGTAGTTCGTCTCGATCCAGCTCTGAGCCCCGTCCTTGCGGCGGATGCACATCCGCTGCCGGGCCGAATCGGTCACGCCCTCGAACAGGGCGCGCGCCGGGCATAACGCCCCGGCCAGCGACCGCCCCTGCTTGTCACGACACGCGAGGATGTCATGGCAGCGGCACGCAAACCCCAACACCTCCTCACGACGGAAGCCCGTGATCCGCTCACACCCCTCGCTGAACACCACGACCCGCCGCGACCGGTCAATCGCCACGACGCCGTCCAGGGCATTCGCCAACATCTCCTCGATCGATATCAGGGAAGTACTCATGACCTCAGACTCCCGAAAAAAAAGACAGGAACTGAGCCCGGCCCGACGGACTCAACGGTCTATGGTAGTCGACCCGCACGTGCCGGTCAAGCGCCATAGGGTCCGCTGCGCGGACCAATGCGTTCGCGGAGGCTTCTCTGCAAGGTATCCTCGCACAGCAGACCCCACCTCCTCTGACCACCGCACATGGATGCCACTGGCAGCTTGTCCGCCAGTGCCTCGACGAGGGGCGCCCTGCACGGACAGGCAAGCGGCCTGTGGCACCCCGCTGCCGATGGCGTCACGGACCCGGTATCATGCGGCTCGATACCCTGCGCGTGAGACCGGACCACGCCATCCGTTGACTCTGTTATGCCCGCGCTCGCGGCGCCCCCGGCTCGGCACGCCGAGGCCGGATGGAGGAAGGTGTATGGACGCCGTTCAATTGACGGAGGTCACCAAGACCTTCGGGCCGACCGTCGCGGTCGACAGCCTTTCGCTCCACGTCCCCGAAGGAACGATCTACGGATTCATCGGCCCCAACGGCTCCGGCAAGACAACGACCCTCCGCATGATCATGCGGATTCTCCACTCCGACACCGGACACATCGAGGTCCTCGGCGAGGACGTCACCGCCGGGGGCGCGGCGTGCGACCGGATCGGATACCTGCCGGAGGAGCGGGGCCTGTACCGCAAGATGCGGGTCTCCGAGATTCTCCGCTTCTACGCCGAACTCAAGGGCCGGCGGGACGCCGCCTCCGACATAGACACATGGCTCGAACGACTCGGGCTGGCCGAGTGGGGCAACCGCAAGGTCGAGACCCTCTCCAAGGGCATGTCTCAAAAGGTCCAGTTCATCGCCGCCGTGCTCCACGAGCCCCCGCTCCTCATCCTCGACGAGCCGTTCTCCGGCCTCGACCCGGTCAACATGGAGGCCCTGCGCGACGCGGTGCTCGATCTGAAACGCCGCGGAACCACCGTCATCTTCTCAACCCACGACATGGAGGTCGCCGAGAAGATGTGCGATTTCGTCTTCATGATCTTCCGCGGCCGCAAGGTCCTCGACGGGACCCTGTCCGAGATCAAGGCCCAATATGGCACCGACACCCTCCGCATTCGTGTGAGCGACAACGGAACCGACTTTGACCGACTGCCCGGCGTCGACAAGGTCAACGATTTCGGGGCCTTCCAGGAGCTTCACATCGACAGCGGTACGGACCCTCAGCAGATACTGCGAGAGCTGGCAAAACGCTCGCGCGTGGAGTTGTTCGAGATCGCCAACCCGTCGCTACACGATATCTTTGTGAGAATCGCAGGGCCGCAGGCCCGGGAGGTGAGCGATGCGTAAGGTCTGGGTGGTCGCGGCTCGAGAATACCGCACGAACATGCGCAGCAAGACCTTCATCATCGCCATGGTGATGATGCCCATCTTCATGTTCGGCAGCATCCTCATCCAGCACTTCACCGAAGGACATGTCGACACCGATGCCAAGCGGGTCGCCGTCATCGATCGATCGGGCAAGATGTTCGAGGCCTTGAGCCAGGCGGCGGCCCGGCGGAACGACCAGCAGATCAAAGATCCCGACACCGATCGCCAGACGCAGCCCCGTTACGAACTGATCGAGGAGCCGGTCGCCGAAGGCCAGCAGGACCGCCAGTTGCTGGACCTCTCCGAGCGCGTCCGCGACGAGAAGCTGTTCGCGTTCATCGAGATCGCCCCCACCATTCTGGCCGGCCGTGACGCACCGGACGCCCCCGACCTCCGTTACTACTCCAACCAGCCGACCTACATGGATCTCCGCCGATGGCTGTCTCGGATCATCAGCGAACAGGTGCAAAAGGTGCGCCTGGACGAAGCGGGCATCGATTCCGAGGTCGTCGATCGGGCCATGGTGCCGGTGGCACTCGAGAATCTCGGCCTGCTCACGCTCGACGAATCGGGCCGAATCCACGAGGCCAAAGTGGTGAACACGGCGCTCAGCTTCATGGTCCCGCTCGCCATCATGATGCTGATGTGGATGGCCCTGATGATCACGACCCAGCCCATGCTCCAGGGCGTGCTCGAAGAGAAGATGCAGCGCATCGCCGAGGTCCTGCTCGGCTCGATCCCGCCGTTCCAGTTGATGCTGGGGAAACTCCTGGGCTATGTCGCCGTCGCCCTCACGTTGATCGGCGTCTATCTCGCCGGAGGCTACTTCGTCGCCGACCGCTTCGGCTACGCCGACATGATCCCGATCCACCTGTTCGGCTGGTTCGTCCTCTTCCTGAGCCTCGCGATCTTCATGTACGGCGCCCTCTTCCTCGCCGTCGGTTCGGCCTGCAACGAGGTCCGTGAGGCCCAGAGCTTGGCGATGCCGCTCTGGATTCCCCTGATCGTCCCGATGATGTGCTGGATGGTCATCGTCCAGCACCCCAACAGCGCGTTCTCCTTGTCGCTGTCGCTGTTTCCGCTCTTCGCACCGATGACCATGATGATGCGGATGGCCGTCCCGCCCGGAGTCCCGCTCTGGCAGGTGCTCATTGCGGCAGGCGGGACCATCCTGATGACGCTGCTCTGCGTCTGGGCCGGCGGCCGCGTCTTCCGCATCGGCCTCCTGCTCCAGGGAAAGCCCCCCAAGATGCGCGAAATCCTCCGCTGGGTAGTCCGAAGCTGAGGCGCGGTAGTTGTCAGCTTTCGGCTTTCGGCTTTTCTTATTTGTGCAGCAGGCTCATGATCTCCGCGCGCGTGCTCGCGCTCGTGCGACATTCCCCACGGAGCGCCGACGTGACCATGACACTGGCCGGCTTGCGCACGCCGCGACAGGTCATGCAACTGTGCGTCGCCTCCATCACGACCGCCACGCCCTTGGCGTTGAGTTCGCTCATGAGCAGATCGGCAATCTGCGTGGTCAGGCGCTCCTGCACCTGCGGGCGTCGGGCAAAGTCCTCCACCACGCGGGCCAGCTTCGACAGGCCGACGACGCGGCCGTCTGGAAGGTAGGCAATGTGGGCACGACCCTCAAACGGCATCAGGTGATGCTCGCACATCGAGACAAAAGACACGTCGCGCAGAACAACCATCTCATCGTATTTCTCGGTGAAAAAGGTCTTTAAATGCCGCGCCGGATCGGTCCGCAGCCCGACGAACATCTCCTCGTACATCCGCGCGACACGGTCCGGCGTCTTGCGCAGGCCCTCCCGATCCGGGTCCTCGCCAACCGCAAGCAGCACCTCTCGGACCGCCCGAGCGATCCGCTTCCGGTCGACTGCGCAATCCGAGAGGGTCACCGAATCCGACAGTATGTGAGATTCTTCATTCATGCGTACTTCTCAGAGGTCGCCAGGTCGAAGCCCATGTGGTCGGCATTATAGGCAACCCGGCGAAACTCGGCGCGGCAGCGATAACAGACCGTCACGCGTCCAACAAAAAGATAGATGATCGCGTCGACGACCACGAGCGACCCCAGCGTGCCGAACGTCGCCAGAACGTGATTGAAATAGTAGAAAACCGACGCCGTCAGACCGAACACCACCACCAGCGCCAGGCCCAGCGCCTGCGGAAAATCTTTGCGGACGAAGAACTCGTCCCCGCCGCAGGCCGGACACCGGCCGATCGATCGCGTTTCGACCAAGGCCGCGTCCACCGCCACGTGGACCCGCCCGCCGCAATGCGGGCACGCCAGTTCGAGCGACGCCACGTCGGAAAGCACCGTCCGCACACGTCCGTGACAGGCGGCATCCGGGCATCGACAGGTTATGAGAACCGGCTCGCTGTTCCGCATGGTCCTATCCAGCGAGTTCGCGCATGGCATGATTGTGACGGCCGAACAGGCGCGTGACAACGCGCGGGTGCCACTGGCGGCTTGTCCGCCAGTGCATGAACACCGGCTATGGTACACGAACACGGGCAGGCAAGCTGCCCGTGGCACCCCGCCCGCCGATGATGTCACGACTCCCACGTTACGGACCGGTCAGCACGCTCACGAACACGGCAACATCGGCGCCATTCAACTGGCCGTCGCCGTTCGCGTCGGCCTGAGAGCAGGTGGGAAAGGCCGCGGCATAGGCGGTCGGGTCCGTCAGCGCCAGCACAAACGGCTGGATATCGAGCAGATCCGCGACGCCGTCGCAGTTGGCGTCGCCGGCGAGACCCGGCGGCGGTTTCGGATGGGCCAGCAGGAACTCGACGACCAGGCGGCTGAAGTTCGCCGACAGGTTCGGCGTGTGAGCGCCCCCCACGATCGTCCACAGCTCCGCCGATCCGCCCGGGGCGCAGCCGCTCGCATAACGCGTCACCACCGTCTCGTTTCCTGTAAGACCCGCGTCGAGATCCAACGGCGGAGCGGAGGGGTCGGCCGTTGGGGCGCATCCATCGAACGACGCCCATTGCTCGACAGTCGCCACCGCACCGGGAAAACACCCGCTGACGGGCAAGCAGCCGCCGCCGTAGGCGATCACCGTGTCGGCCGTCCCGTGGATTTGCAGCACGTGCACCGGCGCGGCCGGCGAACAGGCGGCCGGGTTCAGAAACGTCGCCCCCGCCAGGCTCGCAATGGCCGCGATCGTGTCGGCGTGATCGCACGCCGTGCGATACGCCATGAACCCGCCGTTCGAATGCCCGACGAGATAGACACGGCCCGGGTCCACGTTGAAGCGCATCTTCACCTCGTCGATCAGGGCCAGCAGATAGCCCGAGTCGTCCACCGTGCTGCCGCAGAAGTTGCAACAGGCGTCGGTCGCGTTCCAGAACCGATTGCCGAGGCAGTCCACCGTCCCGTCCGGAAAGAGATAGAGAAACCCGAACTCGTCGGCCAGCGGCGTGAACTGCATGTAGCCTTCCTGAACCGCCCCGCTCGCCGAATAGCCGTGCAAGAGCATGACCAGCGGCGCCGGTGTCGCCGGATCGTAGGTCGGCGGAACATGCACCGTCACCGGCCCCCGCCCCAGATCAATCACCTGCCCCCACGCCGCCGACGTGCCCAGCGTACCGAGCACACCCACCGTGACCGCCGCCGCCCGCCACCTTCGTCCAATACCAGACATACAACATCCCCTCGACGCCGCGGACCGCGCAGACCGTCCGAAGCGCCCGCCCAAAAGACGAGGCCTGCCATCGGTCCATTATACACCAAATGCCGCGCCGTCAGCCGCCGCACGGGTTCTCGGCCACCCACTCGGAAGCCCGCCGGCCGATCTCCTCAGGCGTCAGGTCCTCTTTGTGGGTCGCGATAGACCATTCGTGGCCGAATGGGTCCTTGACCTTGCCGAAGCAGTCGCCCCAGAACATGTCCATCAGTGGCATGGTGACCTCGCACCCCGCGCCGGTCGCCTGCGCGAAGGCCGCGTCGCAGTCCTGCACGTAGAGATGAATCGTCACCGGGCTGCCGCCCAACATCTGCGGTCCCTTCGACCCCATGTCCGGGAACTCGTCGGCGAGGTACAGCACCGAGTCGCCGATCTGGAGTTCGGCGTGCATGACGGTCTTGCCGTCCGGACCGGGCATGCGACAGTGTTCTTCCGCGCCGAACGCCTTCTTGTAAAACGCGATCGCCTCGTCGGCGCCCTTGACGACGAGGTGCGGCGTGATCGTGTGCATGCCCTCCGGGATGGGATGGACGCTGCCTGCCATGATTCTCTCCTCATGTCTAAATGTGATCCGGGGCGCCACCGGCGCCGATCCCTCCCTGAGGTGAAGAGCCCGATTGCTCGATGCTTCCCTGAGCGCCTTCCGGCCGGTGCGACCATTGTACAAGCCGGGGAAGAATCCGTCACGAAGAAGCCGTAGGGGGGGCACCGCCCACCACTTCTTCGGCGGGTGGCATGTCCAGCCGCGCAGCGGTGGACATGTCGAAGGCTGGCAGCGCTGTGCTGACGCTTTGGCGCCGCTCCGGTTCGAGGCGCTCTCCTCGGCCGCGCACGCCCACGGCTTCGCCGATGGGCGTGGCACCCGGGTTTCCGCCCGGGCGATCGCAAGCAGGGTGTAGCGGCCATTTGGCCAGATGCCGCTGGGGTTGCGAACCTCGTTTGAAGCGTTCTCCGGGGGGAGGAGGCCTCGAACAGACGCACAATTCATACGCAAAGTCCGTCCTTGCGATTGCCCTGCTCACGCACCCGTGGCGCGTCAGAGCTGGATCGATGGAGGGTGTGGGCAAGGTCGCCCAGGCGTCTTCAGAGGAGCTACACCGGCGGGACGCCGATGCTCCCCACCCAATGAGGCGTGACGGGGCACGGGGAACTGGCGGACAAGCCGCCAGTGGCACCCGCACGTCGGCCGCTCTCTCACCGTCGCGGTCCGCATCGGGCCTGTGGGTGTGCGTATGCACACAGGTCAGCGCGGACCGCCGTAGGCGGCACGGACCTGCTCCTCACAACACCGCAATGGCCGAAGCCTTGACGACCGCGAACACCTCGGACCCGGGTCCGAGCCTCAATTCCGACACAGCCGCCGGACCCACCTCGACGATCCACGTCGGACCGACGTCGATGAAGACCAGCACCTTGCCGTCGACCCGTTCGATCCGCTTCACGACCGCCGGCACGATGTTTCGGGCCGAGATCCGCTCGGGCCGCTGCGCTGCCAGGATGATGTCGTTGGCCCGCAGCGACAGCGTCGGCGCCGGCGTCCGATCGTGTGTCGCGCTGTAGATCGTCAGTTCGGACCCTCCCACGCGGCAACGGACGACGTGCCGGTCCGCGTCGTATCGGGCGTCGGCTGCGATAAAGACGTTTTGCAGATCGGCCAGGTGGCGGTCGTCCAGCACACCCCGGCGTGCGATGACCTCGGCCGGCGGCCCCTTGGCCACCGCGCGGCCGCCGTTCAGCACGATCACCTCGTCGCAGAAGTAAATCACGTCGCTGATCGAGTGAGAAACGTAGACCGCCGGGATATCAAACCGGTCCAGCACGCGCTTGAGATAGACCATCACCTGTCCCGCCAGCGCCGCGTCCAGCCCCGTCAGCGGCTCATCCAGCAGCAGCAGGGACGGAGCGCTCAGCAGTGCCCGGCCGATCGCTACGCGGCGCTGCTCACCACCGGACAATTCGCGCGGCCGGCGGTCCAGTCGGAACCGCAGCCCAAGCACGTCCACCACATCATCGAACGCCGGGCCGCCGCCGTCTCCACGATGACCGTACAGAAGGTTCGCCCGCACCGTCTTGTGCTCGAACAGGAGCGAGTCCTGAAACACATAGCCGACCCGGCGGCGGCGCACCGGCAGCGTCATCGCCGATTCGGTCGAACAAAACACCGTGTCGTTGAGGCGGATCTCACCGCTGTCGGGCGCCAGCGCGCCGGCGATGCAGTCGAGAACCGTCGTCTTCCCGCTCCCGGACGGTCCGAACAGGCCGGTGACGCGGTGTTCACATCGAGCCAGAAGCCGCAGCGTGAACGTGCCGACGCGCTTACGGATGTCGACGGTAAGCATGATCCGCCCGCCCTCCGCCACGCCGCACCAGCCATTCGCTCATCACCACCGCCACGACGCTCATCGCCACGGCGAGCGAGACCGGCGGCCAGACCGCCGTGCCCTCGGGCGACTGCAACGCGCTGTAGATCGCCAGCGGCAGCGTCTGAGTCCGGCCCGGCGTGTTGCCCGCCACGACGATCGTCGCCCCGAACTCACCCGCCGCCCGCGCCCAGGCGAGCACCATCCCGCCGACCACCCCGCGCCAGCTCAGCGGCAGCGTGATCGTCAGGAAGATGCCCAGGCGCGACGCCCCCAGCGTCGCCGCCGCCAGCGGCAGGCGCGGATCCATGACCTCGACCGACGCCCGGACCGTCCGCACCAGCAGCGGAAGGGCCACGATTGCCCCGGCGATGACCGCCCCCCACCACGTATAGGCCACCGGCACGCCCAGCCGCGTCACGACGACGAGAATCACCAGACCGGTGACCACCGGCGGCACCACCAGCGGCGCCGTCACGACCAGGTCCACCAGCAACCGCCACCGGCTCCGCGTCCGCGCCAGCCACGCCCCGATCAGCACCCCCACCGGCAGGCACGCCAGCGCCGCCAGCACGGACACCCGAAGCGACAGCCACAGGGCGTCCATCACCGTGTCGTCGAAACTGTCCCATATCACGTCAATCGTCGACATCTCCCGACGACCCCGCTTCAGGAACCGCGAATCCGTGCGAGCGCAACACGCGCCGCGCCGCCGCGCCGCCGAGAAACCGGCAAAACAACTCCGCTTGCGGCGCCGCCGCGGGGACACGGCGGATCATGGCCGCGGGATAGCGGATCGGCGTATGCGCCGCCGCGTCGAACGCGTACACGATGTGACAGGCCTCCGCCGCCGCGGCGTCGCTTTGGTATACCACGGCCCAGTCGACACCACCGGCCAGCATCTGTCGCAACACCAGCCGGACATTATCTCCGAACACCGCCTTCGGCTCGACCGACCGCCACAGACCGCGGCGCCGCAACGCCTGTTTCGCATACCGGCCGGCCGGTACGTAGGCCGGATTGCCCAGGGCCACGCGCTCCACCCGGGCGTCGGCGAGCGGCTCCGGCCCCGCCCACCGTTCGTCCGACGGTCCCCGCGTCACGACGACAAGCGTATTGAGAGCGATGTCGCGCCGCGTGCCGGGTTCGAGTCGCCCGCCCGCGGCCAAAGCGTCCATGTGCAGCGCGTCCGCCGACACAAACACGTCGCACCCGGCGCCGGTTTCGATCTGGCGCCGGAGGAGGCCCGATCCGGCGCTGCTGATCTCGATCCGGACGGCATGCTCGCGCTCGAAGACATCGGCCGCGTCACGGATCGCCTCGCCGATGCTGGCGGCGGCAAAGACGATCAGCACGGGCTTGTCAGACTCGGCGCCCTCCGGGCGGCATCCGAAGCACGCCGACACCACGACGAAGAAGACCGACAGGACCGACGTGTATCGCCACATGAAAGCCCATCGTAGCCGACGCCGAACGGGGCCGCTTCAGTCGTCAGTTTTCGGCTTTCGGCTTTCAGCTTTCGGCGTTTCAGCCCGCGACGTAGCGGCGGTGAAATGCAATCCAGCGTGGCAGAACCTCCGCCAGCAGCTCCTTCGGTGGCAGAAACGCGATCCGCAGGTGATGCGTCCCGGCTCGCTGGCCGAAGCCGGCGCCGTTGACCGTGCACAGCCCCGTCGTCTCCAAAAGGTTCATGCAATAGTCAAAATCATTCGTCCCCGCCGGCAGCCGGTCCAGCCGCGGGAACAAATACATCGCACCGATCCGCCCGAAACACCGCACGCCTTCCATCTCCTCGAAGGCCCCACGGATCAGCACGGCCTTCTCGTGCAGCGCGTCGAGAATCGCGTCGCGCTCCCGCTCGAATCGGGCCAGGGTCTCCGTGCCCGCGGCCGGTGGGCAGACCATCAGATACGTCAGGATTTGACCGATCGTATTCGCGCACAGGCTGACCGAGGCCTGCTTGAGTAATACGTCCGAAACGGAGATGCCCCGATCGCGGACCGCCGGGGGGTTGCGAACCTCGAGGTAGCCGCCGCGGTGACCGCATTCGCCGCAGAACCCCTTGGACGTGCTGTGCAGGCTAAACAGCGGCACCGGCCGACCGCCGAGCGCCCTTGCAAAAGAGACAAATGTGCCTCCGTACAGATTGTCTTGATAAACCTCATCGGCAAGAATCGCCAGATCGTGCTCCGCCGCGAACCGGACCACGTCCTCCACGCTTTCCTCCGACAGGATGGCCCCCGTCGGGTTGCCGGGATTGATGACGACAATCGCCTTGACACAAACGCCGTCCCGACGCGCCTCTGTCAGAGCGCGTTCCATCTCCGAACGTTCGAGCGTCCAGCCGGCGTCTTCGTTCGGGTAATAGGAAACCTGGACGCCCCCGCACTTCCGCACCGTCGCCGAATAGAGCGGGTACTGCGGGATCGGGATCATCACGCCGTCCCGCCCGTCGGCGATCAGCAGCTCGAGTACCCGCCGCGCCCCCTCGCTCGCCCCATTCGTCAGGAAGATCGAATCGGGACCGGAGCGAACTCCTACCGAATCTGGCACGCAGTCGCGACGGTCGATGTACCGGGCGATCGCCTCGCGGATAAACAGCGGCCCGCGGCTCTCCGTATACGCTCCGGTGCCGGTCTCCATCTTAGACAGGATGGCTTCGCTCAGATCGAGCACGTCGTCCGACGGGAACGCCCCCGCGTCGATCTCCCCCAGCACGGACGGCGATTGCGCAGCCAAGGCCTTCAGCTTCCGATCGCGCGCAATCCGCGACGGCTCTTCCACGAGGCAGAGAATCTGTCGGTAAAAAGTCAGCGGCGGCTGGCCGAGGGCCTGCGGGTTTCCGATGTTGCACGGGATCGTCGCCCGGCCCTGCCGCCGCAGTGCCGCCGCCCGCTGCGGGATCGGACCGCGAACGGCGTATTCCATCTCGACCAGGTTGGGATTGACGACAATCGATCGAGACATGCGCCCGGCCCTCCTGAAAGCGGCCGTCGGGTGTTCGTGTCCGGCGCACACCCCTCCCCCCGAGTCACAGCGTTGCGACCACGCGCCACGAACAGCAGGATACCCCCCAACAGCGCCGCCGCCTATGGCCGCCGGGATCGGTAACAGTCGCGGCAGTAGACCGGCCGACCTTCGGTCGGCTTAAACGGCACCGTCGTCGACGCGCCGCACTCGGCGCAGGTCGCTTCAAACGACTCACGCGGCGGGCGTGAGTAACCGCCGCCACCACCACCACCGCCGCCGCCTCTCGAGTGACCGCCCTGCGCTTTGCGCTTCTCGCGACACTCGCGGCACCGCTTCGGCTCGTTCGTGAACCCTCGCTCGGCGTAACGCCCCTGGTCCTCGGCCGAATGGACGAACGATTGTCCGCAGTCTGCGCACTCGATCGTCTTGTCCTCGTACGACATGGATCGATTCCTCCGATCGGGGCAAGCGTCGGTCTCTCAAGAACGCCTACCCGAAACTGCGCGGGAACAGCCCAATCGGAAGGGAGGAACGAGAAGGGGGACGGTCCTGGTAATGGATCGGCCAGTGCTCCCGCGCTGGTCCTTCGTGTCCGGGCAACCCGCATTGTTGTGGCCGTGAACCCATATCACCGGCCGTCGCGTAGTATGCACGCCGCCACCGCGGCGGTCAAACCCTCTGCAAGCCCCCGTCCACGGTCAATGGCCCTCGGAGCCGAGGACCTCCCGTTTTTCCGCAATCACCTGCCTCAGAATCTCGTCCAAGCCTGTTTTCGGCTCATACCCGGTCGCCTCCCGGATCCGATCCAGGCAGGGCACGCGCCGCATCATATCATCAAACGGCCGCCCGTACGCCTCTTCATACGGGATGTGTCGCTTGTCGCTCCGGCTGCCCGTCATCTCGATGATCTTGTCGGCCAGGGCCTCGATCGAGATCTCCTCGGTCGAACCAACGTTGTACACCCGGCCAAAGGCGTCTCCGCTGTTCATCAGATCGATGATCGCCCCCACCACGTCGCCCACGTACCCGAAACACCGCGCCTGCTTGCCCGTCCCATAGATCAGCAGCGGCTCGTTCCGCAGGGCACGCTCGACGAAACGCGGGATCACCATCCCATACTGACCCGTCTGCCGCGGACCCACCGTATTGAAGAATCGCGTCACCACAACCGGCAGACCGTACTGCTCGCAATACGCCAGCCCCAGAAACTCGTCGATCGCCTTCGAGCAGGCATAGCTCCACCGCGAAAACCGCGTCGAGCCGAACACGGTGTCGTCGTCCTCGCGGAAGGGCACCTTCTCGCTCTTGCCGTACACCTCGCTCGTCGAAGCGATCAGCAGCGGCTTGCGAAACTTGTTCGCCGTCGTCAGAACCACCTCGCTGCCGTGGATGTTCGTCTCGATCGTGCGCACCGGCTGATCGACGATGAGCTGAACCCCCACCGCCGCCGCCAGATGGAAAATCATGTCGCACTGCGAGACCAGAACATGCACCGTCTCCGTATTGCGGACATCGTCCTGCACAAACCGATACCGGGCATCCTGCATGACGCCCTTCAGATTCCGAAGGCTGCCGGTCGACAGATCGTCGAGACCCGTGACCTCGTGCCCGATCCGCAACAGCCGCTCGGTCAAATGCGACCCGATAAAACCTGCTCCGCCTGTAATCAGTACTTTCATGCCCGCAAGGATACCCAACCGTCCCCGCCCACGCCAGCCCTCTCCATCGAGCGCCAGACTGCGCCGCCGTGAATCGTCCAAGCGGTCTCGATGAACCGCCGTAGCGTCGCCCCCCCCGTGGCCAACGTGGCCCGGTCAGCGGGATCCCATGACACCGACGGCCACGAGCCGGGTGTCCAATCCTTGCCAGACCGGGTGCCACGCCCAGCGGCGCAACCGTGGGCGTGCCCGATGGACGCCGAACCCGAGCGAGAGTGGTAGATATGGCTTCGGGCGCCGGCTACGCAGCATGAACGGCGGGCCACAGGATGTGCCACACGCAATCGGCCCAGAAGTGGACCCCGACGGCCGCAATCAAGCCCTCCCGCATGTACCGCTCCCCGGCAACGAGTCCGGCGATGCCGCTGAGGACAAGCACCTCGGCGATCACGAGGGTTGGCAGCTCGGCCGGTGTGGAGACGCCGAGGATCATCATCGTGGCCGGCAGGTGTGCGGCGCCGAACGCCTGAGAGGCAATCACGTTGCCGATCCACAGTGAGAAACGTCTGGCCTTCCACCGCCGGAGTGCCCGGTCCAGAAGGAACGCCCACAGTCCCATGACGAACAACCGAAACAGAATCTCCTCGCCGATGCCCGCGGTTGCGGACGCGATAATCGACAGAGGAAACTCCGGGTGCGGAAATCCGGCCCAGTCTTCGGAGGCCCGGGCGAACAGAACGTCACCGATGATCAGAACGACGCCGAGCGCCGCCCCGATCGCCATCGGAGCGACCACCCAACGACGCCAACCCACGCCTTCACGGTAGATGCCCGGAAGCGACAGTTTTCGCGCGAACCAGACGCCGGCAAGGCCGAGCAGTCCGTACAACAGAAGCACGATCCCGGC
>JBHHVX010000039.1:0-28530 GCA_046754505.1 Phycisphaerae bacterium | reverse complement strand
CCCGTCGCGGCCGCTCGCGGTGCAAAACAATTCTTCCTGACACCTTTTACACCCTTGGTGCGATGTCCAGACGCGTGGCCGCATTCGAGTTTGCCCATGTGGGTGCGTCAAGCGGCGTACGCCGCCGATTGGATGTGTCTGTGCGGCGGCGAACACGCGAGACCGCCCGACTTCGGCGACATCGGCGACCGCGCCGGCGAATGAGCAAGCTGCGTCCGGGACGCCTCCTACTGCCGGGGATGGCAGCGTTTGTGGAGCGCCTTCAGGCGCGATGGATCGACGTGAAGATAGATTTGCGTCGTCGACACATCCGCATGGCCGAGCAGTTCCTGCACGATGCGCAGGTTCGCCCCGCCCTCGATCATGTGCGTCGCGAAACAATGGCGCAGCGTGTGCGGTCCCACCGGGCCGGCGATGCCCGCGGCCCGCGCGTAACGGTTGACCAGGCGCCAGATGTTTGTCCGATCCATCGGCAGGCCGGTCCGGGTCACGAACAGGGCGCTGACCGGCTCGAGAGATTCGGTCAGAACGGCACGCAGACCGCGAATGTAGCTTTGGATGGCTTCGATCGCGTGTGACCCGATCGGGACCACGCGCTCTTTGCCCCCCTTGCCCATGCACCGGACGTATCCCACCTTCAGATTGATGTCGCTCATGCCAAGCCGCGCCAGTTCCGAAACGCGCATCCCCGTGGCGTACAGCGTCTCGAGGATCGCACGATCGCGGGCATAAAACGGATCGCCCGGTTGCGGTGCGTTTAGCAAGGCGTCGATCTGCTGATGGTGCAGCGTATGCGGAAGCTTGAGCCACTTCCGTGGGGTATCCAGCAGGGCACCGATGTCCTCTCGCAGAACTTCGATCCGATGCAGGTATCGAAGGAACATCTTGACCGACACGAGGTGGCGGGCGATAGAGGACAAGGCCAGCTTGCGCTCTGACAGGCGAATCAGATAGGTGCGGACGACCAATGCGGACACGTGCTCGGGCGAACAGATGTCACGATCGTCGAGCACGCTCACGAATTCGCGCAGGTCCCGGCGATACGCGTCGATCGTGTTGTGCGCCAAACCGCACTCTACAGTCAGGTACTCCATGAACCGTCCAAGCAGCCGCGGCCAGTCGGCGCGCGGGTGCGTGTCGACCGACGGAGCGCACGGAGCGCTGCCGGCGACAGCATTCGCCCGGTTCGCCAGCCTCAGATCACCGGACGCGGGCGACAGCATGGGTTTCGTCCTCGGTTTTCTTGGAAATCGTGATCTGGTGATAGACTTCGCACGCGGTGTACTCGCCCAGACAGTGATCAAACACCTCCGTCAGCCGCTGGAGATTGAAACGCTTGGCGCAGGGTTCGTAGCCCCGTTCGAAGAAGGGACACGCACGACCATCGCCGAACCGATTCATGAGCCAGACCCCTTCGCGCGAACGCCCTCCACGTCTGTGACCGGCTCGGACAGGAGCCGCTGACTTCCTATCGGCGGACCGGGCGAATTGAGTTGACCGGATTGCGACACGAGCAATGCGAAGTGCGGGAAAGGACGGCACACGCGGTGGTCGCAGTAATTGCGCGACCTCTCCGCGCCGCGATCAGCAGCTACTTCGGTCGTGGCGGTCAGGCCATCGGCGACGATGGGTGATGAGTCGAAACACGAACCGGCAAGGTGAATGCGAACCGCGAATAGCGACCCTGGTTCCGCTCAGCTCGACACAGTACCAGCCTCCCTCCAAGACATTCGGCCCAATACCTCGACAGGGCCAGCCCCAGTCCCATCCCGCCGGGGCCTCTCTCGGTGATCGATCGACCGCGCCGGAAAGGCCGGAATATGTCGCGTCGATCCTGAGAGGCAACGCCCACACCCATGTCCTCGACGTCGAACACAACCGTCGTACCACAGTCATCGGACGCACGAACCCATATCCGCGGGTCCGCTGCATCGGCCCCGTACTTGCACGCGTTATCCACGAGATTGGCCAGAATCTGGATGACGAATTCGCGATCCGTCTCCAACATCGTGTCCGCGCCGCACCGGTTCTCGATGATCAACTGCTTGCCGGTGGCGGCACACGGCTCAGCGGATTGCGACCGGACCGCCTCAAGCAGATCGCCCGGCGAAGCCGGCTTCAGATTGAGCGTGGCCACGCGGTTGCCGATGCGGGCATAGGTCAAAACATTCTCGACCAGCCGGGAAAGCCGTCTCGACTCGCGGCGCAGCGTATGGACATAGTGTTGTCGACGTTGTGGGTCCTTCACGGCGCCGTTTGAAAGGAGGTCCGTGTAGAGTTGGAACGTTGTCAGGGGCGTGCGCAATTCGTGGGTGACCGCGGCGACGAAGCGCATACGACGTTCCATCAGGGAGACATACCGCATCGTGCCATAGGAGACGGCGAGGAGCGCGACAGTCGTGGCGATCCAGGCCACCACAAGGCCGGGCGTCAGACCTCCGGCCGGCGCCGGCGAACCCCATACACCAGTCTCCAGCCGCGCCGGCAGAACCGTCATCGCCAGCCCTTGTTGTTTGGAAGACGGCGCGTCTTCCGGCGGGACCGGCACGATGCGGGCGTGCGGAAGAAGGTCTCGCACTTCGGCACGCAGGACCGTGTCGAGCCGCGGCCAGTCGATCAGGACGCCCTGAATCGTGCAGAACGGCGCCGAGGCGACCACGGCCGTCCGCAAGAATGCAAGCTGTGGTTCACCCTCCATGGTCACATCGAGCCAGACCGGTTCCATCGGCGTGCAGGTGACGGACACGCAACCGGTCTCGTCGATCGGAAGGATCGCCGCAGCTCTGCCGATGTCCAGGTTTTGGAGTGCGACGTGCTCCGAGACACACTGATCCGTGGGATAGTTGCGGAGGAGTCTCTCGCCGCGATCGCGAATGTCCGAGTTCTTATGGGCGGTCGGGGGAGACAAGGCTCTCGCGTCAGAGACCCTTGGCGGCTCGGCGGCGTTCGACGCAAGGGACCGCCAGCGCTGTGTGTGATGCTGTGCTGTCTCCAACTCTGCGAGCAGCGACGAGAGCGAGTAGCTGTCTCGCAAAGCCGCCAGCCAGTTCTGTGGTGTCGCCCGATCGGCTCGATCCGACGGATCGAGGGCCACGACCGACATCGCGCCTTCGTCAAACACGGGCGCCTGCGGCGAGTTCCAGTGGTCGACTCGCGTCATGGAATCGGATTCCGACACCATGAAGTGCAACAGGACCCACTCGGTTCTCGGCAGTTCCTGAAGCGGCGACGCTACGAGTGTCGACTGGCTGACGTCCGCGCCGGTCTGTCGGCTCCGCGCATGGGCCGGAATGTATTCAAAACGAAAATCGGAGTACTTTCGGGCGCTCTCGCGGTAGAGCACGCGCGCGACCACACTGTCGAGCCGCGACAGGGCGAGTTTGCACACCTGATTGAACGCCAGCACCTCGGCTTCACGCGACTCGACACGCTCGACGCGCAGAGCCGCGATCGTTGCCCATGCCAATCCACCAAGAACCAGCACCCAGACCAGCGCGAGCACCAGCACGGCATGGCGTCGGATCGTCCGCGGCGACGTCACTTCGAGGATCCTCCCGGCTCCGGCCGGGCGCCGGTCCCAAGCATGTAGCCCTTCCCGCGGACCGTCACGATAGGGTCATCGGCGGCGCCACCACTCAACTCCGCGAGCTTGGAACGAAGGCGGGCGACGTGCATGTCGATCGTCCGCGTCTCCACCCCATGCCCGCTGATGCCCCACACGCGCGTCAGCAATTCGTCCCGCGAAATGGCGCGGTCGGCATGGGTCGCCAGGTGCCGGAGGATTCCCCACTCCATCTCCGACAAAGACTGGCTCCGACCGTCGTTCGCGACGACCTCGCGCCGTTCGAAGTCTACGGTGATCGGACCCAGCTTCAACAGCCTCACGTCGGTTGGCCGCCCCGGGCTTCGCCGCAAAACCGCCTGCACCCGGGCGACCAGCTCCCGGGCCGAAAAAGGCTTCACCATGTAGTCATCGGCTCCGGACAACAGCCCCTCGACCCGATCGTCTTCGCCCCCGCGAGCCGTCAGAAAAATGACCGGCCGTTCGGGGTGCGTCTCGCGCAGCCGGCTCAGAACCGTCGTTCCGTCCATGCCCGGCAGCATCAGATCGAGGAGAACCAGATCGACGTCGGGGCGCTGCGCGGCCGCCAGTCCCGCCTCGCCGTCCGCCGACTCGATCGTGTCGTATCCCGCTGCGCGGAGCACGTCTCTGATTCCCTGTCGAATCGGTGCCTCGTCTTCCACAATCACGATACGGGCCAGACTCATCGCGCATTGCCTTTTGGGGGCGGACAGCGCCGGTGGAGGGCAAGGCGCCTCGGTCCGCTCCGATCATTCTAGGTCGGTCCGGCCGAAGAAACGAGCCATGCACACGCCCGCGGCCGCCTATACGAACCAAAACGTGCGGCGTTTCCACCGGACGTAGGACTCTCCGAAGGCCCTCTCGAGCACGCGGTCTTCGACCCGGGATCGATAGAGCTGCATCGCGACAAACACGACATAGAACACGATCCACACGAGCTGTAATCGAACCAGCACCAGCCAGAACCCGGCCTGCGCGATGAACTGCCCGAGATAGATGGGATGCCGGACAAGCCGGTAAGGTCCGCGCGTTTTCAGTATCCGGGCCTCGGCCACGATCGAGAGAGAGCGGCAGAGCGTGCCATAGCCCCAGACATCGAACCCGTTGCCGACGACCAACAGGAGCACGCCGAAGTAGAATTGTATCCGCCGAATCGGACCGAAACCGAACGACGCCTTCAGCGCCTTGGCCCACTCCGGGGCGATCGGCCCCAGCAACGACAACGCAAAGAACGGCAGCAGCGGCCAGAATCCGGCGATCAGCGGAACGACGATCTCCGACGGACGCATCGCTCGCTCCCGCGGCGGCACACGAATACAAAAGGACAACGCGATCAGCAGAAACGTCAGATCGGTCAGGATCTTGGCCGTGGGAAAGTACATGCGCTCGCCCGCCGCAGACACGATCAGGTAAGGCCCCACGTTGGGAAAGTCCGTAGAATAGACGCGCATGCGAGTTGCGGCATACAGCAGAAAGAATCCGGCGCCGACCACTCGGAAGCCCCAGTCCGGCACCGCGAGCCACGCGCGCAGCGGCAGAGATACCCGTGTCTCGGGCGAAACTCGCCGGTCATGTTGTCCGGTGTCCGCTTGAGCCATCACTGCCGTCATCGTATCTTCGGACAGCGGGCTGGGCGAGACGAGCGAAAGCCTCGGATTCGTCCGGCACCATGTTGGATATTTCCGCAAGAACACCCGCCGCACGCGGCGATTGACATACTCGCGACCGGTTCGATACCATTCCCCTTGGCGCATCCGCCCGATGTGGGTATTCCCGAGAGCGACGGAACGACTTCATGTCCCATCAAGTAAGCGAACTGGCCGAATACCTGACGAAAAACGGTATGGCCTGCGTGCCCCAGGGTGCCACAGACCGGCGGATCGTGGGAGTGGCCACGCTGGAGGACGCGGGATCGGACGAGATCGGCTTCCTGGCGAACTCAAAGTACGAAAAGGCCCTGAAAACCACCTCGGCCGGTGCGGTGATCGTCTCAAACGAACAGAAGGTCCCCGCCGGCCTGACCGTCCTGCGAACGGCCGATCCCTACGCCGCGGTGGCCGTGTTGATGGCCCATATCCACGGTTTTCGCAAGCATCCGGGCCAGGGCATCCATTCGGCGTCCGTGATCGACCCCTCGGCCCGAATTGGCGACGGGGCCAACATCCATCACGGTGTCACGGTCGCCGGCGACGTCACCATCGGCCGCGATGCGGTGATCTACCCCGGCTGCTACATCGCTCGCGGGTGCCGCCTCGGCGACGCCTGCACGCTGTATCCCAATGTCGTGATTTATGATGGATGTGTCATTGGAAATCGAGTCACGATCCACGCCGGCACGGTCATCGGCGAGGATGGCCTTGGTTATGCCTCCGTCGAAAGCAAGTGGCGCAAGATTCCCCAGTGCGGCATCGTCGAGATCGGCGACGATGTCGAGATCGGATCCAACTGTTCAATCGATCGCGCCGCATTGGGGCGGACCGTGATCGGCTCGGGGACGAAATTCAGCAATCTCATCGCCATCGGCCACGGTACCCGAATCGGCGAGGACTGCATGTTCGTCGCCCAGGTCGGCCTCGCCGGCTCCATCACGGTTGGCCGGCACGTCACCCTTGCGGGCAAGGTCGGCATTGCCGGACACCTGAAAATCGGGGACGACGTCAAAGTGGCCGCCATGTCCGGAATTATGCGTGACGTACCGCCGAATACTCGCATGTTCGGCCTGCCCGCCACCGAGATGCGCGAGGCATCGAAATCGGCGGCGCTCGTCATGCGGCTGCCCGCGATGCGCCAGCAAATCAAGAAGCTCGAAGCCCAGGTCGCCGAGCTGCGCGAGGCCCTGTGCGACCGGTCAAGTCCGTAGCGGCGCGACGCCGTGAATGAGAGGAGCAGACTCAGTGCCAATCCGTAACCCATACCGGTTCGTCGCAGGGGTCCTTCTCCTGCTCGCCGGCTGCGCAGGCAACAGTTCACGAATCGCCGGGGCGGCCGGCCAGACCGGATCAGACGTCTCACCGCCCGCCGTTCGGATCGAGCGATGCAACATCACGGCCGTGCTGGAACCGCCCACCCACCGGCTCGAGGCGACCGCGACGCTGTCCGTCGTCGCCGAGCCGGACGTCACCGGCGTGCATCTCAAGCTGCATCCGGACTTGTGGATCGATTCGCTGACGTTGGCGGACGGAACGCCGATTGGCTACCGCCGGCTGGCCGCTCCATCGACACATCCGTCGTCAGAAGAGGACGCGGACGACACCGAGTCGTTTCATCCCGTCGCCTACAGCCTGACGCTGACCCTGCCACCGTCCGGCCGACTCGATATCACCGTAAAATACGGCGGCAGGTTATTTCAGGACGTCTCGGCCGGAGAGAAAACAGGGCAGATTCACAACTTCACCATGCGCGCCCACATCGGCGAAGAGGGCGTCTATCTGTCCGAAGCCGGTGCGTGGTATCCGACGCTCGCGGAAGCCCGGGCAGACGAAGCCGATTCCGACGACGACACGGATATGACGCGCTTCGAGTTGACCGTCGCCCCGGTAAAGGGAATGGTATTCGTGGCCAGCGGAAACCGCCGGGAGACGCCGGCCGGCGGCCCCACGACATGGCAAAGCCCATTTCCACTGGAGGGCCTCGCCGTGGTCGGCGGACCCCACGAGGTCTTTGAGCGCGACGTAGACGGCGTGCGCGTCCGTGTGCATCTGTCCAAGGACCACGCAAAGTTTGCGCCGGGGCTTCTGGACGCCATCGAGTCCTACCTCCGGCTCTACCAACCGCTGCTCGGGCCTTATCCCTACCACGAATTTGCCGTGGTCGAAAACTTCTTCAGTTCCGGATTCGCGTTTCCGGGCTTTACACTCCTGGCCTCACAGGTCATCGCCATGGGCGAGATGGGCCTGCGCCCCGGCTACCTGGATCACGAGTTGCTCCACAACTGGTGGGGCAACGGCGTGTTCGTTGCTGGGAACGACGGCAATTGGTGTGAGTGTCTGACCAGCTACTGCGCCAATTACATGCGGCCCGTCCTTGAAGGACACACGAAAAAAGCCCGCAACCAGCGACGCGACATCTGCTACGGCCTCAGCCGACTGACCGAAAAAAGAGACAAACCGCTGTCGACCTTCGGGCGGGACGACGGCGCCGGCAGTTTCATCGGCTACCAGAAGGGGTCCATGGTCTTCGCCATGCTGGCCGACCGGATCGGCGAGAAGCCGCTGTGGCACGCCCTGAAACGCCTGCGACGCGAACGATTGGGAGACCGGATCGACTGGAACGACATCCGCGCCGCCGTCGAGGCCATATCCGGTCGGGACCTGCGACGTTTCTTCGACGCCTGGGTTCGGACGGGCGGGGTCCCCGACATCGCGATCGACGAGGTTCGCTACGAACCCGTGGCCTCACGCCTGATGGTCTCGATCGTCCAGCGGGGCAAGGCATTTGATCTACAACTGCCGCTTCGCCTCGTTTATGCCGATGGCCATTCCGTCGATCACCTTGTCACCCTCGACCGGCCGTTTCAGGTGGCCGTCGTCAAGGTGCTCGCGGCGCCGAGCTACGTCGAACTGGACCCCGACTTTCACGTCATGCACCGGATCGCGTCTGGCGACCTCATGCCGACCATCTCCGGCCTCCACGCGCCGAAGTCTCTCACCCTCGTTCGCGCCGACGGCGACGCGGAGGCCTACGACACAGTGGCCAAGCAGTTTCGCGATCGATACAAGCACGCCGACACGGCAAAGGCCCGCGAACTGGATGCGGCCGATCTGACCGCGGACGCCTTCGCCGCCGGCCATGTGCTGGTGCTCGGTTCGGCGGCGCGTTCGCCCATCGTGGCAAAAGCGATCCACGCCTCCCCACTTTCCATCGGCGACGGTTTTTTCAATGTTCGCGATCGGCGTTTCGACAAGCCCACCGACGCCGTGCTCTGTTGCGTGCGGAACGAGCGTGACGCCGGAGGGGTCATCTGCATTTACTACGGAAACAGCCCGGCTGCACTGAAGAAGGCTGCGCTCGTGACATTCTACGGCGGCAACAGTATGATTGTTTTTGATAGCGGCAAGCCGACCGTCCGCGAAGACTTCGAGCGCATTCCCCGCGTTCTCGTGAAGCAGGACGGAGCGTCGGACCGGGCTGGGAAACCGTAATAGCCCACCTGAGATACGGACCGGGAAGCGGGCCTCAAGACGACCGCCGACTTCGACCACGAACCCGGAGGATACCATGCCTTCCATGATGACGGCACCCGAGGTGTTGGACCAATACTTCCTGGAAACGCGATGCAAGATCATCGAGATCGCGGCGACACTCGATCGCCTGGATAGGGCGCCGGGGACGGGGGCTATTACCGACGATCCCCGATTCGCGCAGCTTCAAACCGCACTCCGCCTGCTGACCGAATCCTCGCCCGACCGCGCCGGCCGCTGCCAGATGACCTTCTCGCTCCCCCACGACGACCGGGCACCGCAGCCAATTGAAAGCTGACAACTGGAGACTGATAACTGATAACTTCCCCATGCCCTACATCGACCCTCACATCCACATGGTCTCGAGAACCACCGACGACTACGAGCGCCTGGCCATCGCCGGTTGCGTGGCCGTCTCGGAACCGGCATTCTGGGCGGGCTTCGACCGCGGCAGCGCGGCGGCCTTTCACGATTACTTCCGGCAATTGACGGATCACGAACCCACCCGCGCCGCGCAGTTCGGCATCCGCCACGATTGCTGGCTCTGCATCAACGCCAAAGAGGCCGAAGATGTCGTCCTCAGCCGCGAAGTGATCGCCTTGATTCCCGAGTTCCTCGATCGGGGCAACGTCCTCGGGATCGGCGAGATCGGACTGAACAAGAACACGCCCAACGAGTGCACCATCTTCTGCGAACACCTGGAGCTGGCGGCCGAGCGCAATGAGCTGATCCTGATTCACACGCCCCATCTGGAGGACAAGCACAAAGGCACGCAGATGATTCTCGACATGGTAAAAAATGAGTCGCGCATCGCGCCTGAGCGCGTGCTCGTCGATCACGTCGAGGAGCACACGATCGGGCCGGTCCTCGACGCCGGCTTGTGGGCGGGCATGACGCTGTACCCGATCACCAAGTGTACCGCCGCACGCGCCGTCGACATGATCGAGGTCTACGGCCCCGACCGGCTGATGGTCAATTCGGCCGCCGACTGGGGCCCCAGCGATCCGATGGCGGTCCCGAAGTTCATTCTCGAAATGCAACGTCGCCGCCACACGCCGGAAGACATATCACGGATCGTCTACAACAATCCGCTGACTTTCTTTTCGAAGTGCCTGCGCGTCCGGCCTGGCCCTCGGAGCTGAAGGCCTCGCCTCAGCCCAGCGTCTCGGCATAGCGCTCTTCGCTGAAGCCGACCAGCAGCGTCTTGCCGCGGCGAATCGTTGGCGCGCGGAGGTTGCCCGTCGGACCGAGCATCGCCTTCAGCAGTGCCTCTCGGCCGGGCGGATCCCGTACCATATCAAACGTGACGACCTTTTTGCCGCGTGCGACGATGACACGCGATGCCGCTTCCGCAAGGCGCAGCGCGTCCGCGCGACCCAGCCGAGCCGTGCCCGCATTCACCACATCCCGCGGCTCAATCCCGTGCTTCGCAAGGAACCCTTGCGCTCGTGTGCACGACGTTCAGCCCTTGCGGTGATAATACCAGTCCGCTTGTTTGGCCATCGCCCGTCCTCCCGATCGGTCGGTTCACTCGCGCCCGAGCCCAATATGGCAGCGCTACATTGCCGGCGCCATGCAGAGTGTAGCGTTGGCCTCCCGTGGCCAACGGGCATGGCGGCGCGTGTTTTGCCTTCCACGTCGGCCACGGGGGGCCGACGCTACTGCAATGGGCGGTTTCTTCCACCGGCGGCCGACCATGCCAACCCATCGGTCAGAATGGCGTAAGGTAGCGCTACCATACTACATCGACATGCACGCCTCCGCAACGCCGCCGCTCGCGCCAGTTGGAGGCCGCGCAGCTCCCGCGGCGCGACGCCTTTCGCGCCCTCTCCGTACCGGATAAACTGCCGCGGTCGGGCCAATCCATTCGATCTGCCGAGTGGATTGCGACCGGTCCGGCCACGCACGAGCCAACATGATGGACGAGAACGAAGCTAATCGGATTGCGGTGGTCGGCGCAGGCCTTGGCGGCGCCCTGATGGCGACGACCCTGACACGCGCCGGATACGCAGTCGACCTGTACGAGCGGCGTGCCGATCCGCGCGGCCGGAATGTCGGCGCCGGCCGATCCATCAATCTGGCCCTCTCGATTCGGGGCACGCACGCCCTGAGCCGGATCGACCTGGACCGCGAGGTCCTGGCCGGCGCCATTCGGATGCCCGGTCGGATGATCCATTCACTGTCCGGCCGGTTGGCCTTCCAGCCCTACGGCAGGGACCGGAACGACGCGATCAACTCTGTCTCGCGCCTCGACCTGAATGTCGCACTCCTCAACGCTGCCGAAGCCTGTGACGGCCTCCGCCTCTTCTTCAACCACAAGTGCGTCGGGGCCGACGTGAACTCGGGCGCCCTGCGTTTCGAAACCACCGACGCCGGTGAGGTCGTGACGATCCGCCCTCGATTCATCGTCGGTGCCGACGGCGCGTTTTCCACGGTCCGCGCGGCCATGCAGCGGACCGATCGCTTCAATTACTCACAGAGCTACCTCAGACACGGTTATAAGGAATTGACCATCCCGCCGGGGCCCGGCGGCGTGTTCGCGATGGAGAAAAACGCCCTCCACATCTGGCCGCGCCGGTCGTTCATGATGATCGCCCTGCCCAATCGCGACGGCTCCTATACCTGCACCCTCTTTTGGCCCTTTGAGGGGCCCTTCAGTTTCGACGCTCTGAAGACCGACGACGACATCCGCCGGTTCTTCACCAAGCACTTTCCCGATGCCGTGCCCCTGATGCCGACCCTCGTCGAGGACTACCGCCGCAACCCCGTCGGGTCTCTCGCCACCGTCCGCTGCGATCCGTGGTATCACCGCGATCGGATTGTCCTGCTCGGGGACGCCTGCCACGCGGTCGTGCCCTTCTACGGCCAGGGCGCCAACGCCGCCTTCGAAGACTGCACCGTGCTGAGCGCGTGCCTGGCGGACCATGCTCCGGACATCGAGCGGGCCTTCGCCGCCTACCACGAGACACGCAAACGCCATGTCGACGTCCTCGCCGACCTGGCGATCGGCAACTTCGTCGAAATGCGCGACCGAACCGGGTCTGCGGCGTTTCTGCTCCGGAAAAAGGGAGAGAAACTGCTCCACCGGCTGCTGCCCCGCTGGTACATCCCGCTCTATTCGATGGCCACGTTCTCGCGGAAGCCCTATGCCGACGCGAAAGCGCGGGCCGAGTTTCAGACCGCCGTCGTCAAGGCGGCCGCGGTGATCGCCGCCACGCTCCTATTGATCGCCGTGATCTTCGCTCTCAACTGATTATCGAGCCGGCCATGAATACCTACACACCCTTCAACTATTCGACCTACCTGAACCTCGACCGCCTCCTCAAGCTCCAGCAGCCGCGCTCCACACCGCCGGAGCACGACGAGATGCTCTTCATCGTCATCCACCAGGTCTACGAGTTGTGGTTCAAGGAGCTGCTCCACGAGCTGGAGAAGATCAACCGCGACTTCTCGGCCAACGATCTGTTCGGAGCCATCGCGACCTTCAAGCGCGTCCGCACGATCATGAAGACGCTGGTAGGACAACTCGACATCCTCGAGACCATGACGCCCATGTCGTTCAGCAGTTTCCGAGACCGCCTCGAAGACGCCTCCGGCTTCCAGTCGGTCCAGTTTCGCGCGTTCGAGTTCATGCTCGGCTACAAGCGTGCCGAAACGCTCCAGTATCACGACCGCAATCCCGCCGGCCGGGCCGCGCTCGAGGAGCGCCTCCGGCAGCGGTCGGTCGCCGACCATTTCCACGACTTCCTCGAGCAGCGCGGCGTGACCATTCCCGAGGAGATCCGAAGCCGCCCCGTCACGGAGCCGGCCGTCGGAGACCCGCAGATACAGAAAGGCGTCCTCGATCTCTATCGGAACGACCCGGCGGTGGCGATCCTGTTCGAATCCATGACCGATTTTGACGAAGGTCTCCAGGAGTGGCGCTATCGCCACGTCAAGCTTGTCGAACGCACCATCGGCAGCAAGCACGGCACCGGAGGCTCCCCCGGCGTCCCGTTCCTTAAGGCATCACTCTTCAAGCCCGCCTTCCCCGACCTCTGGGCGATCCGGCATCGATTGTGAGGAAGTTGTCAGTTGTCAGTTGTCGGTTGTCGGTCACGAGTCTACAGTGAGTCGGGTCGTCCAGAATGGGAATGAGCGATGCAGGACTTCAGGAAGCTAAGCGTATGGCGGAAGTCCCACGAATTGACGCTGGCTGTCTATCGCGTCACGGCGGCATTTCCGAAGGAAGAACGTTATGGCCTCGTCAGTCAAATGCGGCGATCGAGTTCATCCATCCCAACGAGTATCGCGGAAGGCTGTGGTCGTGGCGGACAAAGGGGATTTGCGCACTTCCTCCGCACGGCCGGAGGCTCAGCAAGTGAACTGGAATACCAGGTGATCCTAGCCCGGGACCTGCATCTTCTCAGCGAGGATCAAGCCATCGGTCTTGCTGAAAGCGTGTCAGAAATCAAACGCATGCTCTGCGGGCTTACAAAAAGCGTCAAAGCCCAAAACCAACTGAAAACTGATAACTGATAACTATGCTCTACGATCTTACTCCCCCCATCACCGACCGCCTTTCCGTCTGGCCCGGCGATACCCCGCCGCGGCGCGAAGTTTTGCTCGATATGAAGCAGGGCGCCAACCTCACCCTGTCCACCCTGCACGCCACGGTCCACCTCGGCGCCCACGCTGACGGCCCGAATCATTACGGCGTCGATGCGCCCTCGATCGACCAGCGCAGCCTCGATGTCTATCTGGGGCCATGTCAGGTCATTCACGTCGATGTCCCGGGAGGGCAGCGCATCTCCTCGCAGATGCTCGACGACGCCCTGCGGTGCAATCCCGCCCTGCCGCCGCGCGTCCTCCTGCGGACGGGCACCTATCCCGACCCCACAAGTTTCAATGAGGACTTTGCCGCCCTGTCGCCGGAACTGGTCGATGCCCTCCACACGCGGGGCGTCCGGCTCATCGGCATCGACACGCCGAGCGTCGACCTGTTCACATCCAAAGACCTCCCCTCCCACAAGGCCTTCCTGCGAAACGACATGGCGATTCTGGAAGGAATCGTGCTCGACGCCGTGCCGGAGGGGGTCTATGAACTGATCGCCCTGCCGCTGAGGCTCGTCGGCTTCGACGCCAGCCCCGTCCGGGCGATCCTCCGCACGCTGACGAACTGAACGCTCGTGCCGACGTGCCGAGACACGAACCTCGACCTCGCGGCGCCGATCATACCGGCCGTTCCAGCGCGGCGGCGATGACCTTGAGTTCGACGGCGATGGGCGTGGGCAGCGCCCCGACCTCGATCGTGGTTCGTGTCGGGTTGGGGCGACCGGCTCCGGCGAAATGCTCGGCATACAGGTTGTTGAACGTCGGGAAGTCCTTGTGCATGTCGGTCAGAAAAACCGTCACGTCAACGATATCCTCCCAACGCGCCCCGGCATCCTCCAGTACGAACCGCACGTTTTCAAACACCGCCCGCGTCTGGACCGCGATGTCGTAATCGACGATGTTCCCGGCGCCGTCCAGCGTCACGCCGGGGATCGCCTTGCTCCCCCGTTTCCGCGGTCCGATGCCCGACAGAAACAGCAGATTGCCCACGCGCTTGGCGTGCGGAAACGCTCCGACCGGTTCGGGGGCGCGGTGGCTGATCTCGGCCATATCAAGAGACTCCTTGTAGTGTTTCTTCCGGATAGCTTGCTGGACCGAGAATCCCTTCTCGGTCCCGACCGGGTGGGAATCCCTTCCCATGTCGTCAGCCGGTGCGGACCGCCGGCAGGAAGGGATTCCTGCGGGGCAGAGGAACGAGAAGGGATTTTCGTTCCAGCACCGGAACGAGAAAGGATTCTCGTTCCAGCACGCATGACATTTGCGAAGCTCAATCTACCCGTCTCCCATCCGGATGCACACATTCTTCGGCTCGGTGAAGAACCGCAGCGACTCCTCGCCGCCTTCGCGGCCGACGCCGCTGTGTTTCATCCCGCCGAATGGCACGCGCAGGTCGCGGAGCATCCACATGTTGATCCAGACCGTCCCGCTGTCGATCCGCTCGGCCAGACGATGGGCACGGTTCACATCCCGCGTCCACACCGACGCCGACAAGCCGTAGCGCGTGCCGTTGGCCTGTTCCACGACTTCTTCTTCCGTCTCAAACGGGAGGATCGCCACGACCGGACCGAAGATTTCCTCCTGATTCACACGACAGGCCGCGTCCAGCCCCGTGATGACCGTCGGTTGGAAGAAGAATCCGTCCCTGCAGCGATCGCTGATCACCGGCGGCGGCTTGCCGCCCGTCAGAATCCGTCCGCCCTCATCGTGGGCGAGGGCTACATATCGGCTGACCTTGTCGAACTGGGCCTTCGAAACCAGCGAGCCCTGCTCGGTCTCGGGTTCGAGCGGGTCGCCCACCTTGAGCTTGTTCGCGGCCGCGACAAACCGCTCGACGAACGTCTCGTAGATTGGCCGCTCCACGAACAGCCGTGAACCGCACAGGCACACCTGCCCCTGATTGGCGAACGCCGCCCGCACGCTGCCGCTCAGGGCGGCGTCGAGGTCGGCATCGGCAAAGACGATGTTCGGGTTCTTGCCGCCCATCTCGAGCGAGACCCGCTTGAACAGCGGGCCGGCCGTCCGGGCGATGGTGGCGCCGGTGGCCGTCCCGCCGGTAAACGAGATCGTCGGCACGCCGGGATGCTCGACCAGAGCCTGCCCGGCCTTGGCGCCGAGGCCGTGGACGATGTTCAGTACGCCCGGCGGCAAACCCACGTCGTTACACAACTCACCCAGCAGACAGGCCGTCATCGGCGTGACCTCCGACGGCTTGGCCACCACGGTGTTGCCCGTCGCCAGCGCCGGGGCCACCTTCCAGCTCAGCAGATACAGCGGCAGATTCCACGGACTGATGATGCCGGCCACGCCCCGCGGCCGGCGGAGCGTGTAGTTGATGGCGGTGTCATCCGTCGCGTGCGACTCGGAGCGGAAGTGCAGCGCGGCCGACCCGAAGAACCGAAAGTTCGTCGCCGCCCGCGGGATGTCGAGCGTCCGTGCCAGCGTCAGCGGCTTGCCGTTGTCGACGCATTCGGCCCGGGCGAGTCGGTCGAGATTCCGCTCGATCCGGTCAGCGATCCGCAGCAGGACCCGCGAGCGCTCCGCCGCCGGCGTGTGCGACCAGGCGCCGAACGCCTTTGCCGCCGCCTCGACCGCCCGTTCGATGTCCGCCACGTCGCTGTCCGGCACGCGCGAATACACCCGCCCGGTCGCCGGCTCGATGTTGTCGAGATACGCCCCGGACACCGGCTCGACGGAGCGCCCGTTGATGAAATCCTGGATCGTCATGGATGTGTGGCAATCCGGCATCGCGGTCGGTACCTTCTGATGATGAGTTACTCCGACCTCCCACAAACGGCGCTACTGCCACGCCGTCCGGCCGCCGTCGACCGGGAGATTCACACCGTTGATATAGCTCGCCGCCGGCGATGCCAGAAACGCCGCCACCTGCCCGATCTCGGCCGGCTCGGCGAATCGCCCGAGCGGAATGTCGACCTTCATCCGCTCGATCACCTGCTCCGGCGTCGCGCCCGTGCGGTCCGCCTTCTTCCGGATCAGCCCGCCGAGCCGCTCGGTGTCCGTGTAGCCCGGCAGGATGTTGTTCACCGTGATGCCCAACGGACCCAGTTCGCCCGCCAGGGTCCGGCCCCAGTTCGCCACCGCCCCGCGCGTGGTGTTCGACACGCCCAAGCCGCGAATCGGCGCGACGACGGAAGTCGATATGATGTTGATGATCCGCCCGTAGCCCAACGCCGTCATCCCCGGAACCACGGCCTGCATCAGGTGTTGATAGCAGATCACATGCTTCGAAATCGCATCCACGATCGCGTCCGCCGCGGCGTCCACCAGCGGCCCGGACGGAGGTCCGCCGGTGTTGTTCAGCAGAATATGCACCGGGCCGGTGCGTTCGAGGCAGGCCGCTACCGCGCGGTGCAGGCCCTCCGGGTCGGAGAAATCCGCGCACAGCGTGTCGTGCCTCTGTCCGGCATCGGTCGCCAGCTCCGCTCGCGCCGCCTCCAGCGCCTCGGCGTTGCGGGCCACCAGCGTCACCGCCGCTCCGGCTCGCGCCATGGCCTCCGCGCACGCCCGCCCGATGCCCTGTGATCCTCCGCAGACGATCGCACGTCGTCCTTTCAAATCGATCATCATTCTGTCAGCCTTTCTGCCCGATTGCTGCGGATCCGCATCACGCGTCGCCGCTCGGCTGCCCGCCATTATCCCGGCTCTCGGCGATCCGTGCCAACGGCGTCGACCGAATCGATCACGGCCATCTGCTAATCCGCCCAGAGGGCGTTTGAAAGGCCTTTTCAGAGCCGCGCCCGTGAGGTAGCGGGCCGCGTTTGGCCACGATTCCCACTCCCTCATGGTCGCGGCTCTGATCATTTCACGTCTTGCCAATCACCTCTCAAGACTCGATACAATCACGCCCATGGCCATTCTCATAAGAAACCTGACGCTGGCGCTCAGCGAGGACGAAGAAGACCTTCGCGCCAAGGCCGCCGGGCGCCTCCGCATCAGCCCCGACACGATTCTGAACCACTCGGTCGTGCGGCGATCGATCGACACCCGCCGACGAGACCGGGTTTCGTTCGTCTACAGCGTCGAGGTCGTCCTGCGCGGCGGCCCCCGCATCGAAGAACGAATCGTGCGCGGCGTACACCGCTCCGACGTCGCCGCGGTCGCCACCATCAAACTGCCGCCCCTCGAACCCGGCGGCGAATCACTGCCCGGTCGTCCGATCGTCGTCGGATTCGGGCCGGCGGGCATGTTTGCCGCCCTGTGGCTCGCCCGGCACGGCTACCGGCCCCTTGTGTTGGAGCGCGGACGGTCCGTGAAGACCCGGCATCGCGACGTCCTGCACCGCTTCTTCCGCCAACGCGAGTTCGACCCCGAAAGCAACCTACTCTTCGGCGAAGGCGGCGCCGGGGCCTACAGCGACGGAAAACTGTATACAAGAGTCAACGATCCGCGAATGCGGGCCATCGTCGACGCGTTCGTGGAACACGGAGCCCCTTCCCACATCCGCATCGACGGCCGGCCCCACTTGGGAAGCGATCGCATTCCGACGCTCTGCCGCCGCATCCGCTCGACCATCGAATCGCTTGGCGGCGAAGTCCGCTTCGGTGCCCGCGTCGAGGATATCGACATCACCGACGGCGCGGTCCGAACCCTCCGCATGGGGACCGAGACGCTCACGCCGGGGCCGCTGCTTCTTGCTATCGGCCACTCCGCCCACGACACCCTCCGGATGTTGATCCGCAAGGGCGCCGCCGTCACGGCCAAAGCTTTCCAGATCGGCGTCCGCGTCGAGCATCCGCAGTCGCTCGTCGACAAATGGCAATATGGATCGGCCTGCGGCCATCCGACGCTGCCTCCGGCGGAGTACCATCTTGTCGCGAGCGGTGCCGCCGACGCGCGGGGCGATATCTACAGCTTCTGCATGTGTCCGGGCGGCACCATCCTGCCCAGCGCCGAATCGCCCGGGCTGATCGCCACCAATGGCGCGTCCGGGGTCCTGCGCTCCGGCCCGTTCGCCAACAGCGGGTTGGTGATGACGATCGATCCGGAGGAAGTCCGCTCCGATCCGCAGGTCGGGTTGGACTTCATCGAGCGATGGGAGCGGCTCGCCTTCGATCTGACCGACCGGACCTGCAAGGTCCCCGCCCAGCGGGCGCCGGACTTTCTTGCCGGACGCCGGTCGGACGGCCGCCTCGAAACCAGCTATCCGCTCGGCGGCGCCTGGGCCAAGATCCGGCGGATCCTACCCGACCATGCGGCGGATGCGGTCGCGAAGGCCCTGCGTCAGTTTGACGAGCGATGGCCGGGCTTCGCCGGTCCCGAATGCCTCGTCACCGGACCGGAGACGCGCGTCTCCGCGCCGGTGCGGATCGTCCGCGACCCCGCGACCCGCGAATCGGTCTCCGCGAAGGGACTCTATCCGATCGGCGAGGGAGCGGGTTACGCCGGCGGCATCATGTCCGCCGCCCGCGACGGCATCATCACCGCCGAACTGCTCATTCGGCGATTCGCGCCCCTCGCATAGGCGACGGGTTGCGCGCAACAAAAGAGCCTGCGACACAGGCAGGGTCGCAGGCTCTGATCACTACGCTCCTTTTCAAACGCCCTGTGAGATGTCCGACAGCGGCATCCGGACAGGCGGCGTGTTCATCCGCCGCCCGATGCGTCATCCGTCTTTGGTGCCTTCGGTTTCTCTCCTCCTCGGCCCTGTCGCCGAAACCGGCGATGTTCGCCGAGGCGAGCACGGCGTCCTTCCAGCCGCGTCTCGACAAAGGCCTTCTGGTCTTTCGTCAATACCTCGAGCACGTCGTCGTAGAGCTTCTTGACCGATCGTTTCCTGTTCCCGCCTTCACTGTCGCGGGCGGCATCCCGATGAGACTTGAACAATTCTTCGATCTTCGAGCGCTGCGTCGAACTCAGGCTTCGGAGCCGGTCGAGTATGCGTTTGAGGGACTTGGCGCTTCGATCAAAACGCTTCCCGCGGCGCTGCCCCGACATGTACTGCTCCCAGTAGGTGTCGAAGTCCGCCTTCTGATCATCTCGAAGGATCTTCTTTATTTCCGTTCGCGTCTTTTCCTGAAGCTCGGCCGTCTTTTGAACCAGCGGCTGTCGCGTCTTTTGGATCTCCTCGCCAAGTTTGACCTGCTCTGCCTGGAGCTCCTTGACGCGCTCGTGGTCGCCGGCTTTCCGTGCTTCCTGCATCTCGCTCGCCATCGACGTAATCCGCTCGTGCAGCTCCGGCGACATCTTCATGGACTTCCGAAGTTCCATGGCCTCCGCGCGCTGTTTGACCAGAAGATCCACGACCACAGCGACCTGCTTCGAGTCCAGTTGCAGCTTGGTCTTCATCTGCTCGACCTGCCGCTCGACGTTGAAGCGGCGCTGCTTTCGCTCTCTGAGTTTCTTCTGATAATCCGGGCCGACGCCCTTCGGCTTCGCCGGCTCCTGGCCCAGCGCAACACTCGACGTCGCCGCCAGAGCGATCATCAACACAAACATTCTCCAGATAGACATCATCCGGCTCCCCGTCTCGGTGCTCGTTGTTCCAAGCCGTTGTGCCGCCGGCGGACGATGCGAGACGAACTTCGCCCACCGACGTTTCGGTACTATCTTAGCGTGAACGACCAGACGATATTACCGGCGAACCCGAAGACGGTTGCCCTCCGACGCCGTTCGCGTATCCTACGGACTGGTGATCCGTCGCCCGAGAAATACGTAAGTACCGTACTCAATGCACTTTATAGTCATTATGGCCTTCGCGCTCCTCCTCAGTGACGGGTTGCCGCCCGACCGGCTCAACCTGTTGACCGGGGCCGGTTCGCCCACGGCGGCAACATTGCTCATCGTCGCGGCTCAGCTCGTCGTCATCGCCTTTGCCGCCGCCGTTGCCAACCGGCGAACCCTCGCCGCCCTCGCCGGCGACCGTGGCCCATTCGACCATGCGGCCAACACCTTCTCCAGCGCCCAGCGGTTCCTGCTCGGCATGATCGCCGCCACACTGGTCCTCACCATGGTCATGACGCCGTGGACACGTCTCGTCCGCGAAGGGTGGGGTCTCGCCCGCTTCCCCCTCCTCGATGATGGCGTCATCATGATGCCCTTCGTCCTGTCGCTGCTCCTCGTCTGGACCGTCCAGTTCCCGGCGGAACTGAAGATCCGCTCCGCCGCCACAGAGACGCCAGAGGACGACGATCACGCGCCGAGCCGCCCACCCCACAACAATGCCACCGCCGCCCTCGCCGCCGCCCGCGGCGGTCGGACAAACCCGACGCAGTCGCTGGCAACCTATCTCGTCGACAAACTCCGCCACCAGTTCCTGATCATCGCGGTCCCCATGACCGTCATCGTCTTCGCCAAGCACTTCACCGATCGCTTCCAGCTCGACCTCGCAAGGTCGGTCGGCGTCCCTTGGGCGTCTGACTCGCTGCTCGGCTGCGTTTCCGTGTGTGTGCTCGCCTTTGCTCCCATCATGCTTCGCTACATCTGGGCCACCGAGCCTCTGCCCGACGGACCCCTGCGACGCCGGCTGGTCCGAATCTGCGACCGCATCGGCCTCCGCTACCGTGAAATCCTCCTCTGGCACACCCACGGACTCGCGATCAACGCGGCGGTGATGGGCTTCATCGGACCCTTGCGCTACATCCTCGTCTCCGACGCCCTGCTCGAAACGATGGACGATGAACAGATCGAGGCCGTCTTCGGGCACGAGGCCGGACACGTTCGCCACCGGCACCTGCAGTTCTTCCTCGTCTTCGTTCTTCTCAGCATGTACGTCAGCGGCGGGGTCCTCGAAGTGCTGCGCCGGCGCGGCCTCGTGACCGATCCCGGCATGATGCAGATCATCGCCCTCGGCGTGCTCCTGACAAGCTGGTTGCTCGGATTCGGCTGGGTTTCACGCCAGTTCGAACGCCAGGCCGATCTCTTCGGCGTCCGAAGCGTCACGCCCGACCTCGCGTCCTGCACCGGGCGATGTTCCGTCCACGGCGCCGACCGGCCGGCGGGCATCTGCACCACCGCCGCCCAACTGTTCGGTCGGACCCTGCTCCGCATCGCCGATCTGAACGGCATCCCCCGCGACGCCCCGAGCTGGCGCCACGGCAGCATCCAGTCGCGCTGTCAACTCCTCGAGAAACTGGCTGCAAGTCCCCAAGCCGTCGCCCGATTCGACCGCCGACTCCGATACATCAAGACCGGCCTGATCCTCCTGGCCCTCGCCGGCACGACCATCGCCGCCTGGCTCTACGCCGCCGACATTGCCCGCGCCCTCCGACGCTGACCCCGTGAAAGACGTCGGGGTGCGCCGGGGAAAGCCGGTGAGGTGTAGTGGATGGAAGAGCCATACAGCGAAGGTGCAGCGAACCGCATTGTCCCCGAGTCATGCCTCGCGCCCCCGCAAGGAACCGGGCGAAGCGTTGACAGGCAGAAGTGCAGGTCGCATATTGGATGGCAGTGGTGCGTCAACGCTCGAAGTTCATCTTCACACCCTCCGGTGTCCGGAACAGGAAGGTTGATTGTGAGCGATCGTGTCCCTGGTCGCGATGATCATGCGTGTGCTGCGTGCAAAGGTTCGGGCAAGAACCGGGACCTGCGCTCTTTCGGCCTTCTGGTCTTGTCCGGTTCAGCGGCCCTGCTGATCCAAGCTCTTTTTGAGTACGTTCTACCGGCGCGTGGACACGGTGCAGCGGCGGGTGTTGCGCTTGTGGCGGAGACCGTGACACTCGTTGCGCTGCGCCTTGCTCAGAGCTGCTGCGTCATTTATACGGCGGTAGCCCTATTCAGATTCGTGACGGGACGGTGTGCACGCTGTGGCGGCTCGGGTCGCACGCGGAGAATACCGCGCGAGACGCCATTCTTGTCGCGTGAGGATCGAGAGCGACTGGAAGCCCACGGTTGTCGGCACTGCGGTTACGACCTCACAGGCAATGAATCTGGCGTCTGTCCGGAGTGCGGAACTCCGCAACTGAAAGCATAAACGGTGTCAGGAGGGAATTACACAGCCGCAGGCCCAGCGCGGCTCCGTGCCGCTTTCTGACGGGCGCGGTTCGGACCCAGTGGCGTGGTTCTGTTCGGACCAGTCGAAGCTCCGGCGGGTCAAGGGCGCGTTTCAGGGCCGGTCGGGCTGTTGTTCGCGGCCGAGGGTGATGCCCTTGTTGTCGTCTTCGGTCTTGCCGGTCATCGAGTAGTTATTGTCCTGTCGCTGTTGGTTGACCGCGAGTTTCTGGCGATAGAGGTCCATGACGTCGTGAGCGTCGAGGCCGAGGCACTGGGCCATGGAGACCCAGAAGAAGAGCAGATCGATGACCTCGACACGGGCGTTCTGGAGGTCGTGGAGCCTGAACCGCCGGCCGCTCTTGGCCTCGGCGCACCAGTGCTTCCAGTAGGTGCAATCGCGAAGTTCCTCGAGTTCGTTTGAGGCGGCGTTGATGTAATTGTTCAACCACTCGCCGGCCTTCTGGGGGTCGAACGCATGGCGCATGGCCTCGGCATCGAAACCAATGCGGCGATTCAAGTCGGCCTGATGTCTGAAGAGTTCCTCGAGCATGGGCACTCCCTGTCGCTGGGTTTGTCTCCTCTGAGACAGGCGCCCATTGTAATCGCTCGACCCACCACGACTCAAGATGTCTCGATGTAGTCCGGCCGCCGCGTGCGGATCATTGCGGTGGGCAGGCCGGCTCGGGCGTCACCTTGGGCGGCGATCCGGCGGCGAGGTGTTTCGGGAGGACCCGGGTTTCGTCAGCGGAGATCATTTCGTAGACCTTGTCCCGCCAGACGAAGCGCCGTGAGCGTGACGAAGCGAAGAACAGCGCCAGGTGAACGACGCCGACCGGCCCGACGCCAACGACATCCCAGACGAAATCGCGCCATGATACATCGGGCGGCCGGAGGATCCTGTGCACAGCGAGCTGTCGGATGAGGGCCTTGGCTCCGGCGAGGGAGAGGATGAAGGCCCATCCGGCGAGCGCGACGAGCGTGGTGGTTTGATCGCCGATGAGTCCAATGGCCGACGCGATCATGAGCGCGAAGAGGCAGCTTGCGCCGGTGGTGAAGTTGGCGGAGAGGATGAGACCGGCGAGCCAGATTCGCGGCGCGCAGACGTGTGTGATGACATACTGGCGGCGGGCGAAGGTCCAGAACCGGCGGAAAGTGGTCCGCTCGCGGGTCGGAAGCAGCGCCTGCGGGACAAACACGATTCGCAGTCCGGCATCGCGCACGGCGCGCGTGACCTGATAATCGTCCGAAAGCGCCCGGTCCCACCGGCGGGCGATGTCGAGTCGCTCGAAGGTCTGCCGGCGAATGGCCGTCGAACCGCCCCAGCAGAAGTTGGTCTTGTCGTTGTGCAGCAACGAGAGGCTGGCGGCGTTCCAGGCGGACCGCACGCCCTCGGCGAATCCGCCGGCGGCCGTGTACCATCGGAAACCTGTGGCGGCGCCGACGCCGGGGTCGTGCAGGGGGGCCACGAGATCGTTCAACCAGACGTCGTGGGGGACGGCGTCGGAGTCGAGAAAGACGATCACTTCGCAGTCGTCGGGCAGGTCGCCAACGGCGGCGAGCAGGTTGTGGATCTTCTGAGATCGATGCTCCGTGGGGCCGGCGACGACGCGTCTCGTGGCGAGATCCCGCCAGGCGGCGGTCCATCGACCGATCGCGGCATAGGCGGGATCTTCCGTGGATTCAAAGGCGAACGTGACCTCGTAGCGGGCGTAGTCCTGTCGTCGCAGGGCCGCTACGGTCTTTTCGAGCCGCTCATCCACGCCGCAGCACGGCAGGATCAGGGCGACCTTCGGCCGATATTGGCGGGTGGCCTCCCCGGCGCGGGGGTCACCGGCGCGCCGGAGTTTTCGCCGGACGTATCCGTAGAAGTGGAATCCATCGAGCAGCGCCCAGATGCCCTGAATGGTGGTCAGCAGCCAGATTGCCAGTACGAAAACGTATATCGTGGTTTCGGGGGTCATGTGTTTCGTGTCAAGTCGGTGCGTGCACGGGCGGATCGAACGTCACGACGTGCCTGTGTCGAGTTCAGACAGGGCCTCCGCGATGCCGGCAGGACCAATGACGATCAACACGTCGCCGGCCGCCAGCACGGTCGCGGGGTCCGGATTGAAGCGCGTGGCTTCCGCCACGCCCGAGATGGCAAAGACCAGGGCGTTGGAACGCTGGCGCAGATTGATGTCTCGAAGCGATCGGCCGACGAAGGCGGAACCCCTTGGGATCGAGAACTCCTCGATCTCCCATTCGCCGCCGCCGGCGACGACGTCGACCACATGGGCGACGGAGGGCCGAACAAGCAGATTCACGATGCGCGACGCCCCGATCGTCTGTGGGGAGATGACGCGGGTTGCTCCCGCACGCTTCAGCTTGTGCTCTGAAGTGGTCTGCTCGGCTCGAGCAATAACAGTGATGTCGGGGCGAACGTCGGTAGCGGTGAGGGTGGTGTAGACGTTTTGTGCGTCGCCGTGCAGGACGGTGACGACACCGGCCGCCTTTTCAATGCCGGCCGCCTTGAGAGTCAACTCATCCGTCGCATCGCCGAGAACGTAATCCATGCCGGCTTCGCCGACCTCGACGGTGCGATCGGGGCTGTTGTCGACCACGACGACCTGCTTGCCGCGTTCGTGAAGCCCGAGGCTGATGAGCCGGCCCATACGCCCATATCCGCAGACGATATAGTGCCCTTCGAGTTTGGCGATTCGGTCTTCCAATTTCCGCCGTCCGAGTACGGTCCTCAATTCCCCTCGGATGATCATAGCTTGAAGCGATGCGAACGCCACTGCGACGACGAGGATGCCGCCGGCGATCAGCAAGGCCGTCCACACGCGTCCGGCGGCGGACAGGGGCCAGGCTTCGCCGAATCCTACGGTGGAAACCGTGATCAGCGTCATGAACGCGGCATCGCCGAGGGAGACTCCCTCGATCAACTCATAGCCGAGTGTGCCAACGATAACGACGCCGACGAGGGCGAGAACCGCAAGCAGCAACCTCTTGTTCGCCGGCATCGGTCATCCCCGGGCGCACAGCACAGCACGCGCGGCGGGATCATAACGACCGCGAGTCGCTCGCTCAATGTCGCCTCCCTTCGGAGTCCATGACAGTCTGGGCGGCAACGCCCGGCTGCCCCGATGGGTGCCACTGGCGGCTTGTCCGCCCGTGCATCGACAGAGAGTGCCTTTTGCGGACACGGGCAGGCAAGGTGCCCGTGGCACCCCGCCGCCAAGACTGTCACGCACCCGCCCAGCCATGACACATCGGCGTGGTCGTGCCGGACCTTGTGAGCGCAGGACGCGAGGCGTATCCTGTCGATCCGGACAGTGCGGTTGAAGGGCGCACGGATGCCGAGGCCGACGGAACCTCCTGGCGTCCCTGACCGCTTGAGGCCTCGGCGGACGGTGAAGCATCACGCAGGAATAACAGGATCGATTGCGTGGCTTGGCCGGCCCGCTGGCTTTGCCGTTTGGCGGGTTAGCCATTCACCTTGGTTCTTGCTCAACACCTGAGGGCCAAAGCGCGTGAAACGTGTCACTGTTCTGGGTTGCGGCAGGGTTGGCACGACGCTGGCCCGTAATCTTGCGGCCGATCCCGCGCTCGATGTGAACGTCGTCGACGCGGATCAACGCAATCTCGACGAGCTTTCGTCATTGGGCGTGCAGACGCGCCGGATGGATCTGGGGTCGGCGAAAGCCATTGCGTCGGCCGTCGAGAATTGTGACGTCGCCGTGGGCGCCCTTCCGAGCATGCTGGGCTTTCGCGCGCTCGAGACCGTCATCGCGTGCGGCAAGTCGTATTGCGATATTTCCTTCATGGCCGAGGACGGCCTTCAGCTCGATGCCATCGCTCGTGAGCGCGGCGTCACGGCGGTGATCGACTGCGGCGTCGCGCCCGGCTTGGCCAATATGATGATCGGTCGCTGTCATGCGGACCTCGACCACACCGAAGACGTGGTGCTCTATGTGGGCGGTCTGCCCAAGGTCCGGCGCTGGCCCTATGAATACGCGGCGCCATTTTCACCGGCGGACGTGGTGGAGGAATATACACGGCCGGCGCGCCTGATCGAGCACGGTCGGATCGTGGTCAAGCCGGCCCTGTCGGACGCGGAGCAGATCGATTTCCCCGGCGTCGGAACGCTGGAGGCGTGTAACACGGACGGACTCCGCAGCCTGATCCGCACGATCGACGCCGTTCACATGCGGGAAAAGACCCTTCGCTATCCCGGGCACTTTGAACTGATGCGGGTGCTCCGGGAGACGGGCTTCTTTCTCAAGGACGCGATTGATGTCGGCGGGCAGGCGGTTCGGCCGATCGATGTCACTTCGCGTCTTCTTTTTCCGAAATGGCGGCGGCCGGACAGCGAGAGCGAGTTCACCGTCCTGCGCGTGGTGGTGGCCGGGCGGAAGGGGGACGCGTCGCTGCGATACCGGTTTGACCTCTATGACGAGACCGACGCTCGGACCGGTCAGACCTCGATGGCTCGCACGACGGCGTTCCCGGCGGCCATCGTCGCCCGCATGATCGCCTCCGGCACCTTCGCCGAGCCGGGCGTCCACCCGCCGGAGACCCTCGGCCGCAATCGGCGCATCTTCGATCAGGTGATCGCCGAACTGGCCCAGCGCGGCGTCGTGGTCCGACAGGATGTCGCGGGGGTTCCGCCGAGCCGCAGCGGGGTGTAGAATGCGTGCTCGACCGAGAATCCCTGGACCGAGAATCCCTTCTCGGTCCTCCGTGTTGGATCCCGTGCTGGACCGAGAATCCTTTCTCGGTCCCCCATGCTGGATTAAGAATCGCGAGCTGGATCGAGAATCCCTTCTCGATCCTGACCGAGACCCATGATGCGACATGCCTGCTATCCGCTGATCGGTTTTTTCATCCTGGTGGGCGTGTCCGCCTGTCAGAGGGTGTTTGAAGAGAAGCCGAATGATCAGAGCCGCGACCGTGAGGGAGCGGGGATCGTGGCCGAGCGCGGCCCGCTCCCTCACGGTCGCAGCTCTGAAACGGTCCGTCCAACACCGTCTCAGAGACCGGACGGGCCGGCGGAGGCGGAGGCGCCTGTGCCCGTCGCCGCCGCGCGCCGCCACGCCCCCAGCCGGCCGGACGCGACGTGGGTCATCTTTCGCGAGGCGTTCAAGCCCACGGGCGACGCACGGTGCGACGCCCAATGGACCGGCGACAACCGGCTGGCGGTCACGACCGACAACATCCGTCGCGTGACGGTCGACCTGAACCGGCTTCCGACCGGGGCGCCGCAGCGGGGCCCGTGGAACCTTCAGATCGACGGACAGGGGATCGAGATCACCGGGTTTCGCGGCAAGGTGCTCGATCTGGTGCGATCGGGGAACGGCGAGTGGACAGTCGACCGCAGTAAACATCGTAAGCGGAGGTGACGCCCATGTTCGCGCGTTTGACTGTCATGGTCGCGGTCTTGATGGTGACTGCGTCGGCCGTTCCGTCGCAGGCCCTGGCCCGCAACGGCGCGGCCCCGCCCAAGAAGTCGGGCAAGTCCCGGCCGGGCCGGGCCGGAACACAGAGGAAGGCGCCAAAGTCGAAGAAACGCGTTCCGAAGAATCTCGCGGCCCGGGCGCTTCGGACGGTCATCGAAAACGCCGAATTCGACGACATGACGTTTGAGGATGTCATCGACTGGCTCGGCCGACAGACGAAGGCGAGCGTCGTGGTTCGGTGGAAGGTGCTGGAGGCCGAGGGCGTGGAGCGCGACGCGCCGATTTCGCTCAAGCGCCGGAACCTGACGATTCGCAAGCTGCTGCCGCTGATTTTCGAACGGGCGACCGCCGACCTGCCCGAAGTCAAGCTGGCCGCCCGTGCCGACGGCAACGTGCTGCTCATCTCGACGCGGCGGGACTTGAACCGGAAGATGATCGTTCGGATGTACGCGGTGCAGGACCTCCTGACGGCCGTCCCGAACTTCAAAGGCTCGCATCTCGATATGGACGACATCGGCCGGGGCGGCTCCGGGCGGATGCGCGGCGCGGTCCGCGGCCACCGTCCCGACGACGCCACATATCCGACCGGCAAACTCGACGCCCGGGTGCGGAACCTGATCGCGATCATCACCGACACGGTCGAGCCGGAGTCGTGGCTCGTCCACGGCGGCCGGGGCACCATTAGCTACTTCCGCGGCAAACTCGTCGTCCGCAACAGTCTGGAAGTCCACCAGAAAATCGCCGGCGCGCTCACCGGCCGCCCGGCATCGGGCGATGACCGCCCATAGGC
>JBHHVX010000038.1:0-28760 GCA_046754505.1 Phycisphaerae bacterium | reverse complement strand
GCGGGCGTACAATGGCGGGCCATGATCGCGGGTGTGGAGAGCGGACAGGCGGCACGGATTCGGCGGCGGCTGATGGCGTGGTACGGGCGGCGGCGGCGGGATCTGCCGTGGCGGGGGCGGATCGAGCCGTATGGCGTCTGGCTGAGCGAGATTATGCTTCAGCAGACGCAGGTCGCGACGGTGATTCCCTACTATGCACGATTCCTGCGGCGTTTTCCGACGGTCGAGCGGCTCGCGTCGGCGGAGCCGGATGACGTCCTGCGGCTGTGGGCGGGGCTGGGCTATTACGCCCGGGCGCGGAGCCTGCACCGCGCGGCCCGGACGATCGTGGGCGAGCTGGGCGGGACGTTTCCAGAGACGGCGGAGGCGTGGCGGCGGCTGCCGGGCGTCGGGCGTTACACCGCGGGCGCGATTGCTTCTATTGTCTATAATGAGCGGGCGGCCGCGGTCGACGGCAATGCCGCCCGCGTGCTCGGGAGGCTGTTCGCGCCCGAGACGCGGCCGCGCGACGCCGCGGACCGCGAACGGGTGTGGCGCCTCGCCGAGGCCCTGCTGCCGCGGCGGCGGTGCGGCGATTTCAACCAGGCCCTGATGGAACTCGGCGCGACCGTGTGTCTGCCGGGGCGTGCGGCGCGGTGTCCGGCGTGCCCGCTGCGGACGCAGTGCGCGGCGCGGCTCCGCGGGACCGTGGTCGACGTCCGCGGGTCCGAGTCGGCGACGCGCCGAGGGTCCGTGAAAGAAGAGACGCATGTCGTTGCCGCGCTGCGGCTGGACGGACGGTGGTTGTTCGTTCGACGGCCCCCCGGCGGACTGTGGGGCGGGCTGTGGTCGCTGCCGACGGACGTGCTAAACGGAGAGAAGACGGCGACGCTGGCGAAGAACGTCGTGCGCGAGCTGGGCTATCCCGCGGCCCGCGTGAGGCGCCGGCCGTTTTGCGAGCTGACCCACAAGCTGACGCACCGGACGATCCGGTTCGTCGGTCACGTGTGCAGTCTGGAGCCGCCCGGTCGGCACCGGAAGGCCGGCGCCGCCGGCTCGGCGCTGTGGCTGACGCTGGAGGGATGCGCATCGGTCGGTGTGTCGACGGGCATGCGCAAGGTCCTGGCGGCGCTGCGTGCGGCCGTGGCGGATTGAGGGAGAATGAGCGCACCGGCGGGATGCCGATGCTCCCCGTGAAATGGAAGCGTCACGGAACAGCAGCCTGACCACACAAAACCGATGTGATACCGAAAACACTGTAAAACAGGGGGTTGCGTCATCGCAAGTCGTCGTGTGTCAACTGCCCGGGACAGGGGTCGAACCTGCACGAGATTTAACTCTCACTAGGCCCTCAACCTAGCGCGTCTGCCAATTCCGCCACCCGGGCGCGGGCGCCAGCGACAACAAAACCTAGTCGTCCCGCACGGGTCCGTCAACCGCGGTCCGTGCCAGAGCCGGCGGGTTCGGCCGCGTGCTGGTCGCGTATCGGCAGAAGGATGGTGAAACAGGAGCCGCGGCCCGATTCGGAGAACAGGTGGATGCGCCCGCCGTGCTGGCGGATCATCTGACGGGTCTGGGCAAGGCCCAGCCCGGAGCCGCTCTTCTTGGTTGAGTAATACGCGTCGAAGACCTTGTCTTGCAGCTCGGACGGGATGCCCGGTCCGGAATCGATCACGTCGATCCGAGCCACCGTGGGTCCTTCGCGCGAGAGTCGGAGGCCCAGCGAGCCGCCGTCGGGCATCGCCTGCTGGGCGTTGATGAGCAGGTTCAGGACAGCCGCCTTGAAAACGCTGGGGTCGACCGGACACACCAAGGGATGGTCTGCGAGGGTGAGTCGCAGACGGACCCGGTGGGCCTCGGCCTGCGGGCGATAGAAATCGACGAGTTCGCCGATGACGCGATTGATGTCCTGCGGCGTGGCGCGGAGTTCGCGCTGTCGAACGAATCGGAGAAAGTCGTCGAGAATGCGTTCGAGGCGTCTGGCCTCGCCGAGGAGCGAGGCGAGCCGCTTCCGACTGCGCCGGGCCACGTCGCGCGCATCGACGGGACCTCCGCCCGGGTCGAGCGACTCGATCGCGCGCCAATCCTCATCGAGCAGTTGCAGGTTGACCTGAAGCGTCGACAGCGGATTGCGAATCTCGTGGGCCAAGCCGCCGGCGATCGCGGAAATCTCGACAATCTGCTCGGTCAGCGACGACACCGGTTCGGCCGCCGATGTCGGCAACACCGGCGGACTGGGAGGAGGCAGCGCCGTCATGGTGCCCTCCCCCCTTGATCCGCGGGGCGCGAGTGTCGCCTCGGCGTGCTATGTCGCGGCAGCGGCTTCCTCCGCGAGTGCCTGCTTCCTGGAGAGCTTGACCCGGCCCTGTTCGTCGACCGAGATAACCTTGACGCGAACCGTGTCACCGACTTGACACACGTCTGCCACCTTCTGCACGTATCCATCGGCAAGCTCACTGATGTGGCACAGTCCGTCCTGTCCGGGCAGGACCTCGACGAATGCGCCGAAGTCCTTGATCGACGCCACACGACCTTCATAGATCCGACCAATCTTAACACCCTGGGTGATGGCCTCGATGGTGTCGTAAGCCTCCTGGGCCTTCTCGGCATCGGTGCATGAGATAAAGACCGTGCCGTCATCTTCGATATCGATGTCCGCGCCCGTGGCCGCCTGAATCGCCTTGATCCCCCGGCCGCCGGGTCCGATGACCTTGCCGATCAGCTCGGGATTGATCTTCAGGAGCAGGAGCCGTGGTGCATAGCGGCTGATGTCCGATCGCGGTTTCGAGATGCACGCCAACATCGTCTTGAGAATCTGCATTCGGGCGTCCTTGGCCCGCGCCAGCGTTTCTTCGATCTGCTTATGGGAAACCGAACTGTACTTCAGATCGAGTTGGACGCCGGTGATGCCGACCTGCGATCCGGAAACCTTGAAATCCATGCCGCCGAAGTGATCTTCCTCGCCCAGGATGTCCGTCAGGTACTCATACCGATCGCCCTTCTGGACGATCCCGATGCTGATGCCGGCAACCGGATGGCGGATGGGCACGCCGGCATCCATCAGGCTCAGCGTTCCGCCGCAGACCGACGCCATCGAGCTGGAGCCGTTGGATTCGAGGATGTCCGACACGATCCGAATGGTGTACGGGAAGTCGTCGGGCGACGGCAAGACGGCCTGCAGCGACCGCTCCGCGAGATTTCCGTGCCCGATCTCCCGCCGGCTGACCGGGCCGATGCGCCGGGCTTCGCCGACGCAGAACGGCGGGAAGTTGTAGTGGAGCATGAACTTCTTTCGATACTCCTCGACGAGGTCGTCCACGCGCTGCTCATCGCGGGCAGTGCCCAGGGTGACGATGACCAGCGCCTGGGTCTCACCTCGCTGGAATATCGCCGAGCCGTGGGTGCGTGGCAGGACCCCGACTTCGCAATCGAGCGGGCGAATCTCGTCCAATCGCCGACCGTCCGCCCGGACCCCATCTTCGAGGACGCCGTCGATGAAGAGTTCCTCCTCCACCTCCTGGATGATGTCCACGATGTCGCCTCGGGTATAGGCCAGATCGTCGGACTTCCCTTCCGGCAACAGCTCTTCGATGATCTCGTTATAGACAGCCTTGATGCCGGCCTTCCGCTCGTCCTTCTTCGAGTTCCGACGCGCGGATTTCAGATTGTGCGCCTCACACAGCGCCCGGACCCGACCGGGCAGCTCGGGGTCCTTGTCGGGCGGGGTCCACGTTTTGTCCGGTCCGACCTTGTCGGACAGTTCGCTGATCATGCCCACGAGCCGCTTGATCTGCTCGAAGCCCACGGCGATGGCGTCGGCGACGACCTTTTCCGGCAGCTCCGCGGCGGCGACCTCAATCATGTTGACGCCGTCGGCGTGACCGGCCATCGTGACTTCAAGGTCGCTTTCGGCCCGTTGGGTCATGGTCGGATTGACGATGAATTCGCCGTTCACACGCCCGACACGCACCGACGCAATGGGGCCCTTGAATGGAATGCAACTCACGCTCAGGGCAGCCGACGCGCCGCACATGGCCAGGATATCGGGATCGTTTTCCTGGTCCGATGAGAGGACGGCCGTCTGAATCTGGACCTCGTTGCGAAAACCCTTGGGAAACAAGGGCCGAATCGGCCGGTCGGTCAGCCGCATGGTCAGGATTTCCTTCTCCGAAGGCCGGCTTTCCCGTTTGATGAACCCGCCCGGAAACTTGCCGGCGGCGTACATCTTTTCGCGATAATCCACCGTCAGCGGAAAGAAATCGATGCCTTGGCGAGGCTTGTCCATGACCACCGTGGTCAGCACGACCGTTTCGCCATAGGTGACAACAACCGCCCCCGCCGCCTGTTTGGCCAGCCGGCCGGTTTGGATCTTCAGGGTCTTCCCGCCAATCTCCATTTCCACGTTGTGAATCTTCGCGCGGCTGTCCGTCTTCACGCTCGTCGTTTCCATTTTCTACCGTCCGTCCTTCCTTAACTTTGACTCTTTTTCTACTCTACCGTAACACCTGCGCCCTCAAGGGTGCCGCCGCCCGGTCCGCGCATGTGCGACAGCCCGCGGACTGCGGGTGGCGCGCCCAAAACCAATGCGCGTGTTCGCTCGTGAAAGACTGGACGAGGTGCGAGGGATGGACGCGGGGATTCCGACTACTTTCGTAGCCCCAAACTGGCAATGACGTTTTGATATCTCTCTCGATCGACCCGTTTCAGATACTTCAGAAGGCTCGACCGGGCACCGACCATTTTCAACAGACCTCGCCGCGATGCGTGGTCCTTCTTGTGTGTCTTGAAGTGCTCGGTGAGTTGCCCGATCCGGCTGGTCAGCAAGGCAATCTGGACCTCCGACGATCCCGTGTCGCCCTCGTGACGCCGGTACTCTTTGACCAACGCTTGTTTTCGCTCGGTTGGAAGCGGCATACCCGACGAAACTCCGTCTGCTGTTGCGTGTCCCTGGTTTCCTTTATCGACCTCTCTAGCGGCGGCCGAGCCGCGAGGCTGCGCAGCCGACCTCCGAATCCCGAAGTATAGACCAACCCCGCCCCGGCGACAAGCGATTCTGTAACGTCTTTAAGAACAGGAGGTTACGGCTCGCGATGGAGTCCTGCCCGCTAGGGCCGCACCGCCGCACCTACATCTCCACCTCGTCCGGGTCGGTGTAGGTCGCGCCCAGCAGCTTGCACGCGGCCTCGAGCAGGCGCTCCATGCTGAACGGCTTGGTCATGTACTCATTCACCCCCAGATGCTTGGCATACAACTCGTGACGCTTGCCTTCGTTGGCCGTGATCATGATCACATGGGGACGCGTATCGGGCTGGTGATCGGGCTTGAGCGACTCCATGATGAGGAATCCGCTTCGTTTCGGCAACATCATGTCCAAGACAATCAGGTCTGGATCGAGTTCCCGCGCCATCGTGACGGCCCGGTTGCCGTCTCGAGCCGTCTGGGTCTTCGCGCCGCTGCTCGCGAACGCGGTGCTGACGGCGGACGCGATGTCCGGATCGTCATCGACGACGAGGACCAATTGCCCATCAAACTGTGCCGGCATGGCTGACCCTTTCGTTGCGTGCTACAGAGCGTGCTTGAGGCAGGCCATCCTTGACACATTTGCCCATCATCTCACGCCTGATTATATCCGTCAGCCCGCTGTCGAGCAAGGCATCGTCGGCCACCGGGCGGGCACGATCCCGGCCGGATATACTCTGCCGCGATGCCTGAGACCCTTGCCATCCCGCCGCGCCGGTGCCCCGCCCGGCGAATCGGTCACGCCGCCGCGTGGCTGAGCACGGCCTGCATGCCCCTGTGGGCCGGATGCCTATCGCTCACACCGCTCCCCGATGAGGCCCCCGTTGTCGAGCAGACGGACCGAACCACCGGACGCGGTTACTACCTGTACGTGCCCAGCACGTATTCCGCTCGACGGGCCTGGCCGCTGGTCGTGGCCTGCCACGGAACCCGACCCTACGACACCGCGATGTATGAGACGCGGGAGTGGGCCAAGTTCGCGGAGAAGGAGGGGATCCTCGTCGTGGCGCCCGACCTGCTCGGCACAAAGGGCGACTTTCCGCCGTCACCCGACCGGCAGATCGCTCTGCAGCGACGGGACGAGGAGGCGATTCTCTCCATCGTCCGGTCGATCAAGGGCCGATATCGCGTCGCCGAGGAACAGGTCTTCATGGCGGGCTGGTCCGCCGCGGCCTATGCCATCCTGCACACGGGGCTGAGCCATCCGGATGTCTTTCGGGCACTCGTAATCCGCCAGGGTACGTTCGACGAGCGATTCCTGGACTTCCCCGAGGACGCCCTGGATCGCTGGCAGCCGATCCTGATCATCTACGGCCGGACGGACTTTCTCCGCGACCAGACGTTGGCGTGCATCGAGTGGCTGCGACAGCGCGGTCAATACGTGGAGACGCTCGAGATTCCCGGCAGCCACCGGCGCATCGACCCCAAGCGGCCGTGGAAGTTTTTCCAAAGCGTCGTCCGCGAACGTCCCTGGATACGCATCCGCGCCCGTGTTCCAAAGCGGTCGGAGCCTCGGACCGTGACGTTTCGCGTCGACGCCATTCCGGAGGCAGATCAACTCATGTGGTTCTTCGGCGACGGAACGCATTCACGCGACGCGACCCCCGCCCACACCTACGCCGAACCGGGCGACTACACCGTGACGGTCAACGTCGGTCTGGTCGTCGGAAAGAAGTATCGACGACAGCGCGTCGTGCGAGTCGGGTCGGCGCGCGACTGACGGATCGCGGCACCCCGCGCCCCGCCGTGATGAAAGGTCGGAGACAGCCGCCATGCTCCGTTGGAAGTACGTCTGGTACAACCTGCTCCGGAAGCCCCTGCGGACCGGCATGACCACGTTCGCCGTTGCCATGCCGATCGTGGTCTATGTGCTCGCCATGGCGATCGTGCGGAACGTGGAAGAGTTTCTCGACCAGTCCGTCAAGGAAATGCGCCTCGCCGTCGTCCAAAAGACCTCCATCATCAATCCGCTGCCGATCGGACACCGGCGCAAGATCGAGGCCCTCGATCCGAGCCACCAGCGGATCATCTCGGTTTGCAGCATGCGATGGTTTGGCGGGCGCGTACCCGGCGAGCAGACGGAGAACTATTTCATCGCTGCCGACGTCGACACGTTTCCGACCACCTATCCCGAGTTCAAAATGACGCCGGAGCAGATCGAACTGTGGAACAGCGACCGCCGTGCGGCGATCGTGGGGCGGGCGCCGGCCGGACAGTATGGCTGGAAGATCGGCGACGTGATCACGCTGGAGTCGACGGTGCCGCCCTTCGTTCAACTGGAGCTGCGGATCGTGGCCATCCCCCCGGACGCACACGATTCCGAGACCAGTTTCATGCGCTACGACTACCTGAACGAGACGGTCAAGGCGATGAACATGCGGGCGGACATCGCGAGCTTCTTTTTTGTCAAGTGCGCGACCCGTGCGGACCTCGAGTACTTTCGCGAAGAGATCGACCGGCACTTCGCCGACGACCTCGATCAAACGAAGACGCAGGATGAAAAAGCCTTCATGGAAACATTCATCGCGGCCCAGTTCGATCTGCCGAATCGGCTCCGACTGTTGTCTTACGTCGTGGTCGCGGTGGCGGTGATGGCGGCCGCGAACACCATGATGATGAGCTTCCGTGACCGGATCGGCGAGTACGCCATCTTCAAGTCTCTGGGCTTCTCGCCGTGGGCCGTGGCCTGCCTGTTGCTCACCGAGAGCCTGGTCGTCGTCATCGCCGGCGGTGGGCTGGGCGCCGGGCTGCCGTACGCGGCCTTCAATTGGACGGGGCTCAGTGGACTCCGCATCCCCGGGATCGGCCTGCTCCAGATCCACGGCCGGCTCGTCGGCGAGGCCATGGTCGTCGCGGTCTTCGTGGGGTTGGTCTCCGGGATCGTGCCCGCCCTCCGCGTCGTGCGACTCGGCGTGGTCGAAGCCCTTCGCCGGATCGGGTAGCATCGCCTCGCCGTCTTGATCGCAGTCGGCGCGCTGTCACGCACGCTCGAACGAGACCCGAAACGCGGTCCACCATGACGACAGAGGTATTCATATCGCCCGCGGCCCTCGACGCGGCCCTCGATCACGCCCGGAGGGCCGCGCCGAACGAATGCGTCGGACTGCTCCTCGGTCGCCGTCGGGCGATCGCCGAGGCCCTTCCGATTCGATCGGTGCATCCGGGGCCGACGAGCTTTGCCGCCGATCCGCTGGAGCTGGCCGCCGGCGAGGAAGACGCCGGCCGACGGGGGCTTTGTCTGTGCGGCTATTACCACTCGCATCCCGCGGCGCCGGCCGTGCCGTCGGACCGGGACCGCCTCGGAGAACCCTGGCCCGGCCTCGGTCCCAGCCTGCGGATGATCGTCTCGCTGCTGGATCGGGCCGATCCCGACGTGCGGGTGTACGCATCGGGGCACAACGGCTGGAAAGCCCTCAAATGGAACGTTGCTGCCTCGACCCTGATCGCTGGTTCCTGATTCCCGACCCCGGTGTTGAATGTTGGTGCAGGGTCGATAGAATCTCCGCCCCCGGCGTTGGATCAAGACCCTCGGACCCGCAAACAAGGACATAACCCAGTGGAAAAGACGCTGATCATTCTCAAGCCCGACGCGCTCCAGCGCGGCCTTGCCGGCCGCATCATCACCCGTTTCGAGGACAAAGGCTTTCAGGTCCTCGCCATGAAGGCGATGGCCATCCCCCGCGAGCTGGCCGAGCGACATTACGCGGTTCACAAGGGCAAGCCGTTTTACGATCGTCTGTTGGCCTATATTACCAGCAGTCCGGTCGTGATCATGGTCCTCCAGGCAAACAACGCCATCGCCGTCAGCCGGCGGATGATGGGGGCGACCTTCGGCTCAAACGCCGAGCCTGGCACCATTCGCGGAGACTTCAGCCTGTCTAACAGCTTTAATCTCATCCACGGCTCGGATTCGCCCGAGGCGGCCGAAGCCGAGATCGCCCTCTATTTCAAGGCGGAAGAACTTCTGGCCTACGACCGGGCGAACGAGTCATGGATCTATGACCTGTCCGGCGGCACCCCTGAGTAGCCGCGCCCGCCACCAAGCGGACGAACCCAGCGCGGGCCGCGAACGGATGCCATACGCATCGGCGAAGCCGTGGGCGTGCGGAACTGGCGAAAACACTTCGATCCGGAGCACATCAGCGCGACCGTCGGCTTGCCGGGCCGAGCGGCTTGGAATACAATGATCTTGTCATGAGCCGATCATTCGCGGTGGTTCTGGTTCCGCAATCGGAGGGCGGGTTCTTTGTCGAGTGCCCCTCACTGCCGGGTTGCTACAGCCAGGGCGAAACGGTCGACGAGGCTCTGGCCAACATCCGCGAGGCCATCGCCTTGGCGCTCGAAGACCTTCACGATCTCGGCGAGCCGGTCGCGATAGCCATCCCTCCATTGGTCACGCACGTACAGGTTGAGGAATGAGTCGGCTCCCCGTGGTCTCCGGCCGGGAGACGGTTGCGGCCCTGCAACGGATCGGCTACGTCGTCGTCCGTCAACGCGGTAGTCACATTCGGATGCGACACTCGTCTGACACAGGGCGCGGCCCGGTCACGGTACCCCAACATCGGACGCTGAAACCGGGCACCCTGCGTGCGATTCTGCGCGACGCCCGCCTCAGCGTCGAGCAATTCCGCGAGTTGCTCTAGCCGGATAGGTGGCCGGCTTCGTCTGGAGGTCGGGTCGCGATTCGAAGGCGTCGGACGTCTTGATCGCGTCGCCGCGCTGGACGCGCGAGCACGGGCCGTCCAATTGTCGCCCCGATCTTCATCCGCTCCCCGACAGTCGCGCACCGATCACCACGCGCCGCTCAGAGCCGCGCGCGTCAGCAAGCGGGCGAACCCAGCGCAGGCCGCCAACGGGTGCCACACCCATCGGCGAAGCCGTGGGCGTGCGGGACGCTGGGAAGCGCCTCGCACCGGAGCGCCTCAGCGGTGCCAGCGCGACCCTGCGGGACTTCCGCATGTCCACCGCCGCGCGGCTGGACATGCCGCTCGACGGGCTTAGAATAAATCAATGAGCCGGACCCTTGGCAGAGTCCAGAAACTTCTGACCCACGGCGATGTCAGGATTTCGGATCATGGCTACGACGAATTGGCTGCGGATGCCATCCTAGCCGGTGAGGTGATAGCTGGCGTGCGGCAAGCGGTCGTGTTGGAGGATTACCCCGATTACATCAAAGGCCCCTGCGTGCTGGTCCTGCAACACGACGACGCCGGCAACCCGATCCATGCTCTCTGGGGAATCGCGCGGGAGACCACGAGCCCGGCGGTATTGATCACCGCCTATCGGCCCGACCCCGAGAAATGGACGGCGGATTTCAAGCGGAGAAGACCGTGAGGACGCGCAAGCACACCAAGCTCATTCACGAGGGCGACTACGTCGCGGAAGTGGAGGTCGAACTGATCGACACCGACGGAGGCTGGGGGCCGTATCTATCGCTTGAGGACGTTGATAAGTTGGATCGCCTGCGCGACGCCCTGCGACAAGGCGATCTCGCCGGCGCCCTGAAATGCGCCCGCGTGTATCGTCTCACACCGATCACCGTCGCCGGCTAGCTGGCAGTAGGGCGGGCACTGCCCGCCTCTTGTGATTCGACGTCCGTCAGGCTGAAGGCGGGCAGTGCCCGCCCTACGAACTTGTCCGGCGGCACCCCCGAGTAGCCGCCCCGCCATTGGCCGAGGCCGGCTCGGGCGTTGATCACGACGCACGCCTTAGAGCCGCGCGCGCCAGCAAGCGGACGAACCCAGCGCAGGCCGCAAGCGGGTGCCACGCCCATCGGCGAAGCCGTGGGCGTGCGGGACGGAGGGAAGCGCTTCGACCCTCGAGCGCTTCGGCGGGGTCAGGGCGGCCCTGCCGCAGTTTCGCATGTCCACCGCGGCTCGGATGGACATGCCGCCCGTTGCTTACCGCTGGCTCACCGCCCGGCGCCGCGGCCTGCGGACCAGCCTTCGCAACCGACCGAGGTTGACGCGGTCGAGATCGCGACCGCGGTCGTCGACGCCCTTCGGTGTCTCGAGGATGCGCGGCGCCGCGGCCAGGCGGACATCATTGAGCAGATGCGCAAAGCCCTTGCGCCCCAGCCTGCCTTCGCCGATGTGTTCGTGGCGGTCCAGGCGGCCGCCGCATTCGCCCTTCGAATCGTTGACGTGGACGCACGCGACACGATCCAGACCCACGTATTGACTCAACTCGCCGATGGTGCGCTCGTAGTCGTCCGGGGCGGACAGGTCATAGCCGGCGGCGAACAGGTGACACGTGTCGAGACAGACGCCGAGTCGGTCGGATTCGCTCGCGGCGTCGAGGATCCGGCCCAATTGGGCAATCTCATGGCCGATCGACGTGCCCTGGCCGGCCGTCGATTCCAGCAGGACGCGGCACCGAAAGCCGCCGGTCGCGCGGTGTACGCCGTCCAGCGCCCGCGCGATCCGTTTGATACCCTTGTCAACTCCGTCGCCCATGTGCGAGCCGGGATGCAGAACCAGTCCCGCGACGCCCAGCGCTTCGCACCGCGTCAGCTCGTCGATCAACGCCCGCGTGCTCTTCTTTCGCAGCGCCGGGTCGGGCGACGCGAGGTTGAGCAGATAAGCCGCATGCGCCACCACCGGTGTCAGCCCGGTCCGGCGCCGGGCCGCCCGATAGGCGGCGACCTGTTCGTCCTTCAGCGGCGGCGCCGTCCACTGCCGCTGGTTCTTGACGAATATCTGCAAACAGTCGCACCCCGCGGCCGCGCCCGCGTCGAAGGCGTTCTCAAACCCGCCGGCGACCGACATGTGCGCCCCAAACCGCTGCTTGCCTGAGCGGATGCTTTCGCGACGTTTTCGTCCCGCGGTGTTCGTCATCGGCGGGGATTGTAATGGGCGGCCGGGGCATCGATAGTTGTATTCGCCGGCGGCGTCGATACGCTGGCCGAGGCGAACAATCGAATCAGGAGTCAGCCAAAGTGAACAAACGCAATCTGAAAGTCTTGTGCGACGTGGTGAACCTGCCGACGGCGCCCTTCGTGGAGGACGGCGTGGTCGAGTATGTGCGGCGGTTCGTCGCGGCGCGGCCGGCGCTGCGGCTGAAGGCGGATCGGTTCGGCAATCTGCTCGTGACGTACACGCCGCGGCCGCGGACCGCCCGCCGTGCAAAGTCGCAGGGCCGGCCGGTGTTGTTCGCGGCGCACATGGACCATCCGGGATTCTGCGCGACCCAGATGATAGACGCCCGACACGTGCGGGCCGATTTTCGCGGCTGGGTGCGGGCGTCGTTCTTTCCGGGCGAAAAGGTTCGGTTCTACAGTGACGGGCGATGGGTCTCCGGACGGATCGAAAAGGTGATCCGACAACGACCGGCACGTGGGGGGGCGAAGCGCGCGGCGGCCAGCGCTCGATCGTTTGGGGCCGACGCTCCGCCGGCGGCCGTGGTGGCGCGGGTCGGCGGGCCGGTGGCGCCGGGCAGCCCGGGCATGTGGGCCTTGCCTGACGCGACGGTGCGGGGCCATCGGCTGCGGGCGCGGATGTGCGACGACACGGCGGGGCTGGTGGGGATACTGTGCATGATGGACGCGATCTGCCGGCGGCCCATCCGGTCGACGTGTCACGCCTTTTTCACGCGGGCCGAGGAGGTGGGTTTTGCCGGGGCGCTGGCGGCGGTGGCGGACCGGACGGTTCCTAAAAAGACCATCGTTGTTGCGGTGGAGTGCAGCAAGGCGATCGCGGGCGTGGCGCTCGGGGCCGGGCCCGTGCTGCGCGTGGGCGACAAGGCGACGGTTTTCACGCCGGCGGCCACGGCCTATTGCCAGGTCGTGGCGGACACGCTGGCGCGGCGCGACCGGGCGTTTTGCTTCCAGCGCAAGCTGATGGACGGCGGAACGTGCGAATCGACGGCCTATTGCCACTATGGCTATGAGGCGACGGGCCTCTGCCTGCCGCTCGTGAACTATCACAACATGGACGAGGCCCGCGGGCGGATCGCGCCGGAGATCATCGACGTACGGGATTTTGACAATCTGGTGAAATGGTTCGTCGCGCTGGCCGACAGCCCGCGGACGGTCCCCTATGACGGCCGTCACCCGGGGCTGGACGAGCGACTCGGCGCCTTGCTCAAACGCCACCGGACGACCCTGGTCACCACGTCAGGAGGCCGAAACCCCGGCGCGAAGAAACGGTGACCGTTCAGCCGCGACCCATCGGGGAGCGTCCGACCGCGGTCTACTTCTGTGGAGCCGGCGCGCGAGGCCGGGCCTTGGGCACGGCGAACGTTGTGCCGCAGTGCTTGCAGCGGACGAGTTGCCCGCGGGTGTGTTCGGGGACCTGAAGCGTCTTCCGGCACTTCAGACTCGGGCAGATGACCGAAACAGTTGCCATGTCAGCCCTCGATACGGAACGGGATTCCGTGGGTTGGGTTTGAAGCGGGCGCGCAAACGACCGACGTCGCCACTCTATCCATACGATAGATCGGAACGCTCGCGCAGGAGCTTCACGAGTTTTCGGCGAAGCCGCGACGGGAAAGGACGATCCCGGGTCGGCCGGCGACGCGGTTATCGGGCGGCGCCATCGGCCTCAGGCGGATTCTTTTCGACGTCGGTCGCGTATCGGCTGGACCTTGGCCTCACCGCGCACGACGGCGTCGGTGATGACATAGCGTCCCTGTTTGCCCGGGTTGGGCAGCTCAAACATGATGTCGAGCATGATGTCCTCGACGACGCCCCGGAGGGCGCGGGCGCCGGTTTTTCGAGCGATGGCCTGTCGGGCGATTTCGTGGAGGGCGTCGTCCGTGAACTCCAGCCGGCTGTCGTTCAGCTCGAAGAGCTTGGCATATTGCCGGCCGATAGCGTTTCGCGGCTCGGTCAGGATGCGAACCATGTCGGCCTCATCGAGCGGCGCCAGGGTCGACACGATGGGCAGCCGGCCGACAAACTCCGGAATCATGCCGTACTCGATCAGGTCCTCGGGCCTCACCTGTTCGAGCAGTTGGCCGCGCTCGGCCGCGGTGTCGTCGCGGTCGGTCTCTTCACTGGCAAATCCGATGTTCTTGCCGCCGGTCCGCCGCTTGATGATCTCCTCCAGACCCGCAAACGTCCCCGCACAGATGAACAGGATGTGGGAGGTATCCATCTGGATGTACTGCTGCTCGGGGTGCTTGCGGCCGCCCTGTGGCGGGATGTTGGCGACGGTGCCCTCGATCATCTTGAGCAAGGCCTGCTGGACACCTTCACCGGAGACGTCGCGGGTGATGCTCACGTTTCCGGCGCTGCGGCCGATCTTGTCGATCTCGTCAATATAGACAATGCCGCGCTGGGCCGCATCGAGGTCAAAGTCGGCATGTTGGAGCAGATGCAGCAGGACGTTTTCAACATCCTCACCGACGTAACCGGCTTCGGTCAGCGTCGTCGCGTCACCGATGGCCAATGGCACGTCGAGGACGCGCGCCAGGCTGCGGGCCAGCAGTGTCTTGCCGCAGCCGGTTGGCCCCAGCATCAGAATGTTGCTCTTGTCGATTTCCACGTCGTCGACATCGGCATGTTCGGCGTTAGATAGACGCTTGTAGTGGTTATGCACCGCCACGGCGAGGGTCTTCTTGGCGCGCGTCTGGCCGATCACGTAGCGATCAAGAAACTCGTTGATTTCGCGTGGTGTGGGAATCTTCTGGAAGAGCGGACGGAACCCCGCCGCTTTGCGTTTCTCCTGGCGGATGATGTTGTGACACAGGTCGACACAGGCCGAGCAGATATAGGTGTCGCTCGGGCCTTCCACCATCGGCCCGACCTCGCGATGGGTCTTGCCGCAGAAACTGCACCGGCTTACGCGCTTGCGCCGTGTTCCACCCGGACCGCCGCCGCGCGACCCTCCTTTTCCCGATCCGCCGCCTTTTGTTTTCTTCGTCAAGGGTCCGATTCCTTCACGTCTCGGAGAGTTCTTGAGAGGCCGTCATTCGTCCGACGGCCGGCAAGCCCTCGGACGCCGGCAATCTATCGACTGTCCCGGTTCACTCTCTTGATTTCATTCCCATCCACGCCCGCTCGGTCATTCGCACCCGCCGACGCCTCGTCCGAGGGCGCCGATTCGGCTTGCCACGGTCTCAACATTTCCGCGCGCAGTCGTTGGAACTCGTCGTCCGTTATCTGGTCCTTCGCGCGAAGCTCGCGCAATTGCTGCAACGTCCAAGGCACTCCGCCCGACCATGACGCTGCCGCAAAAAACCGCCGGCGAAGCATCCAGATGATCGCGCCCAAGCTGCCGATCGCGCCGATCAGCACCAGCCCCCACACGAGAATGTCGCCGGTGGACTGAGCCGCGAACACACTATCTCGATCTCCCCGCCGCAACGTCCGTTGCTCGTCCGTTGTGGATGCGGCGTCTCGTGACTCCATGGCACGCGAGCATCCCGATCCAGAGCGCCGCCCCGAACGACTCCAGCCCGAGCACGCCACAGAGCGAATTCCGGTCGGGCACCGGCTGCACGGCGGGTTCCGGGTCGGCATTCACATAGGCAACGCCGGTCGTGTCGACGCGGTCGGTGATGGCGGTGGCCAGTCGCGTTCCGAGGTCGTCGCGTTGGACTCCTGCAAATACCGCCGGAAGCTCCACCGGCGGCAGACCGAACACCGCCGTCGCCGCGATGCCGCCGGGCGACGTCCGGATATCCGCACCGAACAGCAGCTCCAGTTCGAAGGGCTCTCCGGCCACGACGTCGTATTCGTAAGGAAAAGTCAGACCGGGAAAGATCATGGCCTTCTCGAACGGCAGGTCGGTGATCGGGCCGGGAAGATCGATGATCGGCAGAAACATGTTCGACAGCTCGCCGGTTCGGATGACCTCGACCGTGCCGTTCGGACCGCCGCGCAGCATGGCCTCACCACTGATCAAAACCGTGCTTCCCGCGCTCGTGCCATGCTGCGTCACGCTGAACTGCATGTTGACCTCGACACCCGTCAAGTCGTCCAGCGGATCGAACGCCGTCAACATCAGGATGCCCGCAAGAATGACCCGGCTCCGGACGCGGGCCGGAGTCCCGTCCATGAATGCCGGGCCGAGTTCGGCCGCGCTCAGCACCACGCTTCGCGTTTCCGTCACCCGACCCTGCGCAAACCACGCGCTCGCGGGGTGGTCCGAGAACACGCCGATGTCCAGGCCCACATCGGAAGGAATCGCCAACCCGGTGAGACTCGCCGGATTAAACACGGAAAACACGCCGGCCCCGCCGGTGACCAGACCGTCCGTCGTGCGGCCGTCCAACTTGGCTAGGGCGGTCACGGGCAGGCCGCCCGCACCGCTCGGCACCGATTCCTGGGAAAAATCCGATTGCGTCTCGCTGCCGCTCTCCGTCTGTCGCACCTCCGAAGTGACGACCGTGCGGATATTGATGATCCGCCCCATCGCCGGCGCCGCGCAGACAATCAGCATTGCCGCGATGGCTCCAATCGTTTCATTTGCAGAACCACGTCGCATACAGTTCGCCTCTGGACATGTGCGAGGCCGCCCCCGGATCGCCTTTCAACCCGGTCGTCGCCGACCGCTTTTTCCTCACTGTAGCGTTCGTCCGGAGAATGTCCACATGACGGGCGTTTTGACCGGTCGGCGGGCGGCCGTGGCGTCGTCCCCGTGGCCGAAGTGGCCCCGTGGCCGACGCTACGGGAGCCGTCGGTGGGCGTCACGCATTGGATGCGCGGTGGCGCCCGAAGGAGCGAGGTGTGTTACGACCCGCACGCGCTGCCGAGGCTTTCGATGAGGCGCTGGCTGATGAGCGAAAAAACCTTACTGTTGATGACCTCGATTCCGAGCAGCTCGGCCATCTGCCCGATGTCCTGCTCGACGTCACTCAGGGCGTTGACCAGCACGCTGATGTCCAGTTCGACGCGTTCCATCCCGTCTGCGCAGGCCTTCACCGCGGCGTCGGGTTCATTGGCCTCGCACAGGATGCGGGCGATGGTCCCCGCGCCGCCGATGATGCGTGACAAGGCGGCGCCGGCGCAGTCTGCCGGTATGTCGGCGGCTGAGGCGTCGTGATATCGAACGGCCTCGACCAACTCCGCCGGCAGGTTCCATTGCTCCAGCACCATCGCCGACACGTCCCCGTGCGTGACCCCCATCAGGCTGTATTCGCCTTGGATCCAGTCGTCTGAGGCATGAGGACGGTATTGCGCAGCGATGGATGCGTACTGCTTCGGGAGAGCCCGCGCCAAGACGACGACACCAACATCCGCGAGCAGCCCGCCGATAAACACTTCGTCACGCTGGCGCGGCGCCAGGGTGTCGGCGAACTTCGAAGCCAGGATGCCGGTCGTCAAAGAACGACGCCAGTAGTAATCTACGTCGATCAGGTCCGTGCGGATCTGGTCGATCTGCTGCGCGAGATATCGCGCCATGACCAGGTCGCGAACGCGCTTCATGCCGAGCAGGGTGATCGCCTGCTTGAGCGAACCGACCTGCCGCGTCACGCCGAACAGCGCGGAATTGGACAAACGCAGGATGTCGGCAGCAATGCCCGGGTCGGTCCCCAGCAACTCGACCAGCTTGTCGTAGCTGCAATCCGGATCGTTCGTCATCTCCTGGCAGCGCGCCGCCACCATCGGCATCGACGGGACCGCCGCCGACCGCTTGATCGCCTCGAGTGTCTCTGAATGCATCATAGTAACTCCGATAATTCCGATGCTCTCCCCGAACTCATCGTCGCGGGTCCCACCCGGCTTGAGATCAATCTGACGCGCCGAAACCGGCCGTCCCCTGAGGGTGTTATCGGGCGAAACGACCCGCCGTTGGTCCCCAGTCCCCCCAGAGTGGGCAGACCCGACGGTCTATGCCGCTTGCGTTCGAGGCCACCGGAAGCATACAATCAGCACCGTGGAATGGGCCGGTCCGGGGTCGCTCTCAAATGCGAATCGGATGGGACCCGCCCGGCGAGCCTGTGACGATTCAGTAATCGGGGGAGGGGAGACAGCCAACATGTCCAGACAGGTTTTCCACGCGCTGGGGTCGCTGGGAGCGGCGGTGTTGTTGATGGCCGCGGTGCCGCAGGCGGTCGCCCAGAAGCCCGCTACCCAGCCGACCGTGCGACAACTCGATAACGGCACGATCGTCGCCGGCAACCAGACCTTTTACACTTGGAACCAGTATGTCTCGTCGGATTTCTTCCGACTCCACGGCCGGCATTGCGGTACCGTGGCGAGCGGGCAGGCCGGAGCGATGCCGCGCGGCGGCGGCCAGGCGGATTGCACCTTCACCTTCACCAACCCCGCTGCCATCTACGATCCCTCGGTCGTCAAGTACCGCATTCCCGTCGTGGTACACGTCCTCCGCCACAGCAACGGCGTGACCGGTGACATCAGCCCCGCGATGGTTCAGAGTCAGATCGCTATTCTGAACGAGGATTTTCTGGCCCTCGTGGGGTCCAACGGACAGGCCGGCACCGACATCCAGATTGAGTTCCGCCTCGCCACCGTGGACCCGTCCGGCAACCCGACCACCGGAATCACATACAGCGACAACACCACATGGTTCAATGACGGCGGCAGTTACTGGAATACCCTGGCGTGGGACACGAATCGCTATCTCAACATCTACACGAACACCGCCAGCGGGGCACTCGGCTACGTGCCGGATCTGCCGCAGGGCGGCATCGCCGGAGCCAACTTCGACCGCGTCGTGATCCTCTGGTCGGCCTTCGGGCGCAACGCCCCGATCGGCCCGCCGTTCGACCAGGGCCGGACCGCGACGCACGAAGTCGGGCACTACCTGGGTCTCGAGCACACGTTCAGCAACGGGTGCGGCAGCGCCACGGCCTGCTACACCAGCGGCGACCTGATCTGTGACACGAAACCCCAGTCGATCCCGACCACGGGGTGCTCCGACGGCCAGAGTTGCGGCATCCCCGATCCCATTCACAACTACATGGATTACTCCGACGATCTGTGCATGACGCAGTTCACGCCGGAGCAGGCCCGGCGCATGCGATGCAGCCTCGAACACTACCGGCCGCTGGGCTACGACATTGTCGTCCGAAGAGGAGACTGTGATGGAAACGGGCTCACGGACGTCAATGACATCAGTTGTTTCGTCGGCGTCCTCCTCGGCAACGACGCCGATCCTATCCACAGGGCGGGTTCGGACACGAACGGTGACGGAGCCAACAATGGCGCGGACGTCTCGGCCTTCGTCATTTCGCTGCTGGCGGGGTGACCGTGGGGGGGGCTGCGCCGAGGGCCGTTACACCGCCTCGGTCGACGGACCCGGCCGTATGTCTCCGGCTCGGCCGAATCCCCGCCACTGTCCATCCGGTCCGAGCAACTCAAACGGGCGAAACGCGGCCTTGTAGTTCATCCGCGTGCAGTCGCGCACGAAGAATCCGGCGTACCAATAGGGAAGCCCGCGACTGCGGCATTCATCGATCTCGCGCAAGGCTCCGAAGACCCCGAGGCTGCGGCGGGCCGCCTCCGGGTCGAAGAAATAATAGACGCTCGACAGCGCCGACGGGCAGAAATCGACCACGCCGACGCCGACGATCCGACGGCCGAGGCGATACACCATTTCCAGGCTGCGGGTGGGTGAGCGGTAGAGGAATCGTTCGAAGGTCTCACGGTCCTCGGTCATCGTTCCGTCGTGCTGATGCCGAAGGTATCGCACGAAGATACGCCACTTCTCGTCCGTGCAGACCGGCGTGCCGATCTCGACGTGGACATCGAGGTTGCGGCGCAGCACACGCCGCTGCGAGCGGCTGGGACGAAACGTCGCGACCGGGACGCGAAGCTGCACGCACTCCCGGCAGCCCTCGCAGATCGGTCGATACACGATCGTTCCGCTCCGGCGAAACCCACAATCCATCAGCGCCTCGTAGGCCGCCGGATCCAGCTCCGACTCCATCAGAAACACGTCACGGGCGGTGCGATCCGGCAGATAGGGACACGGATGCGGCTCTCCGCCGTACAGGGGAGCGGAATTCGGCGTGATGTCGGGTGTGTCCTGTGTGGTCACATCGTGTAGAATAACAGATCGGGTCGGCTGGCGGGTTCTCGGCGTCGCTGACCGCGGTTCATCGGCGGCGGGCACGGTTGCAAACCGAGAGAAGGTGTCATGACCATGAAACGCATTACGCTGCTCCTCGTTCTATCTGCGGGAATCGCGCTGCCGGCGCGCCTCGCGTCCGCCGCGCCGGCGATCGGTGACAAGGCCCCGGCCGTCAAGGTCGCCCGGTGGATCAACCATGAACCGCCGTCCTTGCCGGGCGGCAAGGACGCGAACAAACACGTCTTCCTGGTTGAGTTCTGGGCCACTTGGTGTCCGCCCTGCAAGAAGAGCATTCCGCACCTCGCCAAGCTCCACGAGAAGCATGAAAAGGACGGATTGGTCATCCTGGGCATCAGCAATGAGGACACCTCCAAGGTCTCGCGATTTGTCGACAAGAAAATGAAGATGCCCTACTACGTGGGCATCGACGACGAGATGGCGACGAACAAGACTTACATGAAGGACATTCCCGGCATTCCGCACGCCTTTCTCGTCGATCGATCCGGAACCGTGGTCTGGGCGGGCAACCCGCTGGCAGATACCACGACGATGGACTCGGCGATCCAAAAGGTCCTCGCCGGCGACTATGACATCGAAGCCGCCAAGAACGCGGCCCTGACCAGCAAGAAGTTCGAGGAACTCATGAAATCCTTGCAGCCCGCCTATCAGGCGGGTGACAAGGACAAGTTGTTCGAGACCCTCGACAAACTGATCGCGCTCAAACCGATGGAGCTGCAACCGTACCTGATCAAACGCCAACTCCTCACGCGTTTTGACATGGCCGACAAGGTGCCCGAACTGAACACCCGTATCGAGAGCGCGTTCAAGGACTCGTCCGAGTCCCTGCTTGAACTGGTCAAGATGGATTTGAACGCTCCGCTGTCCGACCGCGATCCGGCCTGTCTCTGGCGTGTCGCGACGCGGGCCAACGCGCTGACGAAGCACCGGGATCCGGAGGCGCTGGCCATTCTCGCCCGTGTCCAGTGCGATCTCGGCATGATCGACTTGGCCATCGAGACGCAGGCCCGCGCGGTCGAGTTCGCTCCACCGGATGAGAGCGAGCGATTCAAGAGCGTTCTCGCATATTTCAAGGCCGCGCGGGAGGTCGCCCACCAGGCGAAGACGCACCCGCCATCCAAGGATGACAAATAGCGGGTGCGTCGTGTGCCGGATCGCCCCGTATGAATCACGATACGGTGACGGCGTCGTGGCCGTCGTCCGTGCCGTCCACGACGAATACGGCTTCAGTTGGGAGGCCGACGGCTATCATCGCGATCTGTATGCGATCGAGTCCCACTACGTCGAACCGGGCGGCATGTTCTGGGTGGTGCTCGACGGCGCGGACGTGATCGGCTGCGCCGGCGTTACGATGCACGGCCCGGAGTGCGAGTTGCACCGAATGTACCTGCGCCAGACCTATCGCGGACGTGGGCTGGGACGTCGGCTGCTCGATGTGACGATGGAGTTCGGCCGGTCTCGTGCCTGCCACCGCATGGTCGCCTGGAGCGACGTCAAACTGCTCGACGCCCACCGGCTCTACCGGAAGGTCGGCTTCGTCCAACAGGGTGAACGGATATGTGATGACCCGGATCAGGCGCGGGAGTACGGATTTCACAAGGAACCGCTGTAACGGCACCGTCAACCCAGGAATGCCAAGTGCGCCAGAATGACGACGTTCAGCCGCGACCCGAAGGGGATCGCCCCTACGCCCAAATCGAATCGTCGGTTCGGCCCGAACGCAACCGGGTCGTGCAAATGCAGTCGGTCGTCGACTTGCTGTGGGCAGCCTTGAAAGACACGGACGTCTCGTGGGTCGGTTTCTATCTGCACGAAGGCGGTGACGAACTGATCCTCGGTCCGTGCCGCGACACACCGGCGTGCAGTCCGATCGGTCTGCACGGCGTCTGCGGAAGGTCGTTTCGAGACGGGAAGGCCGTAATCGTCGATGACGTGGCGAAGCTCGGCGATGGCTACATTGCCTGCGATCCGCGGGACCGCTCCGAAGTGGTCATCCCTCTCTTCGAGCCGGACGGTCGCTGCTGGGGCGTCCTTGATCTCGACAGCCGCCGCGTGGGTGCCTTTGATCAACAGGACCTGGCGGGCCTGACGCCCGTGCTCCGGGCCGCCGGGTTGACGACATAGTCGGCGGGGCCGGCGTCTCTGCCTGCCGCGGCCCCACGGACACAGAAGCGACACTTGCTGGGAATCGCAAGTGTGGCATTGACACCGAAGAACCCGGTCCGATAGAATATAGAAGGTGCCGGAGAGGCACAGCGCGTTGATGGGGGAGCTCGGTCCGACCTGTGGGGCTCCAGCGGGAATGCCGCCGTGTCGATACGTCTGGCGAAAGAGGCCGCCGGTGCGCTCGATCTCCCTGTAGGCGGACGCTCCTCGCTCGGCGAGCGGCCGCGGCCACGGAGTGACCCGCGACGGGCGCGTGACGTCCGAACGGGAGGAGCCGCCATGATACCCACGAAGGCGCGAATCGATCGAGAATCCGAGGAAGGGCCCATACGATGACTGCGTGTCGAATCGCCTTCCGAACCATGCTGGTCGTCTTGGTGGGTCTCTTTTCGTCGCGTGCCGCGTTGGCCGGAACCGGCGTTCCGCCGCTGACGACCGAGCGCGTTGCCTCCGGGTTGTTCAGTCCGTTGTTCGTCACCCACGCGCCGGGCGATTTCGACCGCGTCTTCATCGTCGAGCAGCGCGTCGGCTCAAACGGGCGCATCCGCATCCTCGACCTGACGACGACCCCGCCCACACTGCTGGCGACGCCCTTCCTGTCGGTCCCGGGCGTTGCGTTCGGAGCTGAGCAGGGACTGCTCGGGCTGACCTTTCATCCGGACTACGCAAATAACGGTTTCTTCTACGTCAATTTCACGGCCGGCGGAAGCGGGACGACCAACATCCGCCGCTACACCGTCTCGGCCGATCCCAACATCGCCGACCCCAACAGCGCGTTCACGATCATGACGTTCGCCCAACCCTTCGAGAACCACAACGGGGGATGGATCGAGTTCGGGCCGAACGACGGGTTTCTTTACATCTCCACCGGCGACGGCGGCGCCGCCAACGATCCCTTCAGCAACGGCCAGACCACCGTCAACACGCGGCTCGGAAAACTGCTCCGCATCGATGTAGACGGAGATGACTTTCCGGCCGACCCGGGCCGGAACTACGCCATCCCGCCCGACAACCCCTTCGTCGGCGCCACCGGTGACGATGAAATCTGGGCCTACGGCCTGCGCAACCCATGGCGCTGCGCGTTCGACCGTGCCAACGGCGACCTGTATATCGCGGATGTCGGCCAGAACGCGGTCGAGGAGATCGACTTCCAGCGGTTCGACAGCCGCGGCAAGGAAAACTACGGCTGGCGGTGCATGGAAGGCTCCAGTTGCACCGGGCTGAGCGGCTGCACCTGCAACTCACCGGCCCTGAAAAACCCGATTCACGACTACACGCACGCCGGAGGCAATTGTTCCGTCACCGGCGGGGTCGTCTACCGCGGCTGTGCCATACCCGGTCTTCAGGGAACCTATTTCTTCGCGGATTTCTGCAGCAGTGAGATATGGTCGTTCCGCTTTGACGGCCTCAACCTGACCGAATTCACGACGCGCACCGCCGAGCTGGACCCCCCCGGCATTCTGGCCATTGCCGGCATCTCGTCGTTCGGCGAGGACGCGGCCGGCGAGGCCTATATCTGCGATCTGTTCGGCGGCGAGGTCTTCCGCATCATTCCCGCCACGCCGCTCAGCGACGCCGACATCAACGGCGATGGCACGGTCGACTCGGTCGACGCCGGCCTCCTCGTGCAGGCCCTCCTCGATAATCCGCCAAAGGGCGATTGCCTCGCGCTTCGCGTCGACGTCAACGGCGACGGCATCAACGACGGCTCGGACATCGTCGCGTGGATCGGAGCACTCTAACGTCCCGTCGCACTTGAATGTGTCAGGGGCAAGCGCCTCGCCCAAGCGTCTCCAAAGTGCTAACGGCCGCAACACTTTTTGTATTTTCTGCCGCTGCCGCAGGGGCAGGGTGCGTTTCGTCCGATCTTCCGGGGCACCGAATAATCGAAGCCTTTGTTCTGTGCGCGGGTGGCCGTCGGCAGGATTGGTCGCAAGTCGGATCCTTCGACGATGTGCAGGATGCCGTCGTGGCGTTTGTCGGTCGATTCCTCTTCCGGCGGCTCATCCTCATCATCCTGATTTTCTGGCTTCTTCCTTGATTCATCGATCCGTTCGGGCAACCATTTTTCTACTGGTATCTCCATTGCCGGCGCGATCAACGGCACGTCTCTATCGGGACACTCCTCCAACACCCCAATCACCTCAATCACAGTCTTCAGCTCGGGGCATTTCGACCGGGCATGGATCGATCGCAGCATCGGTAGCGAATCGGTGTCTTGCAGTATCGCAAGCAACCAGACCGGTTGAATAATGCTGGAATATCGCGTGAAGCGATCCGGCGATTCCTGGATCACACGACGGCACCAACGAATCACGGCCTCATACGTCGGCTCGTCCGCATCCTCCGCCTGGCGGAGCAATTCGAGCAGGTGGCCCCAGCATCGCTGTTTCGGGCCGATCGATTGGGCCAGGTCCAAGGCAGGCCTCACGACTGCCGGCCCCAGTTGCCCGGCGGCCTGCGCCGCGACTGAGAGTGTGAAGTCGTCCTCGGCCTCGCTGGCTCGGTAGAGACTGTGAAGCAGAAATTCGGCCGCTTCGCGACACCCCCGATCGCCCATCCACTCCGCTGCCAGAGCGAAGATCGCCGACACGGCCAGGTGTGTCAGGTCTCGGCAGGGCGCTTCATCCCCCGCATAGCGCCGGTCCAGACTCCGGGTCGCCATGTTCACCAGATGCTGGCGAACCTCGTGAGCGTCCGCGGCGGCTGCCATCTCATCGAGGTCGTTCCATGGGATGTCGGGGCCTTCCAGCCGGAGTGAAGACCAAGACAGCGAATCGATTAACGTGGACATCGCTCGTAGCCTCCTGCATGAAGGTGTGTCTCTTTGACCGGGCGATACTATACGTCCGACCCCGGGTGAGGCAAGAAAAACGCTGTCGTGCTCGAACTGATTTGCCGGCCTTGCCATCGACGGCCGAGCCGTCACAATTCACACGATGGAAGAACAATATCCCCCCGGCCGACTCATCGTCATCCACGGCTCGATGTTCGCCGGAAAGACCGAGCGGCTCATCGCCTGGCTGCGGCATGCCGAACAGACCGGGGCGTCCGTCCGGGCATTCAAGCACGCCATCGACGACCGCTACGACGCCGATCACCTCATCACGCACACCCGCGACCGGTTTCCCGCCGTCCGGGTGACGTCGGCCGGCGCGATCTTGGAGAAATGCGGCGACGCTCGGTGTATCGCCATCGACGAGGGTCAATTCTTTCAGCCGGAGTTGCTCGATGTGGTCCGCACACTTCGAGATCGCGGTGTGTCTGTGATGGTGGCCGGAATCTCGAACGACGCATGGGGCCGGCCGTTTGTGCCGATGCCGGAACTGACGGCGATGGCCGACGAAGTGCAGGCGTGCCTGTCACCCTGCCGTGTCTGTGGCGAGCCGGCCGAATTCACCCAGCGAATGGTGCCGGTCGCCTCCCGCACCATGGTCGGTGGCACCGATGAGTACGAGCCCCGCTGTGCGGCACACTTCACACCCCTGCCGGATCCGCCGCCGCAGTAAGACGCCGGTCCGCTCGCGCTAGACACCGAACCAGGCGGGCAGCACTCGCACGCCGACATGCAACAGGCCGAGGGTGTAAAGCCCCGCGACGACATCGTCGAGCACGACACCCCAGCCGCCGGGCACGCGTCGTTCGATCCAGTTGGCGGGCGGGACCTTGGCGATGTCGATGGCTCGTTCCAGGAAAAACGCCGCCGCGACGATCTGCCAGGTGACCGGCAGACCGATCAGAGCGATCAGGTAGCCGGGGATTTCGTCGATGACAGATTTACTGCTGTCTTTTTCTTTGAGGATGCGATCGCCGTGCCCCGCGATCCATATGGCGAATAGCGTCAGCCCCGCGCAAAACAGCGCATACCACGGCCACGCCAGTCCGAGATGCGAAACCAGAAGCAGGTGCAGCGGCACGCCGACCACCGCCACCGCCACCGTCCCCGACGCCACCGGCACGAAGCCCAGATAACCCAGCGAGGCGATGAACAACAACACGCGATCACCCTGTGATCGTTGCCCCGCCGCCCGTGGCTCGTTCTCGTTCGACATGATGCCGCACGATGCCCGCCCGCGCCACGCCTGTCAACGTCGGTGCGATGGGTCTCTCCCGTACGGCAGCGCTGCATCGGCGGCGTTACGCAGCGCGTAGCGTTGGCCCCCCGTGGCCAGCGGGCATGGCGGCGCCTGTCCTGCCTTCCACGTCGGCCACGGGGGCCGACGCTACTACGATGGGCGGTCTCTTTCACCGGCGGCCGACGATGCCAGATGGGTGCCACGGGCGGCTTGTCCGCCAGTGCATCGGCGGACAGTGCCTTGCACCAACACGGGCAGGCAAGCTGCCCGTGGCACCCGGCCGCGTTTGGCGAAGGTTCCCGCTCCCTTACGGTCGCGGCTCTGATCGGGCCTGCCGCCGATGGCACGCCTTGTTACTTCAAATGCCGCGCTACAAGAATCCCTAGGCGCTCGACCGTCGCCGCCGGGATGCGGCCCCGATCGCTCCAGATGCCCAGATCGAGCGCATGTTGACAGGGGCAGTCATGATCGCCGGACGCCGCCAGTGTCCGCAGAACGGCCTTGATCAGCACGATCGAATTCGCCGTCGCCGCTTTCAGGTTGCCAAGGATCTCGCTCAGCAGGGCCGTCTTGTCCGTGCCCGGATCGTGCGGTCGCCAGCAGTCGTAGTCGGTCGGCAGGGCCAGCATGGCGTAGCACATTTCCGCCTCGCGAGCCAGCCGGGCCTCCGGCATGCAGGTCATGCCGATCAGGTCGCCGCCCCAGGCCCGGTGCATCCGGCTCTCGGCGGCGGTCGAAAATGCCGGCCCTTCCATACAGACGTATGTGCCGCCGTCGTGCACCGTCGTGTCGACCGACCCGGCCGCCGACAGCAACGCCCGGCGAATCGCGGGACAGAACGGCTCGGCGAGTTCCACGTGCGCCGCGATGCCCGCCTCGTCGAAGAACGTCCCCGCCCGCCGCGTCGTCTTGTCGATGACCTGATCGACAACCACCAGATCGCGCGGGCGGAGGTCCTCGCGGAGGCTGCCGGTGGCGCCGCTGGCGATGATTCGCGTCACGCCGACCGACTTGAGGGCGTAGATATTCGCCCGATAGGGCACGGCCGTCGGAGAGAGCAGGTGCCCTTCGCCGTGCCGCGCCAGGACGGCGACCTCGGCCCCTTCGCAACGTCCGCGAATGATGGGACCGCTCGGCCGTCCGAAGGGCGTGTCGATCTCGCGTGGTGTTCCGCGCACCTCGCCCAGCAGGGCCTCGCCCAACCCGGTTCCGCCGATCAGTCCTATAGGGCCGTTCGTCATTGTTTTATCGACCTCTGGTGGCGGGTTTCCGCCCGAGTTTGTACGCCTGAACCCCCGGCTGCCGCCGGGGGCTGTCGGTTCAAGTTCAGGCCTGCGCCAACGCCCAGCCTCGGCGGCGGCGAAGGGTTAGGCGTACACTATAGTGTGATGACCACGCCGCGTGAAACGCTGACGTCCGAAGAGCTTGCCAGGGTGTTGAGCAATTACGACCTCGGCATCATCCACAGTGTCCGCGCTTTTCCCCGGGGACACCACGGTGCGGCCAAGGTCGTGATCGCGACAAACCAGGGAAAATTTCTCCTCAAACGCCGGCCCAGAGGCAAGAGCGACCCCTACCGCGTGGCCTTCGCGCACGCCCTGCAAAAACATCTGGCCGGGAAAAACTTCCCCCTACCCCACCTGATCGGCACGCGTGACCACAACAACTCCATGCTCAAGATCGGCGACGCCATCTACGAGATGTTTGAGTTCATCGAAAGTGAGCCGTACGACGCTGGACTAGTCGCGGCCTATGAGGCCGGCAAGATGCTGGGGTTATACCATCGGCTCATCGAGAACTACCAGCCGGAATGGGATCCGCCACGCGGGCACTATCACGATTCGCCGGCCGTGCGGCGATCGTTCAAGCCGCTGGGTGAAAAAATCCTCGAATCCGCGTCGACCCGTGGGCACGAGCGGGAAGTCGTCGAAACCCTGCAGGCCCTGCGGACCGCCTACAAGAGTGCCGCCGCCACGGTCAACGAGATCGGCATGACCGCGTGGGAATCCCAGATCGTCCACTCCGACTGGCATCCGGGCAACATGCTGTTCGACAAAGGCCACGTCGTGGCCGTAATCGATTTCGACGCCGCGCGAATACAGCCGCGTGTCTCTGATATCGCCAACGGCACGCTCCAGTTCTCGCTGACAACAGGGGGCCGTGATCTGAACGCCTGGCCGGACAACACCGACGATTTGCGGGCCAAACGATTCCTCCGCGGCTACGACGAAATGATCGTTATTTCCCGGGCGGAGTTGGCGGCCGTCCCGCACCTGATGCAGGAGGGCCTGATCGCTCAGGCCGTCTTTCCGATCCTGCGGACGGGCGCGTTCGCCGGCCTGGACGGCTTCGGTTTCCTCAAGGTCGTGCTTCGCAAGGTGCAGTGGCTCTGCGACAACGCCGGGCGACTGATGCTCGACGCCCCGAGATGACGGTCGAATGCATCCGCCGAAAGCGCTACAATCCCGCACTGAACCGAGAATCCACGCAGGATCGAGAATCCACGCTGGACCGAGAATCC